>CAYSEG010000006.1:30267-44501 GCA_964430135.1 uncultured Candidatus Saccharibacteria bacterium | reverse complement strand
TTTAGTTTTATGGGGATTAGACGAGAAAGTTTATTCTCATCGAAAATTTCAACTTTCCGGCGTTTCCTATTTAGCCAATCCGATTAGTAAATTAAAGCGGTTGTTTAAAACTTTTCTTCCATGAAAGAGATTTGTCAAAAATTTCAAAAATGCTATAATATGAACAAATAGATAAATTTTAAGATATTTATGATAAATAGAATTGGTTGGCTGTTCTAAATTATTTAAGGAACATCTGAAGATTTAGCTAAGATGCTAAAAGAGACTTTGACGGCGTCGATGAGAAATTTGATAAAATTAAAAAAGATTTAGCAAAATAGAAGTTGATAGAAGATATAAAAAAATAAGTTAGACAGCTTGGAAAGAAGAATAATATTTTTAGAAGATAAAATCACGGAATATTCTGAGATATTAAGAGAGTATTCTGGCGAGTTGAAAGAGATAAAGTTTTTAATCCAAAAATTTTAAAGAACAAAAAGAAACTGATAAAGAAAAAGTTATTTTACTAGAAAAAGAGAATAGAAATATTAGAGGCAAAAATTGGAATTGTCGGGATAATTTGATTTATATAACAATAACCTTTTTACTTTAAATTTTTAATTTTGAAACTATGGCTGAGATAAAACCAGAAATTGAAACATTTGCTCGAATTAAAGTGATTGGCGTTGGGGGTAGTGGAGGAAATGTTATTAGTCGAATGATGGCATCGCGTCTTCGCGGCGTTGATTTTGTTGCAATTAACACTGACGCTCAAGACCTTCACAATACTAAGTATGGATAAGAACTTTATCAATAAAAAATTAGAATTTTTAACCAATCATTTAGAATCCTTAAAGGAGTATGAAGATTTTTCTTTAGATAAACTTAAAGATAAGCCTAGGGATTTGAAATATATTAAAAAATTAATTCAAGAATTAGTTGACTCAGCAATTGATATTAACCAATTTATTCTTGAAAATTTAGTTTCAGAAAAATCTCGGAGCGCTAAGCAGTCTTTTTGAGATTTAGAAAATAAAGTATTAAAAAAACAAAATTTAGAATTTAGATAAGAAGATTTATATCTTTTTATTGATATGGTAAACTTTTGCAATGAGATAGTCCATTCTTACGATGTTAATATTTATATTGTTTGGTCTAAAAGAAACATTAAAACCATTATTGATTTATACAGGAAATATACTGAAAAGATAATGGAGATTATTCAATAAATCCCAAATTAATTTTGAATTTTAAAAGAAAGAAGAAAATTATTATGGAAAGAGAAAAAATACCTGATGAAATAAAAGAAGGCGAATCTATAATTGAAAAAGAACAAGAAAAAAGAAAATCAGAAAGAGAAACAGAGGAACTTAGAGAAAGATATCTTACAGAGGAACAAAGAGAAGAATTGGAAAAGGAATTGGGAGAAAATAAATATTTAAGAGAATTTAAGAGATACCAAAAAAGGCGAGAAGAAGAAAAACCAACAAAAGAAGCCGAAGAGGAAAAAGAAAAAGAGGAAATAGATAAGGGACAGGAAACATTAGGAGAAACTACTAAAAGAATTGAAGAGCAAAAGAAGAAAGAGGAAGAATTAGTTGAAGAAAAAATATTAGAAAAAATGAGGACTGGTAAAGAAGTAGAGTTAACAGAAGAGGAGAGAGAAATTTATGAGAGAATAAAAGGGAAGGAGGAAACAGTAGAAGAAAAAGAGGAAGAAAAAATTGAAAAAAAGACGAAGGAAGAAGAGAAGATTGAAGAGCTAAGAAAAAATTTAGAAGGCATGTCTTGTGAAGAACAAGAAGAATTTTTTAAGAAAATAGGAGTGGAATCAGGAGAAGAAGCAGTAGGAAATTTAAAAAAAGGAGAAATTTCAGGTGATGATTTTCTAAAGGAATATGTAGAAATAAAAAAGAAAGAAATGGAAAAGATTGGAGAAAAAACCGAAGGCGAAGAAGAGGAAGAAAAAAAAGAAATAAAAGAGGTGGGGAAGGAAGAAAAAATTGGAGAAGAAAAGAAAGAAAAGGAACGCAAAGAGCAGGTTTTAGAAACAGTAAAAGAACAAAAAATAGAGAATGAAAAAGAAATTGAGGCACAGCCAGAGAGTAAGAAAGAGGCAATTAAAAAATTATTTAAAAATCCAAAATTTAAAAAAGTAATTATTGGCGGAACGATCGTCGGAGCTTCGGTCGTTTGTCCTGCATTTGGGGTTGGTTATGGAACTCTTGGACTTATGAGTGTAAAAGCGGCCGGGACTGCTTGGAGTATTGTTGGTGCTGGAAGTGGAATATATACAGGATTTCGTCTAAGAGATATAATCAAAAATAGAATTAAGGAAAGGAAAAGAGAAGTAGAAGAAATTAAAGGAAAAGTTGAAAAGGCAGTGACTGCTGAAGTTAGAGGAGATGAGGAGAAAGTAGAGGAGATTGGCGAGGAAGTCAAGAGAAAAGCTGAAGAAGTAGTGGTTGAAGATAAAGAATTAAAGGAACAAGTAGAAGGAGTTGGGAAAGAAATTAAGAAAGCAGCAGAAGAGGGGTCAGAAGAAGAAGTTGAGGAAATAATAGAAAAGGAAGAGGAAGAATTAGAAATTGGAGAGCCAAGAGAAAAAGAAGAGGGAAAAAAAGAATTAGAAATCGGAAAAGAAACTAAAGAAAAAGAAAATGAGAAAGAGGAAGAACTTGATAGAGAGAAAATAATAGAAATTCTTAAAAAGGATTCTGCAGCAGAACACTGGTCTGATGAAAAAACAAAAGCTGAAGTAAACTTTATTTTTAACAAAGCAAAAGAGAATAATATTTCTCCAAGAATATTAGCAAAGGTAGCAGTTAATCTTGAAGGAATAGTCGGGTTTGGTTCGGCGGGTCACTTTCTTAATTCAGAGTCAGATGCCCTTATTCGTTCAATAACTATGGCTCGTCAAATAACAGGAGAAAAAGAAAGAAATCTTTCTGAAGCAGCTTGTAAGATATATAAAATAGCTTATGAAATTAGTGATAAAACAAGTGTATCTGCAGTAGGAGATATACTTAAAGATAAAGAAAGAGAAGAAGAGATAAAAAAGCAATTTTTAGGTGAAAGAAAAGAAAATAAAGAAGAAATAAAAGAAGGAGTTGAAGCAGTTAAGAATTTTAGTAGTGATATTTCTTTTAAACAAAAACAAGATTGGGAGGAATTTTATAAAACTCATCTAGAAGAAAGAGAGAAAAGAATAAATGATTATAAGCAAGTTAGGGAGTTATTAGAGAAAGTAGACATTGAAAAATATTCTATCAAAGATTTAAAAGAGATTATTGCACCATTTATCACTCCCGATAATAATTTGATTACATATTTTAGAAATGAACTTGATAGAGGTGATGAGGCGGATAAAGAGGTATTAAAACAAATAATGGAAGCAAACATAAAATGGATTGATAATTCTATTAAATTTTTTGAAGATATAGAAAAAGGGAAATAAAAATTATGCCACAACAAAATCAAAAAATAACCATTCAAGGAAAAGACCTGATTAAAGAATTAGGTTTGGAAAATTTGTCAGTGGACGAGCAGGAAAAATTAGTTAGTGATATGAGTGAGGTAGTTTATGAACGAGTTCTTTTGAGAGTCGTTGAAAAACTTAGTGATGAAGAGGCGACCGAATTGAATAATCTTTTTGAAAAAGGAAATATGGAAAAAATTGATCAGTATTTAAGAGATAGAGTGCCGGATTTTGCATCTATTTTAAAAAAAGAGATAGAGAAATACCAAGAAGAGATGATAAAGAATATAGGAGAGAAAGAATCTTCTTAGAGATATTTTTTCTAGGTGGATTTCAGTAAATTTCTTACCAAAGTTCTAAAATTCAAAATCCAAAGCACCAAATCCCAAATAAATCACAAATTCAAAATTTAAATGTTCAAAACTTCGTAATTTTGAGTTTATTTGAAATTTGTAATTTTGGATTTAAGATTTTTCGGTCTTAATATTTTTGTCAAAATTAAGTCCATAAAACACTTTTTATACTATAAATCTAATTTTTAAATTTAAAACTATGGCTGAGATAAAACCAGAAATTGAAACATTTGCTCGGATTAAAGTGATTGGTGTTGGGGGTAGTGGAGGAAATGTTATTAGTCGAATGATGGCATCGCGTCTTCGCGGCGTTGATTTTGTTGCAATTAACACTGACGCTCAAGACCTTCACAATACTAATGCTCCGGAAAAAATTCATATCGGTAAAAATCTAACTAAAGGGTTGGGGGCGGGAATGAACCCGGAAATTGGCCGCGAGGCGGCTGAAGAAAGCAAAGACGAGATTCATGAAGCTCTAAAGGGTTCTGATATGGTTTTTATTACTTGTGGGCTTGGAGGAGGAACCGGGACAGGCGCTTCACCCATTATTGCCGAAATTGCTCAAGAATTAGGAGCTTTAACCGTAGGAGTAGTAACAAAACCCTTTTCTTTTGAAGGAAATAGAAGAATGACTATTGCTGAAGAAGGATTACAGGAATTGATTGGTCGCGTGGACACTTTAATTACTATTCCCAACGACAGGTTGCTTCAAAGCATTGATAAAAAAACCACTCTTTTAGATGCCTTTAAGATCGTTGATGATATTCTTCGCCAGGGAGTACAGGGAATTTCAGATTTAATCACAGTACCCGGAATTATTAATTTAGATTTCGCTGATATTAAAACGATTATGAAAGATGCTGGCTCTGCTTTAATGGGAATTGGCCGTGCCAGCGGCGAGGCTCGGGCGCAAGAAGCGGCTAAACAAGCTATTAATAGCCCTCTTCTTGAAGTTTCTATTGATGGAGCAAGGGGGGTTATTTTTAATGTTTCGGGAGGAAATGACATTAAAATGGATGAGATAAATGAGGCTGCGCGAATTATCACTGGGTCCATTGATCCTAATGCCAAGGTTATTTTCGGAGCAGTTGTTGATAATGGATTAAGAAAAGGGGAGATAAAAATAACAGTCATTGCTACGGGATTTGATGGAGAAAAGGCGGTTTTTCCTAAAGAAAAAAAAGAAGAAAAAGAAGAAAAAAAAGTTCCTATAGAGAAAGCTTTTAAGGCAAAAGTTAGTCCAATCCAGGAAGAAGAAGATGAACTTGATATCCCTGCGTTTATTAGGCGAAAGATAAAAGAAAAGTAATTTATACTTTTAAAAAATATGCTTACAGATGAAGATATTAAAAAACTTATAGGAGTTTTTGCTGTTTGAAGAAGAAATCGATAGAAGGTTTGATGAAATTAGAGAAGATTTTTCCAATTTTCAAACAGCCGTTGATAATTATGTTAAAAGAGCCGATAAATATTTTCAAGAAATGGTGATGTTATTCCATAAAGCGGATCGTTGTGAAAAATGGATTCGTTAATTGGCAAAGAGACTAGATATAAAGTTGAGATATTAAACGATAGCAACACAGATAAATTTCAAAAGTATCAAAAGTTTAATTATCACTATCAGTGATTTTATTTTTTGTTAATACTGTTAGAAAGATGCTAAAGGTGATAGTTTTGATCACTATTAACTTATTTTGGAAAAAGCTCTATCTCTTTACAGAGATGTTTTTCTAACAGGGTTAATTTTTAAAAATTTTATGTTTTTTGGAAACAAGATAACAAAAATAAAGAAACGTAGCGGCAGTGTCGTTGATTTTGAACAAGACAAAATTGCCAGAGCTATAAAAAAAGCGCTTGAAGCTACCAATACCAGTGATGGGGAAATTGCTCAGAAACTTTCCGATAAGGTTATTGGCATTTTGAATAAAAATTTTCCACCACCGCAAATTCCGACGGTAGAAAATATCCAAGATGTAGTTGAGCGCGTGTTAATGAAAAAAGGATACGATAGAGCGGCAAAGGCTTATATCCTTTATCGGGATCAGCATCGAAAAATTAGAGAAACCAAAAAAGTTATTGATGAGACAGTAGATATGGTTGATCAGTATCTTGAAAAAATAGATTGGCAGGTTAGTGAAAACAGTAATATGGCTTATTCTCTTCAGGGACTTAATAATTATATTTCCTCTTTGGTTACAAAAAAATACTGGTTAGACAAAATTTATCCACCTGAAATTAGAAAAGCGGCTGAAGGAGGAGATTTTCATATTCATGATCTTAATGTTTTAGCTGCTTATTGTGTCGGTTGGGATCTTTATGACTTGTTAATAAAAGGATTTGGTGGAGTTTTCGGTAAGATTGAATCAAGGCCAGCTAAACATTTCAGAACAGCTTTGGGTCAGATTGTTAATTTCTTTTATACTCTTCAAGGTGAGACTGCCGGGGCTCAGGCATTGAGCTCATTCGATACTCTGCTTGCTCCATTTGTCCGATTTGACAATTTGAATTATCTTCAAGTAAAACAGGCGATGCAGGAATTTCTTTTCAATTGTAATGTGCCAACGCGAGTAGGATTTCAAACTCCTTTTGAAAATTTAACTTTGGATATTAAGGTTCCTAAGATGCTTGCATCACAGCCAGTAATTATTGGAGGAAAAGCTCAAGAAGAGACTTACTCAGAATTTCAAGAGGAAATGGATATGATTAATCGGGCTTTTGCCGAGGTGATGACTGAAGGCGATGCTAAAGGGAGAGTTTTCACTTTTCCAATTCCGACTTACAATATAACTCAAGATCTTGACTGGGACAATTCAGCTTTAGAAGGTGTTTGGAAAATGACCGCTAAATATGGAATTCCTTACTTTTCAAATTTTATTTCATCTAAAATGAAGCCAGAAGACGCTAGAAGTATGTGTTGCAGACTTCGTTTAGATAATCGGCAATTATATATCCGCGGTGGAGGACTTTTTGGTTCTTATCCATTAACCGGAAGTATTGGCGTGGTAACGATTAATATGCCGCGGATTGGATATTTTTCAAAAAGTAAAGAAGAATTTTTAGAGCGACTTGCAAAATCTATGGATTTAGCTAGAGAAAGCCTTGAAATTAAAAGAAAAATTTTAGAGCGATTTACCGAAAAAGGGCTTTATCCTTATTCTAAATATTACTTATCTGGCATTAAGACAGCTCGGGATCAGTATTGGGCTAATCATTTTTCAACTATTGGACTGGTGGGAATGAATGAAGCGATGCTTAATTTTATGGGAGAAAATATCGGTCAAAAGGAAGCCCGAAGATTCACCGCTGAGATCTTAGATTTTATGAGAGAAAGATTAGTTGGTTATCAAAAGGAAAGCGGCAACTTATATAATTTGGAAGCTACTCCGGCTGAAGGCGCTTCTTATAGACTGGCAAGACTTGATAAAGAAAAATATCCGGATATTATTACCGCCGGAGAAGAGGAGCCGTATTATACGAATTCAAGTCAACTGCCGGTAAATTATACTGACGATCTTTTTGAAGCACTCCGCCTTCAGGATGAGCTTCAGACAAAATATACCGGAGGGACTGTCTTTCACGCTTTCTTGGGGGAACAGATAAATAATCCCGATATTGTTAAAAAATTAATTAAAGAAATTTTTGAAAATTTCCACCTGCCTTATTTTACCTTTACTCCCACTTTCAGTATTTGTCCGCATCATGGCTATTTACCCGGCGAGCATTTTAAATGCCCGAAGTGTGTCATTGACCAGCCTTGTGAAGTTTATTCCCGCGTTGTCGGATATCTAAGACCAGTTCAGCAGTGGCATAAAGGTAAACAGGAAGAGTTTAGAGAGAGGAAAGAGTTTGTTGGGACTGGTGGGAAGTAACGGCTTCTTTTGCGAAAACGGCTGTACTTATAATTGATATTTTACAAGATTTTTCAAAGAAGGTCATTTAAAAAATCATCAAAAATTGACTGGTAATATAAGCAAGTTACTAATTTGAACGCTCAAAAATATCCCAATAATTTGGATACTTTAAGAGTTTCAAGATAATTTAAGTGATGTTCTGTTTGACGATAAAAAAAAAGAAAAGAAAAATTACTATGAGATACTGAAAGATATCAGCTTTTTCCTGAATTGCTTTTTCATTGGTTCAGTTGTTCGCGACTGAACTATTTATTTAGTTTTCTCGCAATAAAAACATTAAGGTTTAGTCGGGATGATTGAACCCAACACAGGGGGTTTCAGTCAGGAGACTAGGATCAAGGAATTAACAGAAGATTCAAGAACTGGCTCAAAACCAGTTCTTGTGTTATTATAATAAAAGTAGAAATTATTTCTGTTGTTTTGAGAAATTCAGCACAAACTTTGCGAGGTAAATAGCGAAGCAACCCTGTTGTTTTATTCTTAGAGTTGTCTCTTGTGGCGTCAGGGTTGTTTCATTAACCAGCGCATAAATTTTATGTGCTGGATCCCTCGCAATAAAATTTATTATGATTCAAAAAAATATTAGCCATTATTCAAAATTATTTACCGAATACACTGAACTTAGAATTCAGGAAAATCGCGATCTGGGGATTGTGATGGTAAATGGGGATATTGTTAAAAATGCGAAAGCGGCAGTAAGCGGCGTCTCGGCAAGAGTTTATAAGGACGGCGTTTGGGGATTTTCTTCCAATTCTGATTTTTCAGATGAGACTGTAAAACAAGTTATTAAATCTGCGGTCGACAATGCGCTTTTTTTAAATTCCAAAGAGAAAAGAAAAGCTGGTGGATTGCCAATGGCAAATGCTGTCTCAGAAAATGATTTTTCAACAAAAAAACATAAAAAATCACAGAAAGACTTGATTGAATTTATTAAAGAGGTTGATATTCATATCGTGAAAAAATATCCCAAGCTTTTTTCGAGGACAATCGCTTTGAGCTGTCTTGATATGGAAAAATCACTGGTTACATCTTGCGGTTCGTTAAGCTATTCTATGATTCCGCGGGCAATACTTTATATTACGCTTTCAGTTGAAAAAAACAAAGAGCCGGTTGAACTATCAGATGTTTACGGTGGATTTGGTGAATTTGAAGATAATTTTTCAGATCCAAATTTTCTTTTTAAAAAGATTGATGCCCAATACGAGCATCTTTTAAAGAAGAAAGAAGGAGTATACCCAAAAGCCGGAATTAAAGATTGTATTTTGGACGCAGAGCTTTCTGGAATTTTGGCACACGAAGCAATTGGTCACACTGTTGAAGCGGATGGTGTTTTAGGCGGATCGATCGCCGGAGAATATTTAAATCAAAAAATCGCCAGTCCGCTAATTAATCTTGTTGATTTTGCCAATACCGCTTTAGGGAAATTGTGCCCGGTTCCTGTTTTTATTGATGATGAAGGCACAAAAGCAAGAGACGCAGTGATTATTGAAAACGGAATTTTAAAAAGTTTTTTGCATAATAAAGAAACCGCCAAGCATTTTAATATGGAATTAACCGGAAATGCGCGCGCCTTCCAATTTTCCGATGAACCGATAATTAGAATGAGAAATACAGCAATTTTACCGGGTAAAGATAAATTAGAAGAAATGATTTCTTCTATTGATGACGGTTATTATTTAATAAGGCCAAGCAATGGAGAGGCTGATTCAACCAGTGAATTTATGTTTGGAGTTACTTTGGGTTATGAAATTAAAAACGGAAAACTTGGGAAAGCGCTTCGGGATATGACAATTTCCGGAATCGCTTTTGATGTTTTAAAAACAGTAGATATGATTTCTAATGATATGGTATGGGAAGTTGCCGGATTTTGTGGCAAGAAACAATGGATTCCAGTTGGATTTGGCGGTCCGGCAATAAAATGCAAAGTTAATATTGGGGGGAAATAATTATGAATGGAAGAGAAATTGTAAAATATTCTATTGATTCTTTGAGAAATGCCGGAGCAGAAAAAGCCCAGTGCATTTTGCAATTTAGAGAAAAAAATGAATTTAATGTTGCGTCCGGCAAAATAAATTTATTCAGAACTATTTTTGATACTAATTTGGGTTTAACCGCGATTCTGAATAACAAAAAAGGGGTTCTTGGGATAAATAAAATTGACAAAGATTCAATTGACGAGGCAATTTTGCAGGTTGTAGAATTAGCCAAAGCGTCAGAAGCGGATTCGGCAAACGATATTTCTGAAAAGCAAGAGCCGAAAATATTTCATTTAGGGCCAGAAAGACCAGATCTTGATTTAATGTACAGAAGATTGAAATCATTTTTAAAATACGCCAAAAAGAATTATCCGAATACAATTTTAGAAGAGGTAAATTTTGATTTTACAAAAACAGAAAGTTATTTTCAAAATTCAAACGGTGTTGATTTTATATCTAAAAAGGGAATTTATAACTTTGGAGTTATGTTTGCTTCAAAGGAGGAAAAGAAAAGATCTTCTTATAATATTACTGGATTTTCCTCTAAAAATTTGAATAAAGAATTAAAAGATTTTAGTTCTATAGATATATTATTAAAACAGTCTTCAGAACAGATAAATACAAAAATATTTCCAGAAAAAATTATTGGGGATATAATTATTACTCCTGATTGCCTCGGAGAATTTATTAATTATATTACAAGTTTTTTAAGTGATTATTCTTTAATTAGCGGCACTTCTATTTTTAAAGACAAATTAAATAAGTCTATTGCGGATGCAAAATTTTCTCTTTATTCAAAACCGGTTTCAAAAGAAATTGCCGATGGTTACTTTATTACTCCTGATGGATTTGAAGCCCAAAACAGCACCATTATTGAAAAAGGAGTTTTAAAAACATTTTTGTTAAGTTTGTATGGTTCTAAAAAAACCGGAAAAGCAAGGGCGGTAAATTCCGGCGGCGCTTATGTTGTTGAACCGGGAAATAAATCTTTTCAAGATTTAGTAAAGACGGTAAAAAAAGGGATTCTTCTTTCAAGATTTTCCGGAGGGGCTCCAAGCGATAATGGCGATTTTTCAGGAGTGGCTAAAAACAGTTATTACATTGAAAATGGAAAAATTAGATATCCTTTAAGCGAAACAATGCTTTCTGGAAATATTGCCGAGATGTTAAGAAATATAAAAGGTGTTTCCAAAGAAAGAATAAATTTCGGCGATGCGATTTTTCCTTGGATTCAATTTAGGGGTTTGGTTATTTCCGGAAAATAGGATTATATTTACTATGTCATTCCGACAAAATTAAAGACTGTTTTATGGACCATTTGTTTTAACGATGAGACAAAGAAAATCTTGAAACAAGTTTAGAACTTGCTCTGAGTGCTGAAATAGATTCAGTATAAACTTTATTTCAGGGATAACAGGTTGTTTTTATGCAAATTGGTGGACTTCAAAAAGTAAGCTTGATTGACTGGCCAGGTAAAATAGCCGCGGTTGTTTTTTTAATTGGATGTAATTTCAGGTGTCCATTTTGTCAAAATCCGGAACTTGTAGAGACAAAGCAATATTCTGTTTCTGCTATCTTGCCGCGAATTTCGCAAATAGATTTTTTTGCTTTTTTAGAATCAAGAGAGAAATTATTGGAAGGGGTATCTGTTACAGGCGGCGAACCGACAATTAATCCAGATTTGCCGGAGTTTTTAGAAAAAATAAAAAAAATAGGATTTTCAGTTAAGCTGGATACCAACGCTTCAAATCCTAAAATGTTGGAGGAATTAATAAGTAAAAAAATGATTGATTATTTTGCCGTGGATATTAAGGCTTCACCAAAAAATTACCTTAAAACGATTGGTTTATTTTATTATCCTGAACGTAGCAGAAGGTCTCCCGCGAATGCGAGAAATTCTTTAAATAAGTTGAGAGATTCTTCGGTTGCTTTGCTTTTTCAAAATGACATTTTAAAAAATATTGAAAAAAGCTTAGATATTA
Organism: uncultured Candidatus Saccharibacteria bacterium; assembly: GCA_964430135.1. Lineage (GTDB taxonomy): Bacteria > Patescibacteriota > Minisyncoccia > JAHIHE01 > DAOWLE01 > CAYSEG01. The sequence goes on along the minus strand of CAYSEG010000006.1, from coordinate 32,822 downwards.
TTCAAAAGAGTGGTATTCCTTTTGAATTTAGAACAACGGCGGTACCGGGGATTATTGACGAAAAAGAAATGAACAGAATAAAAAAATGGTTGAAAAATTTAGGAGTTTTAGAAAAAGCCAAGATTTATGCCATTCAGCAGTTTCGGCCAGAGAAAACTTTGGATAAATCCTTTGAGAAAATTAAGCCATATTCGAATGAAAAATTGGAGGGTTTTGCGAATATTATAAAACTAGAAGTTAAAAGGGTAGAAATTAGGGGAATATAAAATTAATATAATTTTCAATTTTCAATTTCTAATTTCCAATGAATTTTCAATTACTAAATTTTCAAATTTTCTAAATAATAAATGTTTGAGAATTGAAAATTGGGATTTGATTGAAAATTGAGAATTGTAAATTGAAAATTTTACTTTTTCCCCGCATATTTTCCAGTTTCTGTTTTTATTTTAATAACATCATTTTCTTTTATATGAAGAGGTGCTGTGATTTTTAGTCCAGTTTCTAAAATAACCGTTTTTGTTCCTCCTTCGGCAGTATTGCCCTTTATTCCCGGCGGAGCTTCAATGACTTTTAAGCTTACTTCGGGTGGCAGTAAAACTTTTATAGGTTCGCCTTCAAAATTTAAGATTTTGATCGATAAGCCTTCAATTAAATAATTTATTGTTTTACCCAATTTATCTTTGGAAAGCGTAAACTCTTCATAAGTTTTCTCATCCATAAAATAAAATTGGTCTTTTTGCCGGTATAGATACTGAGCGTGCGATTCCTCAAGTTCTACCTCTTCAAATTTATCCGAAGCCTTATAATTTTTTTCAAAGACATTGCCACTAATGAGGCTTTTTATTTTTGTTTTTAAAATTGCTCCTCCCCGTCCAAGTTTAAAATGATGAGTTTCTAAAACTTCAAAAGGTTCGCCGGCAATTTTTATTCTTGTTCCGATTTTTAAATCATTAATAGAAAGCATATAAGGATGATTTATGAATTATGATTTATGATTTAAGAATTCATAAATCATAAATCTTGAATCATAAATTAGATATTAAAATTATATTTCTTTTAGAAAAATTTGGCAAGGTTTCACCGCCCTCTTTTTTTATTTTGATAAATTCTATTGAACAGCTATAATAAAGATATGACCAAATCAAAAATATTTTTATATTTTTGCCTTTCGTTTATTTTAGGAATATCTATTGCTTCTTTTTTTAATATTCCTCAATTAGTTTTATTTTTGATTTTAATCACTGCAATTATTTTAATTAGCGTTTGGTGGAGAAATAAAAAAATAGTTGTTTTTGGATTTTGTTTGATTTTCGTAATCGTTGGAATTTGGCGGTATCAAAAAGTTTCTTTTGTTAAAATAACGCCGAATTGTATCCAATACTATAATAATAGAGATGAAGTTGTTTTGGAAGGGATAGTGATAAAAGAACCAGACATAAGAGATGATAATATTAAGTTAACAGTTAACAGTAAACAGTTAATAAATAAAAGTCATCGGACAACAGTAAATGGTAAAGTTTTAGTTACGGTATCGCGGTATCCGGAATATAATTATGGCGATAAATTAAAAATAAAGGGGAAATTAAAAACTCCGATGGAGTTTGAAGATTTTTCTTATAAAAATTATTTAGCCAAAGATGATATTTATTCGGTGATGTATTTGCCAAAAGTTCAATTAATAAAAAGTAATGCTCTTTGTGAAGGAAAGTGTGCGAAATATTTAGTTTTAAGAAATATTTTAGCGATTAAAAATAAATTTCACTCAATTTTAAGTTCAATTTTCCCAGAACCACAAGGATCAATTATTTCAGCAATGATTTTAGGCAAGAAACAGAATATTCCTCAATACGTTTTGGAAAATTTTAACAACACTGGCACAAGACATATTGTTGCTATTTCAGGGCTTCATGTGAGTATAATGGTAATTTTGTTAATGTATCTTGCTTTGGCTGTTGGTTTAAGTCGTTCATGGGCCTTTTATTTTACTCTTTTTACTCTTTTGTTTTATATTATTTTAATTGGATTTCCTCCTTCGGCTGTCAGAGCAGGTATTATGGGTGCTTTGGTTTTAATTGCTATGAAATGCGGACGGCTTAATTCAGCAGTAAATGCCGTTATTTTTGCCGGGGCAGGAATGCTCTTTTTAAATCCAAAACTTTTGGCTTTAGATGTTGGTTTTCAGCTTTCTTTTGCCGCAATTCTGGGCATAATTTTTATCTTTCCTATTCTTGAAAATTATTTTCAGAGAATTCCTAATTTTTTACACCTTCGGAGTGTGTTATTTATAACCTTATCAGTTCAGGCAACGACTCTGCCAATCATTATTGCTAATTTTCGTCACTTTCCTTTAGTTGCGCCCTTGGCTAATATTTTAATCGTTCCTTTGGTTCCTTTGGCGATGATTGGAGGCCTTTTAGCAGGAATATTCGGTCTTACCTGTCAAACTCTGGGACAAATAATCAGCTGGCCAACTTGGCTTATGCTTACTTATCAGTTGAAGATATCCGAATTCTTGAGTAGTTTTTCTTTTTTAATAATAAAGATAGAAAAAATAA
>CAYSEG010000006.1:0-30167 GCA_964430135.1 uncultured Candidatus Saccharibacteria bacterium | reverse complement strand
ATATCCGAATTCTTGAGTAGTTTTTCTTTTTTAATAATAAAGATAGAAAAAATAAGTATTTGGTGGATAGCTGGATATTATGTTTTTTTGGGGATATTGATTTGGCAGTTAAAGAAAAAACAAAATTACTAAAAGATTTCTCACCATGGCGAAATTTTTATGATAAAATATAAGAAACGACTGGAAAAATTTTAATATTTTAATAATGGATTTATGGTTTCTAAAATTTCTGTTGCCTCTTAAATTTTTATGATTTTATCTAACCTTTTAGAAAAAGGAATAGATCTTTGTTATGATTCATATTCAGAGTTTGATAAAGTAGCGAAAGGAGGGGGTGTCTAAAAATGTTATTTATGCAAATCTATATATCCTTAAGAAAAGTGAATATTTGAGGGAATTCAAAAAAGAAGGTAAAGAAAGTTTATAAAATTACTGATAAAGGGAAAGTAGAAATTCTTAAATATGATATCATTAAGAAAAGCAGAAAATGGGATGGCAAATGGAGGGTAATAATTTTTGATATTCCGGCTAATAAAAAGAAAGTTAGAGATTTTTTAAGAAATAGATTAAAATTTTTAGGATTTAAGCAGCTTCAAAAAAAGTGTTTGGATTTATCCTTACAATGTTTTTAAAGAAGTAAAGATATTTTTAGATATATATTCTTTAGGTAACTTTATAAGATTTATGACTGTTGAAAAAATTAATGGTGACGGAGATATTAAAGAATTGTTTTTTTGATAAATAGAGTTTGGTGATTTTTAATAGATTCATAAAGAAATTTATTTTTCTAGGAATTTTTTTGGTTTAAATAAAGCAAATTTTTAATTAGTGCTAAAAGATTCTTCGTCATGGCGAGGAATCTATAAGTAAAATGTTCAAAGGAAATAAATTAAATCGGAAAGTTGTTTATTTTATTATTTATTTTTTAGTTATTACAGCGATTCTTATCTGGTTGGCGGTTTTTATTGAGGCAAAGTCTGATCATTTGGAAATTAATTTCTATAATATTGGTCAGGGTGATGCAGTACTTATTGAAGCTTCAAGTAATAATCAAATTCTAATTGACGGCGGGCCAGATTTTTCTATTTTGGAAAAATTAGGTCGCGATCTCCCTTTTTATGATCGGAAAATTGAATTGGTTATTTTAACTCATCCAGATAAGGATCATCTTTTTGGACTAGTAGAAGTTTTAAGGCGATATAAAGTTGAGAAAATTCTGACTACTGGAATTTTATGTTCTACAGCTATCTGTAAAGAGTGGAATAATTTAATCAGTCAAAAAAATATTCCAGTTAAAATCGCTCGGGCTGGCCAAATTATTAAAATAGATCAAGGATTTAATTTAGCTGTTTTATATCCCTTTGAAAATTTGAAAGGAAAAGAAGTAAAAAATGATAATAATACTTCTATTGTGAATCGATTAGTCTATGGAAAGAATTCTTTTCTTTTTACTGGCGATGCGGAAATAAAAACTGAGAAAGAACTTCTTGCTTCAAATATTAATCTTGATTCAGATATTCTAAAAGTAAGCCACCACGGAAGTAAAGGTGCTACCAGTGTGGAATTTTTAAAAGAAGTTTCCCCTAAAGCAGCTGTTATTTCGGTGGGGGAAAATCGCTGGGGTATGCCGCACGGAGAATTATTAGAAAGACTTGACGAAAATAGAATTAGGGTGTATCGTACAGATATAAATGGCGATATACGCGTGGTTAGCGATGGTGCTTCTTTTTTAATAGAAACTGAGAAGTAATTATGTTAATAAATAGCTCAGAAGTCAAAGTTCAAAAGTTAAAACTACAACTTAAAACTAAAAGCTGAAATTAAAAAAGTTTTAAGTTTTGACTTTTGCGTTCTGAGTTAATAAAATAAATTAAATAAATTGTATTTTTAGTTAAATAATATAAATAATAGTTAAAAATTTTCTATGGAAAATTTAGGTCTAAAAGAAAAAACATTAGTTATTGTCAAACCTGATGGAGTTCGGCGGGGAATAGTTGGTGAAGTTATTTCTCGTTTTGAAAAAACGGGATTAAAATTGGTTGGGTTAAAATTAATCAAAGTAGATAAGGCGCAGATTAACAGGCATTATCCAGATTCTGATGAGTGGCTGGAGACATTAGGTAAAAAAAGTTTGGCCGATTATGAGAAACTTAATTTAGATCCAGTAAAAGAGTTAGGGACAAAAGATCCGGTAGAAATTGGAAAAATGGTCAAAGGTTGGCTGATTGATTATTTAAGTTCAGGACCTGTCGTGGCGATGGTTTTAGAAGGAAACCAGGCTGTAGAGAATGTCAGAATGATTGCTGGAAATACCCTGCCTGCCTTTGCTCAACCAGGGACAATCCGGGGAGATTTTTCTGTTGATTCAGCAAGCTTGGCTAATGCGGCTAAAAGGGCAGTAAAAAATATCATTCACGCTTCGGGCAATCTTAAAGAAGCGGAACATGAAATAAACCTTTGGTTTGCAACAGAGGAAATTCACAGTTACAAGCGAGTCGAAGAAGAAGCGATGTTTTAAAAACTATGATTCTTCTTTGTAAAAGAATAAAAGAGAAATGATAGAACGAATTTTATCTGTGAATAATTTACTCTTGACATAATTTATTAATTTGCTAAACTTTTCGTAGAAGTATGGAAAGTTTAAATACAGTAAAACTGAATATTTTAAAAAAATTTGATATTTTAGAAATCAGTTTAATTATTATTATCGGTCTTCTGGCCTGTTTTTTTGGCGGTTAATTTAAAATAAATAGAAATTAATTCCAAAAATACAGGCCTTAAAAGAAGGCTGTTTTTATTTGTATATTTATTTTTCTCTTTGTAAAAACGGTTAAGGGAGATTTCTGGGATAAGTAATATTATGTTGAATTTATTTTATTGTCAAAACTTTTTGTAATTTAAAAGAAATAAATAAATTTTTCTAAAATAGAATATGTTTTTATGTTCTTTAAGGAAGGAATAAAAAATGAGAAATAAAAGACCGAATGGAAGGTATTTGGTAGTAGTGAGAACAAGAGAAACGGATGAAGAGAAAATAAAAGAAACAGTAAAAGCAATAAAGGAGGAGGGTGTAGAAGTTACAGAGATTGGTTGCAGTATCTTTGAGAGGGCGTTTAAATTAGAAGGAGATAAAATTTCTTTGTATAAAGCCCTCAAAATAGGAGAATCTCTTTGGGAGGGAGGTATTCCTCTTAGAGGATTGCTGCCAATTTCAGAAGAACACCAAACAATTTTCTGCTGAAGCAGAAAAGAAAAATTTTTGGATTATGAATAATAAAAAACAATGAATTCATAATCCTCTTTTTTATCTATAATTTTCAACCTGTGGATAACTCAAGAATTTTTAGGTTTTATTCTTAGAATTTTAAAAAATTAATTAAGTTTTTGTTTTATTTTTCGGTTTATTTAAACCAAAATATTCTCTTGACAAAGATATTTTATTTTATTAAACTACAAAATACAAAGGTTTAAAAATTATAATGAATAGTTTAATTTTAGAAAAATTAGATAAAGGGTTTTATTCCGAAGTCATAAGTGCGTTTGTATTAGTGCTTGGCCTTCTTGTTATAGTGGGTTGTCTTTTCGGTGGTTAATTTAGATAAATCAAATCAAATAAAATTAACCCCGAAAAGACAGCCTTCAAAAGAAGGCCGTTTTTATTTCCAAGGACAGAGAGTCGGATGGCAAGACGCCCTTTTACCAAAGGGAGAAGGCAGGTTCGAATCCTGCTCTGTCCATTCCCGGTTACCTCGGGATTAAAGAAATTTCTTTTCCGAAGCGGAAAAGAAAAAAATATAGGGCACACTCATAATAAATACAATGAGAATAGAGAAATTCTATTAGAAGAATTTAACAACAAAATTCTTCTTGTGCCCTATAAATCTTTTTAAATGAAATGAATTGTTTAATTTTAAAATTTAAAATTTTAAAATTCAATACGTTCCGTCGCAATCTACTGAAAGAAACTGCAAAGATTGATTCCAGTATTTTTCCCCGCAGTCCTCTTCGAGAAACTACGGTGGGGCAGCAGAGAAGCCAACTATACGTATTGTCGCCTTTTGAATCCATTAAAGTGAGTTTGTTTTTGCTCGGCCTTCTTCTTTTTTTGCGAGTCGTCTTTTTGGCGGTTAATTTAAAATAATTTGAATAAATAGAAATTAATTCCAAAAAGACGGCTTTCAAAAAAGGAAGCCGTTTTTTATTTTTAGGGCAAATGCCCGAGGTGTTCTTTTTATAAAAGGAGGAAAAAATGGAAGAAGAAAGAAGTAAGAGTTGTGAGAGAAAAGAGCAACAAGTGAGATTGATTTTTGATTTAAGGAGAACAAACAAGAATGAGTTTGAACAGATAAGGGAAATAATACAGGATTTAGAGAGAAAACCAAACGTTAAAGTTGAAGATTTGAAAGCCGGTGGTTTTTCAGACCGAGCGGTAAAATTGACAGGAAAATCTGTTGTTTTAACAGTGATTATTGAAGAAATAAAAGCAAATTTAGGAGAGAGAGTTTTTGTAGAAGAACGATTGCCTGCATCGGGAACAGGAAGAATAGTCGTGTTATGTTGAGAAATGTAAAAAGGGTTACACAATAAAAAGTAAATCGTAACCCTCTTTTTTTATGCAAATTTTACCTGTGGATAACTTAGGCAATTTGCCTATTGACAAAGATATTTTATTTTTCTAAACTGTAAAACAAGATAATTCTATAAGAATAACGATGAATAATTTAATTTTTAAAAAATCAAATGAAGTGGTTTCTGCCAGTATTAAAAATAGTGCTGGCTTTGTATTCTTTTTTTGGTTTGCTTTTTGCGAGTCGTCTTTTTGGCGGTTAATTTAAAATAATTTGAATAAATAGAAATTAATTCCAAAAAGACGGCTTTCAAAAAAGGAAGCCGTTTTTTATTTTTAGGGGATTCATCTTGAGGGATTATTCCTCTAAAAGTGTTCTTTTTATAAAAATAGGAAAGCGAGAAAAAGTTAAAAAAAAGAGGTAAAGAGATGGAAAGAAAAATTGGATATTTGGGACCCGAGGGAACTTTTTCATGGAAAGCAGTGCAGGCAGTAATAGAAATAGAAAAAAGAAGTATTATTCCTTTTTTTTCTTTTTGGGAAGGAATACAGCTTCTTGTAGAAAGAAAGGCGGATGAGATATTACTGCCCATAGAGAATTCTTCCGGCGGAGGAATAGAAGAAGTGATAAGTCTCTTAAGGAGAATGCCGGAGGATTTAAGGATAGAGAAAGAGATAAAACTGTCGATTGAACAATACCTTTTAGTACTAAACGGAAGCAAAATAAGCGATATTGAAAAAGTTTTTTCTATGGGTAAAATTTTTGGACAGTGCCGGAAATTTTTGAACGAGAGAAAAATTATTTGCCAAGCAGTTGAGAGCACAATAAAAGCAGCTGAATTAGTGGTTAAAGAAAATAACAAACGTACAGCAGTAATTGGAGCAGAGTGGCTTAGTGAATTTTTCCCAGAACTTGAGGTTGCTGCTAAAATCAACGATAATTCAAGCAATACCACCAGATTTATATTGATAGGTCGAGAAAACGCAGAGAGAACAGGAAATGATAAAACATCGATTATTCTTAGTGTATATAATAGAGTGGGAGCTTTGGTTGAAGTATTGGAAGTGCTGAGAAATTTTGGTATAAATATGACAATGATTGTGTCAATACCTACCGGAAAACAGCTTGGCGATTATGATTTTCTTATAGATATAGAAGGACACACACTAGATAAAAACATAAAAGAAGCATTAACAGCGATAAAAGAAAAGACAACGTCTCTAAAAATACTCGGTTCCTATTCTGTTCTTTGAGAGAAAAACGCAAAGTCTAAAATGCCGCGCGTAGAATAAATATAAGCGCGGTCCTTTTTTTGAATTTTTTTTATTGCATAGCAGATCTAAACAGTTTTCTTTTCTAATAAATTATGCTATACTAAAAACATTCGGGGCGTGGCGCAATTGGTTAGCGCACTGGGCTGGGGGTCCAGTGGTTGCCTGTTCAAGTCAGGTCGCCCCGACCAGTAAAAGATTGACTGAGTGACAAATGGAACGAAACGGAGTTTGTTGTTATAACAAAAATAACACACCCCAGCTTCTTTGTGTGTTATTCCATTCAAAAAAAATAACAAAGAAAGATTATTTCTTAGAATTTTTCTTGTTTAGGGTTTTTAAACATTTTGTGCAGATTCGCATTCTTTTTCCGTTAACAGTTGCGGCCTGTAAATTGATTTTGAGTTTTCGTTTTGTAGCAACGTTAGAATGACTGCGGCGAAGACCAACCTGTGTTCCTCGTCCGCAGATATCGCATTTTCTAGCCATATTGATATTTGGAATTTATCCTTTAGGGTTTATAACAGCCTAAAGGCTGAATCCCATTATTACTTTTGAATTTTGAATTTAGCTATTTTATATTTTAACACATTAATTATTTTTTGCAAATACTTATGCTTGAATCAATAGTAATCTTCCAAATTATCATTTTAGTTTTTTCTATTGTTATTCATGAGTTTTCCCATGGCTGGATGGCTAATTATTTAGGAGATCCAACAGCTAAATATGCAGGTAGACTAACTTTGAATCCCATGGCTCATTTAGATTTATGGGGATCTTTTTTAATTCCTTTTATGCTTGTTATCGTTGGCTCGCCAGTTCTTTTTGGTTGGGCAAAGCCAGTTCCTTATAATCCTTATAATCTAAAAAACCAAAAATATGGTCCTGCGTTAGTTGGACTGGCTGGTCCAGGAGCAAATTTTTTAGTAGCTATTATTTTTGGGCTTGCCTTGAGATTTTTGATTACCCAAGGCATTAATTCTACGCTTATTCCTTTTTTTAGCATTATTGTTTTAATAAATATTATTCTTGCTGTTTTTAATTTAGTTCCTATTCCTCCGCTTGATGGTTCAAAGATATTGTCTCTTTTCATTCCGCCTTCTTTAAATGAAGTTTTTGAGCGATACGGTCTCGTTTTGCTTATCTTCTTTATATTTTTTGCTCTTCCAATAATATTTCCTATAATTTCTGGTATTTATGGATTAATCGTTGGCCAATCACTTGCGTTCTAACTTTTTAAGCCCTTGACGTTGATTTAAATATATGATAAGTTTAAATGTAAAGAGGTAGCCAATGCTGCTATCTTTTTAGTTGACATTGGCTATTGATTTTGTTAAATTATCATCAACAGTTAACAGATAACAGTCAACAAATAGAGAATTAATAGTTTTATTTTTTTCACTTCGGAATTTTGCATTTTTCATTTTGAATTTTGCATTTGACCGAACGAAGCGAGGAAACGTGCCTACCATTCATCAACTTATTAAGAAACCAAGAAAAAAACAACAAAAGAAATCAAAGGCGCCGGCTTTGATGCGGTCTTTTAATACATTAAAGACAAAGCAGAAAAATTTCCCGAGTCCATTTAAACGGGGAGTTTGCATAAAAGTAGGAACAATGACTCCTACGAAACCAAATTCCGCTCTAAGAAAATTTGCACGAGTAAGATTGACTAACGGAATGGAAGTGACTGCTTATATTCCGGGTATTGGTCATAATTTGCAGGAGCATTCAGTGGTAATGATCCGCGGCGGCAGAGTCAAAGATTTGCCCGGAGTTCGTTATCACGTTGTCCGAGGCGTTTTGGATGCCGGCGGGGTTGAAGGGCGAAAGCAGGAGAGGAGCAAATATGGGACAAAGAAAGAAAAAGCCAAAAAATGATTTATGGTTTAAGATTTATGACTCATGAATTTTTCTTAAATCTTGATTCATAAATCGTAAATTATCTTTAATATTATGGGACGACGAAAGAAAAAAGAAAACCGAGACATTGCACCTGATCCAAGGTATAATAATTTAGTTGTGGCTAAATTTATAAATCATCTGATGACAAGAGGCAAGAAAAGTATCGCCCAAAAAATTATATATGATGCATTTGAGATAATTAAAAAAGAAACAAAAAAGGATCCTATTAGCGTTTTCGACGAAGCTCTTAAAAATGTTATGCCGATTCTAGAAGTTAAATCAAAAAGAATTGGAGGAGCGACTTATCAGGTGCCAATAGAGGTGCGTGGCGACAGAAGAATGACTTTAGCTATGCGTTGGATTATTGAAGCCGCCCGAAGCCAAAAAGGAAAACCAATATCTAAAAAATTAGCTCGCGATTTAATTGATGCTTCAAAAGGCACTGGAGCGGCAATTAAAAAGCGGCACGATATCCAACGGATGGCCGAGGCAAATCGGGCATTTGCGCATTTTGCGAGATAAGCTACAAAAAAATCAAAAATCAAATATCAAAAGTCAAAAATACAAATTAAAATTTAAAAATAAAAATATGTTAAAATTTCTTTAAAAGAAACTAGTGGATTAGCAGTTTTTAGTTTTCTTCTTGCGGTTTTCGCGTTTTTGATTTTTACCTTGATGAATTTTTTCGTTTTAATTTTTCTTATGGAGTTAGATGTAAAGTAGGACCAATTATTGCTTTAATTGCTGGATTATCAGGAATAATAGCTTAAGAAACAAAATTAAAAGGTAGATGGTTTGCAATTTTAGCAATTATTTTAGGATTTTTTTGGGTTTTTATTAGTGTGTTTATAAAAAAATTCCAATTTTAAATTTTGATTTGTAATTTTTCATTTTCGTTTTTAACTTAAGCATATGCGAACTCATCCAATTGAAAAAACCCGAAATATCGGGATAATAGCTCACATTGACGCCGGTAAGACAACGACTACCGAACGAATTTTGTTTTACACCGGAAAGAAGCATAAAATCGGTGAGGTTCATGAAGGCGAGGCAGAAATGGACTGGATGGCTCAGGAGAAAGAACGGGGAATTACCATTACTTCCGCGGCAACAACGTGTTATTGGCCGATTGAACCAAAAGAAAAAACCTGCCAGATAAATATTATTGATACTCCCGGTCATATTGATTTTACCGCGGAGGTACAGAGATCGCTCAGGGTTTTAGATGGAGCCATAGTTGTTTTCGACGGAGTGGCCGGAGTGGAATCGCAATCCGAGACTGTTTGGCGTCAAGCAGACAAATTTAATGTTCCAAGAATTTGTTTTATCAATAAAATGGACCGGATAGGCGCTGATTTTTATAAAAGTTTTAATTCTATTTTAGAGCGGTTGACCTCCAATGTTCTGGCAGTGCAGATTCCTATCGGTGCTGAGGAAAATTTTAAAGGGGTGGTTGACTTAATTAAACAAAAAACTTTATATTTTAAAGGAGATTACGGAGAAGTAGTAGAAGAAGGCGACATCCCCGAAGATTTAAAAGTAAAAGCCAGCGAACTTCGGGAATTGTTAGTTGAAAAAATAGCCGAGCAGGATGAATCCCTTACTCAGAAATATTTAGAGAGTAAAGAAATAACCGAGGATGAGTTGAGAAAAGCTTTACGTAAAGCTGTTATTGCTAATAAATTAGTTCCGGTTTTTTGCGGTTCATCCTTAAAAAATAAAGGGGTGCAACCTGTTTTAGACGCAGTGGTTGATTATCTGCCCTCACCTTTAGATGTTCCTCCGATTGAGGGAATTAAAGTTTCTGAGGGGAGGTTTCGTTCTAAAGATGACGATGTGAAAAAGGAATCGTTTAAAGAATTGAGCGAAGCGTCCGAAAAAATTACTCGTCAACCTAAAGACGATGCTCCTTTCGCCGCACTTGCTTTTAAAGTAGCCACCGATCCTTTTGTGGGTCAACTTGTTTTTTTTAGAGTTTATTCGGGAACTTTGTCTGCCGGGAGCTATGTTTTGAATTCAACTCGCGGCGAAAAAGAACGAATTGGCAGAATTTTAAGAATGCACGCTGATCATCGGGAAGAAATGCAGGAAATTTATGCCGGTGACATTGCCGCGGCGGTGGGCCTTAAGGCTACAACTACGGGTGATACCCTTTGTACATCGGACAATCCGATTATTCTTGAAAAAATTTCTTTTCCAGAACCGGTTATTTCTATTGCCATAGAACCAAAAACAAAAGCAGATCAGGAAAAGATGGGAATTGCTCTAAAACGATTAGCTGAGGAAGATCCTACTTTTAGGATTAAAACCGATCAGGAAATTGGACAAACTTTAATTTCCGGAATGGGAGAATTGCATTTGGATATTATTGTTGATAGAATGATGAGAGAATTTAAGGTAGAAGCCAATGTCGGTGCGCCCCAAGTAGCTTATAAAGAGACAATTCAAAAAAGTTCTGAAGCAGAAGGGAAATATATTCGTCAGTCCGGCGGTCGAGGGCAATACGGCCATGTTTGGCTTCGTCTGGAACCTCAAGAAAAAGGCAAGGGTTTTAAATTTATTAATGCCATCAAGGGTGGAATTATTCCTCAAGAATTTATTCCAGCAGTGGAGAAAGGCGTAAAAGAAGCGATGGACAAAGGAGTCTTGGCTGGCTATCCTATGGTTGATATAAAGGTAACTTTATATGACGGTTCTTTTCATGAAGTGGATTCTTCAGAAGCAGCTTTTAAAATTGCCGGCTCAATAGCTTTTCAGGAAGCGGCAAAAAGGGCATCGTTAGTTCTTTTGGAGCCGATTATGAAAATAGAAGTAGTGACGCCGGGGCAATTTATGGGCGATGTAATTGGGGATTTAAGCTCCAAGCGAGGACAGATTGAAGAAATGAGTGATCGGGGGGAGGGACCATCTGCGGTGAAAGTAATTAAAGCAAAAGTTCCTTTAGCAGAAATGTTTGGTTATGCGACGAACCTTCGTTCAATGACTCAGGGACGAGCATCTTTTACTATGGAATTTGACCATTACGCCGAGGTTCCAAAAAATGTAGCTGAGGAGATAGTGGCGAAAAAGAAAGGAGAGAAGTAAAATAATTTTCCTTTTTATAAAAGAGAGAAACCTCATATTTCCTCATTTTTCTTTCGCGAGAATGGATTTATAATCCGTTCTTGAGGTTTTAAAAATTTATTATTAGAATAATGGTTAAAGAATCTCCAACTTACAAAACCGGACTCAAAAAATGTATAATTAAGAAAGATGTATTTGATAGAGAAATCACTCTTTGTAAAAAATTATCAAAAGAAAAGGGCGGCCGTTGCGCCTGGGGGAAGTGCAAAGATTGCGGAGTAATTTTGCTTCTCTATAAATTGTATAAAGGAAAATTGATTGAGGAGCCCAGCGAAATTAAAAAACTAAAGCAAAAAATTTTAAAATGAAAAGTGTTGACACTTTTTCTCAAATTAAAGATCTATTGCAAAAGATCGGAGGGAGGTATATAATAGTGGAAAATGGCAGGCCGGTTTGTGTGGTGGCGACATTGGAAGATTACCAAGCGCTTATCTCGAAGAGTAGAAAAAAAGGAGATTCTTCTGAAATTAAAAATTTATCTGAAGTAGAATTAATTGAAAAGATTAATCAAGATATTCTTCTTTGGAAAGAAGCGCAGGAGATGGAAAAGGCAAAGGAGTTTGTTTGTGGGAATGAAAATGAGAATGGGAGCGAGGAGAAAGTGAAATATGTGAAAGAAAATGAGGATGTTGTGTCTTTTTAGAAAATTCATTAATAATTCAAAACTCAAAGTTTAAAACTCAGAACCGGAATTTAAAGCTAAAAACTTTAAATTAAAAAGAATAGTTTTGAATTTTGTGTTGCAGTTTTGAACTTTAACTTTTGAGCTTTAAATTTAAGAAAACTCTTGCCAAATTTTTTGTAAGTGGTATAATTTACACAAATCTTAATAAATCACTAATATCCGCGAATTTAGCACAAATTTTTCGAATACACAAATGTTTGTGATATTCGTGAAAGATTAGCGAAATTCGTAAAGTAAAAATGGCAGAAGAATTTAAAAGAGAAAAACCACATCTTAATGTTGGAACTATTGGCCATGTTGATCATGGTAAAACAGCTTTAACCGCGGCAATTTTAAAATGCCTTAAAGGGGCCGGAATGACAGCTCAGGAAAAATCAGTAAATGATATTGATAATGCTCCGGAAGAAAAAGAAAGGGGAATTACTATTGCCACGGCCCACGTAGAATATGAAACTGAAAAGCGTCACTATGCCCATATAGATTGTCCGGGACACGCTGATTATGTAAAAAACATGATTACCGGAGCCGCCCAAATGGATGGAGCGATTCTTGTTGTCTCGGCGGCAGACGGCGTAATGCCCCAAACAAAAGAACATATTCTTTTGGCTCGTCAAGTAGGAGTTCCAGCTATTGTTGTATTTTTAAATAAAACTGATCAAGTTGATGATGCGGAATTAGTGGATCTTGTTGAAGCGGAAGTAAGAGAGCTTTTAACTAAATATGAATTTGATGGCGAAAAAGTTCCAGTCATTAAAGGTTCTGCTACCCAAGCTTTAGGATGTGGTTGCGGGAAAGAAGAATGTCCTAAATGTAAGCCAATTCTTGATTTAGTAAAAGCTCTTGATGAATATATTCCAGAACCAGTGAGAGATATTGAGAAGCCATTTTTAATGCCAATTGAAGATGTTTTTTCTATTGAAGGACGAGGTACTGTTGCCACAGGTAGAATTGAACGCGGTATAGTCAATTTAAATGATGAAGTAGAATTAATTGGATTAGGGGAAACAAAAAAGACAGTAGTTACTGGGATTGAAATGTTTAATAAATCATTAGATAAGGGACAGGCTGGTGATAATGCTGGCATTTTACTTAGAGGGCTTAAAAAAGAAGAGGTTAGTCGGGGTCAGGTTTTGGCTAAACCGGGTTCAATAACACCGCATACTGAGTTTGAGGGAGAGATTTATATTTTGACTAAAGAAGAAGGAGGAAGACATACGCCGTTCTTTTCTGGTTATAAACCCCAAATTTACATTCGAACAACTGATGTTACCGGAGAAATAACGCTTTCTGAAGGAATAGAGATGGTTATGCCAGGAGATACGGTTAATCTGAAAGTAAAGTTAATCACGCCTGTGGCTATTGAAGAAGAAATGAGATTTGCCATTAGAGAGGGCGGTCATACTGTCGGAGCAGGAGTGGTAACGAAGATAATTAAATAATAATAACTTTAATTACTACAATGGCCGAAAAAGAAGAATCTAAACCGAGAATTAGAATCAAAATTAAGGCTTATGATCATAAGGTTATTGATCAATCAGCTCAATTGATTATTAAGACAGTTTTAAGAGGTGGTGTGGAAGTTATAGGTCCTGTTCCTCTTCCTACTGAAATTAGTAAATATACGCTGATGCGTTCTCCTTTTGTCCATAAAGATTCCCGCGAACAATATGAAATGAGAATTCATAAACGTCTTATTGATATTATCAATCCAACTCCAAAAATAATTGATGCTTTGACAAATTTAGATTTGCCAGCCGGGGTGGATATTGAGATTAAGATGTAAGAAATATCAATTTCATTAGGGAAATTATTGCAGTTAAATTCTAATATTTAGAGATATCTAAAATCAAAATGCAAAATGTAAAAATTAAAATGACAATGCAAAATGTAAAATTTTGAATTTTGATTTGTTATTTTACATTTTGATATTTGATTTTTGAATTTTATAAAAGCGGTAATTAGAATTTGTTTATTTATAATGTATGCTGACTTTTCTTTACAATGAGATTTAGTAAAATTATTATTTAGCCGTAATTAAAAGCGGGGTTTATCCCGAAAGGGCTAAGACCCGTTTTTTATTGATATAATGAAATTTATTCTTGGAAAAAAAATTGGAATGAGTCAAGTTTTTGACGAGAAAGGAAAAGTTATTCCAGTAACGGTTATTGAAGCTGGGCCTTGTATGGTTACCGAGATTAAAAATCTTGAAAGAGATGGTTATGAGGCAGTTCAGGTTGGATATGGTCAGAAAAAGAAATTGACAAAACCGATCAGAGGACACCTTAAAAAATCCAGAACCCAAAACCCAAAATTCAAAAATAAAGATTTGAATTTTAGATATTTTAGAGAATTTAGAAATGACGATTTAAATATTAAAGATTATAATCTTGGCGATGAGATTGATATTTCAGTTTTTGAGGTTGGTAATAAAGTTAAAGTTTCCGGCATTTCAAAAGGAAAAGGTTTTCAAGGAGTGGTAAAACGATATGGTTTTAAAGGAGCGCCGGCAAGTCACGGGACTAAGCATAATTTAAGAGCGCCGGGTTCAATCGGTTCTGCTTTTCCAGAGCATGTTTTCAAGGGTAAAAAAATGGCCGGACGAATGGGAAATAAGCGGGTAACCGTTAAGGGGTTAGAGGTTGTTAGCGTTGATAAAGAAAAAAAATTATTAGCGGTTAAAGGGGCTGTACCGGGAAGGAGAGGAACTTTGTTAGAAATAAGAGGTTAGGGTATTTTCAAAATAAAAAAAGAGCAAAATCTTCTTTTTTTCACCTCCTAATTACTTCTTTTATGGAGCGAAGATTTGTTCTTTTTAGCTTCTTGGCTTCGCCAAATTGGGTGACATTGCCGATTCGCCGGTGCCACAGGCCGTTTACAGATGCAGAAGTTTTGTCAAGAGCAAAGCTCTCTGACAATTTAAAAGCGAAATAATTTAGCAATATGAAAATTGAAAATCAAAAAATCAAAAACATTGCAAAAAAGTATGACTTGAATTTGCTTTTGCTTTTTGGCTCACAAGCCAAAGATAAAAAATTTCTTCACAAAGAAAGTGATTTTGATATTGCTTATCGTTCAAAAAAAGATTTAAGCGGCAAAGAAATAATTGATCTTAATTGCGATTTTATAGATTTTTTCCATTGTGATAGAATAGATTTGGTGGATTTAAAAAAAGATAATCCTCTTTTAAAATACGAGATTGCCCAAAATAGCAAGTTGCTTTATGGCGAGGAAATAGATTATTTAAAATTTAAAGCATTGGCTTTTAGAAAATATGTTGACTCTCAGCCATTGTTTAAATTGCAAGATATTTTAATAAAAAAAAGACAGGAATTTTTAAGAAATAAAATTTATGGTGAATAAAAAATTTGTAAAACAAAAAATAGAACTCATTCAAAAAGAACTTGTTAATTTGGAAAAATTGGCAAAGTTTTCTTTCCAAGAAATTGTGAGCGATTTTAAAAAACAGGCAACAATAGAAAGATTATTAGAAAGAATTATTAACAGAGCGATTGATATTAACCAGCATTTAATTGCCGAACTTTCAACCGGAGAAATGGAATCGCCGAAGGATTATACCGAAACATTTTTGAGATTAGCTGATTTAGAAATTTGCCCTAAAGAATTTATTGAAAATATTTCAAAAAGCGTAAGCACAAGAAATGTATTAACTCATGATTATGATGATGTTGATTATTCTAAAATTTATTCCTCGATTATTGATTGTCTAAAAGATTATCATCAGTATTGTGGTTATATTTTGAAATTTTTGGAAAAAGTTGAAGAATAGTTTGTAATTTCAAAAAAAGAAGCATCAACTGCGATGAGATGATGCTATAGTTGATAGTTTCTATGCTTCTATTTTGCTTAACACATAGGATAGTAAAAACAGAATTCCTACTACTCCTGTTAGCGCTAATAAAAATTCTCCTCTTTTTATATCCCAAATACCCAACAAAATTAAAATTATACCTAATACTAATTTAATTTCGTCTAAGAGCATTTTTCATTTTTTACCTCCAAAATCATCATAGTAGACGCAGAAATTTTGTCAAGAGTCAATTATCTTTTAGAAACGAGAAATAAAATTTTAAAAATATGGAAGACATAGCTAATTTTCTATTTGAAATTGGCACATTGAAAAGGATGGTTAGAAATTCCTATCAGACTTTGGGTTCGGGTGGAGAGACTATTGCCGAACATAGTTTTAGATGTGCAATGATTGGCTATGCTTTGGCAAAATTAGAAGAGGAAGTTGATGAGGACAAAGTGACAAAGATGTGTTTATTCCATGATTTACTGGAGACAAGAACCGGCGATCAAAATTGGGTTCATGCAAAGTATGTCCGTTCATCTGAAGAAGAAGCGCGCCAAGATCAGTGTAGAGGCTTACCGTTTGGTAAAGAGATGCTGGATTTACTAAAGGAATATGAAGAGCGGAAAACTAAAGAGGCGATTATTGTCAAAGATGCAGATGTTTTAGAGCAACTTCTACAAGAGAAAGAATATTATGAAATTGGCAACAAACAGGCGGAGTTATGGATGGAGCATTCAAAAGGACGAATTAAAACTGAAAACGGATTAAAATTAGCCGAGGCGATTATGGATGGTTCTATGAAAAATTGGTATTTAGAATTAAAAGAGAAACCATCAAAGAAAAAAAACAATAGAATAGTTTAGCAATTTAGTCATTTAATAATGAAAATTCCAATTTACAATCAAAAAGGTGAAGAAATCGACGAAATAGAGTTGCCAAAAGAGATTTTTGGTGTTAGAATGAATTCTGATTTAGTTCATCAGGCAGTGATAGCACAGATGACATCGTCAAGAAAGGTTTTGGCCCATACAAAGACAAGGGGCGAGGTTTGTGGTAGTGGCAGAAAACCTTGGCGACAGAAAGGAACTGGCAGGGCTAGGGCAGGGTCAATTCGAAGCCCTTTATGGAAGGGAGGAGGAGTAACTTTTGGTCCGCGGAAAGAGAGAAATTTTAAAAAGAAAATAAATAAAAAAATGAAACGAAAGGCTTTATTTATGGTACTTTCCAGTAAAGTTAAAGATAAAGAATTGATTGTTCTTGATAAAATAGGATTAGAAAAAGTCAAAACAAAAGAAATGGCAGAAATAATAACTCAAATCTTAAAGCTTAAAACTCAGAGCCATAACGCAAAACTCAGAGTTAAAAAAGATAAAAGTGTTTTGATCACTTTATCAAGAAAAGATGAAAATGTAATTAGATCGGCAAGGAATATTCCAAAAGTTAAAACAATTTTAGCTGATTCCTTAAATGTGGTCGATTTGTTGAGTTATAAGTATCTGTTAATGCCAAAAGAGGCAATTGGGGTGATTGAGAAAACTTATAAAAGTTTACATAACACATAATGTAGAACATAGAACACATAATGTTTTGTTCTATGTTCCATGTTTCGTATTCCATGAAATTGTTTGATAAAATATTTAAAAAGAAAGAAGAAAAGCAGAGGATTAAAAGAGATAAAAAAGAAGAAAAGAAAAAAATTGAAAAGATTAAAAAGGCAGAAAAAAAACCGGAAATAAGAGAACCAGTAGCAAAGAAACAGAGCGGGTTAATTGGAAAAGAAAAGATTAAAAAAGAAGCAAGCGAGGCTTATAAGGTTTTAAGACAACCCTGGATAACCGAGAAAGCTGTTGATTTCACTAGCCAGAATAAATATATTTTTAAAATTTTTCCCGGTGTCAATAAAACAGAAATTAAAAAGACCATTGAAAAACTTTATGGAGTAAGAGTTATCAGAGTTAATATTGTTAATATTCCTCGTAAAGAGCGCCGCTTTGGTCGAAGAAGGCAAACAATAGGTTATAAATCTGGGTACAAAAAGGCAGTTGTTACTTTAAAAGAAGGACAAAAAATTGAAGTAATGCCGCACTAATTATGGAAATTTATAAAAAATGTTGGCCGGAATTTTTTGAATTAGTAAAAGCAAGAAAGAAAAATGTTGAATTGCGTCTCGCTGATTTTGATATTAGAACAGGCGATATATTAGTTTTGAAAGAATGGGATCCGAAGACTAAAAAATATACCGGAAGAGAATTAAAGAAAAAATGTAAAAATATTAGTAAAGTTGAAATGCTGAAGATGAATGCTATAGAAGATGTAAAAAAATATGGTCATTATTTAATTGAATTAGAATAATAAAATTTTAGAGCGTTATGAAATTATATAAACCAACAACACCAGCCAGACGTGGAATGAGTAAAATTGAAACTAAAGAAGTTACTCGGAAAAAGCCTGAGAAATCTTTAGTAAAGGCAAAGCCAAAGAAGGCAGGACGAGGAGGAGGAAAGATTACTACAAGACATAAGGGCGGCGGACATAAAAAGAAATATCGCCTTTTAGATTTTAAACGCGATAAAATTGATATTCCGGCTAAAGTTTCCTCTATTGAATATGATCCGAATCGTTCAAGTTTTATTGCTCTTGTAATTTACGCTGATGGCGAGAAACGTTATATTTTAGCTCCTAATGGTTTGAAAGTGGGTGATGAAATAATTTGTTCCAAAATCTCTCCGCTTAAGGCAGGTAACAGACTTCTGCTTAAAAATATCCCCGTTGGAACAGCAGTTTATAATATTGAACTCATTCCCGGGAAGGGAGGTCAATTAGTTAGAAGCGCTGGAAATTATGCTACTGTTGTAGCTCAAGAGGGAGGATTTACTCATTTAGTTTTTCCGTCCGGAGAAATAAGAATGATTAAAGATCAAGCAATGGCAAGCATTGGTGAACTTAGTAATCCGGAACAAAAAATCCAAAAAATTGGTAAAGCAGGACGAACTCGGCACTTGGGTATACGGCCTACTGTTCGGGGATCAGCAATGAGTCCGCGCGATCATCCTCATGGCGGAGGCGAAGGAAGATCTCCAATTGGAATGAAACATCCAAAAACTCTTTGGGGTAAGCCGGCTTATGGTGTGAAGACGAGGAAAAAAAATAAACATTCCAATAAATTTATTATTAAAAGAAGAAAGAAGAAGAAAAGGTAAGTTTAAGATAACTCAAAACCCAAAGTTCAAAGCTTAGAACTATAACTAAAAACTTAGAATTAAAATAAAGAAATTTTGAACTTTGCCTTGTAGTTTTGAGCTTTGAATTTTGAGATTTGAGTTAATAAAATTATGTCACGATCGCTAAAAAAAGGTCCTTATGTGGATCAGAAATTACTGAAAAAACTAAGCAGGCTTAAGGCAGGAGATAAAACGGTTGTTAAGACTTGGGCGAGAGCTTCAACAATTACACCGGAAATGGTCGGCTTTACAATAGGTGTTCATAATGGTAAAATTCATATTCCGGTATTTATCACTGAGGATATGGTTGGCCATAAATTAGGAGAATTTTCTCTCACTCGGAAATTTGTCAAACATGGGGGGAAAATACAGAAAGAATTAGAGCAGAAAGCCGCTGCAGCGGCTAAAGAAAAAGTTAAGGCAGCTACAGCTAATGATACTAAGAAGAAATAAAAAAAAGAGGACTTTTATGATTTGTTTTTAAAACAAGCGTCCTCAAAGTTTTTTAGCTTTTTCCTTTTTGCCTTCTAAACTTTTCCTCTATTGTTAGACCCTCGAGAGGATCATCAATGTCTTCGTACCAGTATTTCTTTAAATAATTAATTACTTCTTTCCTTGTCCATTTTCTGAATCTTCCTAATGCTTTACAACAAGCATTATAACCTGTTTCAATGTTTAATCTTGTCTGTGGCTCCTTTAATTCCCTAAGTGCCAGCTTAACCGTATGTTTGTTTCCTTCTGCTAATCTATCCTTTTTCTTCATTTTCATTCTTTTTCCCATCTTTTTCCCTTCCTTTATTTTATTTCCCAGGGATTTCCCTTTAGGGCAAGAGAACACTTGAAATTTCAAGCATCCTTTTGCCCTAAAAGGAGAAACCAAAGGAAAAAATTTGTTAAAGAACAGTTAATACTACATTATATTTGTATAAATAAATCTGTCAAGACTTATGGAAGTTGAAGCCCATCTCAGACATTTAAGAATATCGCCCAGGAAAGTCCGTTTAGTGATAGATGTTATCCGGGGGATGAATATAAAAGAAGCTCAGACTCAGCTTGAATTTATCAGTAAACGGGCATCTCGGCCAATTCTTAAACTTTTAAATTCAGCCATTGCCAACGCTGAGAATAATTTTAATTTAGAAAAAGATAACCTTTATATTTCAAAAATATTTGTTAACGAAGGGCCGATTCTTAAGCGATGGAGACCTCGAGCAATGGGAAAATCTTCTCCAATTCACAAGAAAACAAGCCATATTACTATTGTTCTTGATGAAAAATCTTCTATGGCAAAAGATGAAAAATCTTCAGATAAAACAGATCAGGTTAAATAATCAATTAAAATTTCTTAATTTTTGTTTCTTATTTCTTAAATAAAAATTAAAAATTAAGAAATAAGAATTAAGAATTAAGAAACAAGAAATATAAAATCTTTGTATTTTAAAATAATTTATCACTTATTAGTTTTAACTGATAATAATATATGACTCATAAAATAAATCCTCTTGCTTTCCGTTTAGGCATTACTAAAGGCGTTGATTGGAAATCTAAGTGGTTTAATAAAAAGAAATATGCTGATAATTTAAAACAAGATTTTGAAATTCGGGAGTTTATTGAGAAAAAACTGGCAAATGCAGCAGTGGAAAAAGTGGTTATAGAACGTTCAACGAATCTAATTACTATAACAGTTTTTTCTGGAAGACCAGGTGTTATTATTGGTCGAGGAGGAATGGGCGCAGAAGAGTTGAAAAAAGAACTCAAAGAAAAGGTAGGCGAAAAAGTTGAAGTTCGGCTTAATATTCAGGAAATTAAAAATCCTGAGACTAATGCTCAATTGATTGCAAAAAATATAGCTCAACAGCTGGAAAAAAGAATTCCTTTTCGACGGGTTCTTAAATTAACCATTGATCGAGTGGCACAAAACAAAGAAGTAGAAGGAATAAAAATTGCTGTTTCTGGCCGTTTAGATGGATCAGAAATGGCTCGCAGAGAATGGCTTAAGCGAGGAAGGATTCCACTTCAAACTTTGAGAGCTGACATTGATTATGCTAAAGCTAATGCTTATACTATTTATGGAGTTATTGGAATTAAAGTTTGGATATATAAAGGAGAAGTGTTTGAAGGGGAGAAATGATTAAAATTTACTAAATTTTTTATTAAAATAAAAAACAAATTTAAATAGTTTAAGTCAAAAGTCGAAGTTTAGAATGCAAAATTACAGGTCAAAATTCAGAAGTAATCTAATTGTATTAAAACTTTTGACTTTTGAATTGAACTTTTAAGTTTTGATTTTTGACTTTTGAGTTTCTTTTATGTTGATGCCTAAGAAAGTAAAACATCGAAAACATCAAAAAGGGAGGAGTCAAGCAAAAATAGCAAAGAAAGGAACCTCTTTGGATTTTGGAATGTATGGACTCAAAGCAATGGAAGCGTCTTGGATTTCGTCTCGCCAAATTGAAGCAGCCAGGCGTGCTATGACCAGATATACCGGGAGGACCGGCAAGATTTGGATTAGGATTTTTCCAGACAAACCAGTGACTAAAAAAGGGGCTGAGGTGGGAATGGGTTCTGGCAAAGGAAGCGTTGATCATTTTGTTGTTCCAGTGAAACCCGGCAGAATTTTATTTGAAATGGATGGAGTTTCTTTTGAAATGGCTAAAGAAGCAATTCGTCGGGCTAAGCATAAATTACCGATAAAAACAAGATTTATGAGTCGCTAATTTCAGATTGTCATCTTGGGGGAAGCCTGAAGGGTTCCGTGTTTTTCCTTAAACTATGGGATTCTTCACGACGGAGCCGTGCCGAGTGTCAACGAGATACTTCACTTCGTCCAAAGTGGCAAGAGTTAACTATGAAAATCAAAGAAATTAGAGAAAAAAATAGCGAAGAATTGCAACATTTACTAGTAGTTATGAGAGAAAAATTATCTAAGCTTCGTTTTGATCTTGAAGCCAGAAAACTTAAAAATAATCAGGAAGTTCAAAAAACTCGTAAAACTATCGCTCGGATTTTGACTATACTTAAAGAAAAAGAGAAAAAAGAAAAATAAAATAGATTTTTGAGTTATTATTATGAAACAAGATAACAAAGAAAAAAAGAAGACTGAGGAAAAGAAGATTAGAGTATTGAAAGGTGTTGTTGTTAGTGATAAAATAGACAAAACCATAGTTGTGGCCGTGAATAGATTAAAACTTCATCCAAAATACAAGAAAAAATATAAAGTGACGAAGAAATATAAAGTTCATGATGAGAAGAATGAATTTCATATAGGTGATAAAGTGACAATTGTTGAATGCCGGCCATTAAGTAAAGATAAAAGATGGAGGGTTATAAAAATGAAAAGTGAAAAATTATAATCCAGGATTAGAAATTTTGAATTTTAAATTGTAATTTTCCGTTTTGTATTTTAAATTTTTTCATTTCCATGATACAAGTAGGGACAAAATTAAAAGTAGCTGATAACACCGGAGCAAAAATAGTTAAGTGTATTAAAATTTTAGGAAGAGGAAGAAGTGATTTTGCTACCCTTGGAGATATTATAATTGTTTCGGTAAAAGAAGCTGAGCCTCGAAGTTCTCTGAAAGAAGGCCAGATTGTTAAAGGGGTGATTGTTCGAACCAAGAAATCTTTTCGCCGTCCAGACGGCTCGTATATTCGTTTTGATGATAATGCTGTGGTTATTATTGAAAAGAAAGAACCGAAGGGAACAAGAATTTTAGGATCTATTGCCAGAGAATTGCGAGAAAAGGGATTTTCTAAAATAGTTTCTTTAGCCCCTGAGGTTTTATAATTTATGAAGATTAAAAAAGGTGATAATGTTATTATAATTTCCGGGAAAGATAGAGGGAAGAAAGGTAAAGTTAGTAAAGCGTTACCCAATAAAGGCAAGATAATTGTCGAGGGTATTAATATTATTAAAAAACACAGACGCTCTCGCCGAGAAAATGAAAAGGGACAGATAATAGAGATACCATCACCAATAAATATATCTAACGTTAAACTTATTTGTCCTAAATGTGCAAAAGCTGTCCGAGTTGGTTACAGATTAACTGAGAGCGGCAAATTCAGAATTTGTAAAAAATGCGGACAAGAAATATAAAAAGTTATGTTTCGTCTTCAAGAAAAATACAAAAGAGAAGTAATCCCGGCTATGAAAAAGAAATTTGGATATCAAAATGATTTTGCTGTACCCCAAATAGAAAAAGTAGTTATTAACATTGGAACAGGTAAAGTTATTAGCGACGCTAAAGGTTTTGACAAAGTTCTTAAGGATCTTGCTGCTATTAGCGGACAGGCGCCCGTTATAACTAAAGCCAAAAAATCAATCTCATCGTTTAAGGTTAGAGAGGGTATGACAGTAGGAGCAATGGTTACTTTAAGAAAGGGGCGGATGTATGAATTCCTTGATAGATTAATAAGTGTAAGTTTGCCTCGGGTGAGAGATTTTCGGGGTCTTGATAAAAAATCTTTTGATGGAAAGGGTAATTTAACTATCGGTTTAAAAGAGCATATTGTTTTTCCGGAAATTAGTTCGGAAGATGTAAAAAGTATTTTTGGCTTAGAGGTATCTATTATTACAACAGCAAAGACAGATGAAGAAGGGGAGAAATTACTAAAATTATTAGGTTTTCCTATAAAATCTTGAAGCTTGTAACTTAAAACTTGTGACTCATAATTTTCAGATTTTAAAATTATACTGCAAGTATAAACAAGTTTTAAGTTCTAAGTTCTAAATAAGGTGGCTAAGACATCAGTAAAAGCAAGAGCATTAAAAAAACCGAAGTATTCAACACGGATTGTTCGGCGCTGTTGGCGCTGTGGCCGTAAGCGTGGTTATATGCGCTGTTTTGGGTTGTGTAGAATTTGTTTTAGAGAGTTAGCCAGTCAAGGAGAAATACCAGGAGTTAAAAAATCAAGCTGGTAATAAAAAATGAAAAAATCAGAGTGAAAAATGAAAAATGACAGAGAAAAATTTAAAAATTTTAATTTTACATTTTAGATCATAATTTTTCATTTTTCATTTTTAATTTTTTAATTTTCTATGACAGATCCAATCGCTGATATGTTAATAAGAATAAAAAACGCCCAGGCAAAAAATCATCCTCGGGTATTCGTTCCATTTTCAAAAATAAAACTTAATTTGGCTAAAATATTAAAGCAAGAGGGGTTTATTGATGAGGTGACTAAGCAGAAGAGAGGTAAAAGAGTAAACATTGAAATCGCTCTAAAATATATTAATGGAGTCCCGGCTATTCAGAATTTAAGACGAATTAGTAAGCCAAGTCGGCGCTATTATGTAAAAAAAGAAAAGATTCCGTGGGTTTTGCAGGGATATGGAATAGCTATTATTTCTACTTCCCAAGGACTTTTGACTAATAAAGAAGCAAGAAAGAAAAAGTTGGGAGGAGAAGTGATTTGTGAAGTATGGTAATATTTAATAAATTAAGAATCAAATATCAAAATGCAAAACTTACCCTGTTAAATAGTTGTGAGACAAATTTAACAAGGTAAACAATTTGATTTTTGAATTTGTTACTGTGTCTAAAATTGGAAAGCAACCAATTAAAATTCCTGAAGGCGTAGAGGTAAAAATTGACGGAACTCTTATTGTTGTAAAAGGCCCAAAAGGCGAACTTAGATATGAGGCAAATAATGAAATTAAGATAGAAGTAAAAGACAGGAAAATAATTACTTCTGTGGACAGGAAGACAAAAAAAGCTTCAGCTTTATGGGGTCTCGTTCGCGCTTTGATTTTTAATATGGTGAAAGGAGTAAGCGAAGGATTTGAAAAGAGACTTGAAATTCAAGGAATTGGATATAAGGCTATAGTTTCTGGCAGAAAACTTATTCTTTCTCTTGGTTTTTCTCACCCGATAGAAATAGAACCGCCAGACGGCATTGATTTTAAAGTTGATAAAAATATAATTACTGTCAGTGGAATAAACAAACAGTTAGTTGGTCAGGTTGCCGCTGATATTAGAGCTCTTAGAAAACCAGAGCCTTATAAAGGTAAGGGGATTAGATATGTGGGGGAGGTAGTACGGAGGAAGGCTGGCAAAAAAACAGTGGCGACAGAAAAGTAAGGGATGATTTATGAATTAATATTTATGATTTATGAATATTAAAAGAGATTAGTTTTTTAAAATATAAATTTATTCATGAATCTTAAATCTTGAATCGTTTTAAAAATGGCAATAAATAAGATAAAACAAAAAATAGAAAAAAAACAGCGGCGGCATAGACGAGTGAGGGCGAAAATTAAAGGAACAAAAGATGTTCCTCGTCTTTCTGTTTTTCGAAGCAATAAACATATTTATGCACAGTTGATTGATGATGAGAGGGGACAGACTTTTGTGGCGGCGAGCGACAAAGAAATAAGCCCAAAACTCAAAACTCAAAGTTCAAAGCTAAAACTTAAAACTCAAAACTTGAGAGAGAAAAAAGAGAATGTTAGAACTAGTAAAGTTATGGTTGCTTATGAAGTTGGAAAGTTAATTACAGAGAGAGCATTAGAGAAAAATATTAAGAAAGTTGTTTTTGATAGAGGCGGTTATAAATACCATGGAAGAGTGAAGGCAGTGGCTGAAGGAGCAAGAGAAGGAGGATTGGAATTTTAATTTTCAATCCTGAAATAAATTCAGGACAAGTTTTTCAATTTCTACCATTTCATAGACTATTATTTTAACTAAAAGATGTAAAAGATTCTGAAACAAGTTCAGGATGACAAATAAAAAATATGAGAAAAGAATTTAAAAAAGAAAGGTCTAAAGATGAATTTAACTCCAAGCTTTTGGATGTGGCGCGTGTTGCTAGAGTCGTTGCCGGCGGCAGAAGATTTAGTTTTCGTTCAGTAGTTGTTGTTGGTGATAAAAAAGGAAAAGTTGGGGTTGGAGTTGGAAAAGGAGCTGATGTTTCTGATGCTACAACAAAGGCAGTCGCTGATGCTAAAAAGAACTTAATTACGGTAAATATTTCAGAAGAGACAATTCCTCATCAAATTGACGGTAAATTTTGCGGCGCCAAAGTTTTTTTGAAACCAGCTCGAGCTGGAAAAGGCGTTGTCGCTGGAGGGGTTGTTCGTTCTGTAGTTGACTTGGCTGGAATTAAAAATGTGACCAGTAAAATTCTTGGTTCGGCGAATAAACTTAACAATGCAAGAGCTACTATTTTGGCTTTGAAAAAGTTAAAATCAAGGTCAGAAGCGAAGTTTAAGATTCTGACGGACGAAAACCCAAAACCTAAAACTTAAAGCTAAAATTTAAAACTTAAAACTTTTTATTTTAGTTTTTAGTTCTAAGCTATAATTTTGATTTTCGAACTTTAAGCTTTGAATTTATTTTTATGCAACTTCATCAACTTAAACCAATTCATAAATTAAAGAAGAAAAAACGCATTGGTCGTGGCGGAAAACGCGGCACTTATTCCGGACGTGGAATGAAAGGGCAGAAGTCTCGTTCGGGTGTAAAAAAGAAACCTGGATTTGAAGGTGGAAAAACGCCTCTTTGGCGTCAGCTTGCCAAGCAAAAAGGATTTAAGAGCATTCATCCCAAAAAAGAAATTGTCAATCTTAGTCAGCTTAATAAAAATTTTTCAGATGGCGATATTATTACGCCGAGAAATTTGCAAAAAGTTGGATTAATTGATAATATAAAAACAGGAGTGAAAATTCTTAGCAATGGAAATTTAAGCAAAAAATTAGAAATTAAAGGCTGTTTTGTTTCAGACGGAGCGAGGGAAAAGATTGAGAAAGTGGGAGGCGTTGTAAATTCAAAAGATAAAAGTCAAAAGTCAAAATGACAAATCAAAATTCAAAAATAAAAAAATGAGGGATAATCTTTTTAATTATCTCTCGGATACATTTTTTTACAAGTCTTCGGTTTAATAAAGAAATTAGTTTAGAAATTAAAAATTAAAAGTTTTTTATTTATGTTTCAAAAAGTAATACAAATTTTTAAGATCAAAGAACTACGCAACAAAATTTTTTTTGTCGCCGTGCTTTTAATTGTTTTTCGCTTGGCAGCGCATATTCCTGTACCCGGAATTGATATTGAACAATTAAGAAAATTTTTTGAAGGTAATCAGTTTTTAGGGTTGATGAATATGTTTACCGGAGGAGGAATGGAGAATATGTCAATAGTGATGCTTGGAGTTGGTCCTTATATTACGGCAACCATTATTATGCAGCTTCTGACGATGATTTTTCCCCAGATTAAAGAGTGGTATCATGAGGCAGGCGAGGAGGGTCGGCGAAAGTTTAACCAATATACCCGGTACCTCACTATTCCTTTGGCTATTTTGCAGTCTTATGGAATGATTATCTTACTTAAAAACCAACAAATCATTGAAATTTCCGATAGATTTACCCTTATTACTGCTATTACTGTTATTACAGCTGGAACTGTTTTTTTAATGTGGATAGGAGAGCTTATTTCAGAAAAAGGAATTGGCAATGGAATTTCTTTGATTATTTTTGCCGGGATTATCGCTGGTTTTCCAATGTCTTTTCAGCAAACTATTACCACTTATGATCCGGCTAAAATTCCTTCATATATTGCCTTTTTTGTTTTATATATAATTGTTATTGCCGGAATTGTTGTTATTACTGAGGCGCAGCGGAATATTCCTGTGTCTTACGCCAAGCGTGTCAGAGGAGCGAAAATGTATGGCGGAGTTTCTACTTTTTTGCCCTTAAAAGTTAATTCCGCTGGGATGATTCCAATTATTTTTGCGATGTCAATTATGCTTTTTCCGGGAATGATTGCCAGTTTTTTAGCTCATTCAGATATTAGCTGGCTGGCTACTGCGGCAACCTACATAGCTAATCTTTTTCAAGATCAACTTATTTATGGAATTTTATACTTCATTTTAGTTGTTCTTTTTACGTATTTTTATACAGCGATAGTTTTTGACCCTGAGGCAGTGTCAACAAACTTACAAAAGATGGGTGGATTTGTTCCAGGCATTCGTCCCGGCAGGTCAACAGCCGATTTTCTAACTAAAGTTTTAACAAGAATTACTTTGGTTGGGGCTGTTTTTTTGGGTTTGATCGCTGTTTTGCCTTTTATTGGACAAGCTGTCACTCATATTACGACAATGGTTCTTGGAGGGGCGGCAATTTTGATTGTTGTCGGAGTGGTTTTAGATACAATGAATCAAATACAATCCCAGCTTGCGATGCGGGATTACGATAAGTTTTAATTCTGTTTATAGCTGAATTAGAAAAACTTATTTAGCAAAAAAACTTCAATAAATTTGTTTCTTTTTTTGTTTCAAATAAGTATAGTCGAAAAATTTGGCTATAATTTTTTTAATTTTTTTATTCGTTGTATATGAAAATATTTCGGTTTGTAATATAATATACATGTTATGATCATGCTATTTGGATTATATTTTTCAAAAAATAAAATATGCCAAGGTCAAAGCCATTAAATATAATTATTCTTGGTCCGTCAGGGTCAGGCAAAGGAACGCAAGCAAAACTTTTGGCTAAAAAATTTAACTTAGAGCATTTAGCAAGCGGATTGATACTGAGAAAAATCGCTAAGGAAAATACTTCCTTTGGTAGAAAGGTTAATACAATAATACACCAACAGGGAAAATTTGTTCCTTATCAGTGGATAGTAAAGCTTGTCAGAAAAGAAATTAAAAAAATTAATAAAAATAAAGGAATTGTTTTTGACGGTTTTGCCAGAAAATTACCAGAGATAAAAGAATTAGAAAAATTATTAGCGAAAATTGGCCGAGAGATAGATTATATTTTTGTAATTAAAATAACTGATAAAGAAGCGTTAAGGCGTCTTTCTATAAGAAGGTGTTGTTCGAAATGCGGCCATCTTTTTATTTTGGGCAAAACATTAAAAAGAGGCGAAAAAGTTTGTCCAATATGCGGCGGTAAAATTTATCAAAGAAAAGATGATACTCACCTCAGGATTCTTAGCCGGCTTAGAGAATACAAAAAAGAGACTTTGCCAGTAATTGAGTATTTAAAGAAGAAAGGGAAAATAATTGAGATTAACGGAGAGCAGAGTGTGGAGAAGGTGCATAAAGATATTATTGGGAATATTCGAAGATGATTCAAGATTCAAGATTTATGATTTAAGAATATTAAAAAGAATTAATTTCTAAAAAGGCTAAATTATTCATAAATCGTAAATTATAAATCATAAATCATTTTTGACATTTTTTATGATTATCATCAAATCCCCTCAAGAAATAGCCATCATGAGAGAAGGTGGAAAAATATTGGCTAAGATTTTAAAAAAAGTGGAAAAAGAAGCAAAGCCAGGAGTAACAACTAAAGAATTAGACGAATATGCCGAGAAGCTTGCTTTGAAATATGGATCTCGTCCTTCTTTTAAGGGTTATAATAATTATCCATCAGCTCTTTGTGTTTCAGTGAATGAAGAGGTTGTTCACGGCATTCCTTCCGGGAGAAAATTAAAGGAAGGTGATATCGTTGGTCTTGATATGGGAATTTACTATAAAGGACTTTGCACAGACAGTGCCGTAACCGTAGGGATAGGAAAAATAAGTTCTAAAGCAGAACGATTAATTAAAGTGACAGAACAAGCACTTAAATATGGGATCGATGTGGTGAAACCAGAAGCTCATATCGGTGATATCGGTTTTGCTATTCAAAGTTATGTTGAGAGTCAGGGTTTTTCAGTTGTTCGCGATTTGGTTGGACATGGAGTAGGTAAAAATGTCCACGAAGCGCCACAGATTCCTCATTTCGGCAGAAAAGGAAGTGGCCTTAAATTAAAGGAAGGAATGACTATTGCTATCGAACCAATGGTTAATGCGGGTAAGTATTATGTTCATCAAGCCAAAGATGGCTGGACGTTTGTTACTTCTGATGGGAGTCTTTCGGCTCATTTTGAACACACAATGGCAGTAACAAAAAACGGGCATGAGATATTAACCGTTTTCTGAAAAATTTTGATTTTTTTTGATTTTTATGGTATTATCAAAATGTTCATAAGAGAAAAAGTTTGTATACTTGTTTTAGAAAATTATTATGAAAATTTAGCTATTAGGTAAGGTGTCAAAGGGCGATGAAGAGCAAAAAAGTTTTGATAATTAGAGAGTTAAGTATTAAAAAATAATGTAATCTTTTGTGGAAAAGTAATTAAGGATTGAATTTATCCATTTATCTTTGTCTTTTCTGATTTTATTATAGAAGATATTCAAGAGATTGAAAAAAATAGAGAAAAAATATTTACTTCAAGGATAAAAAATATTTCAATTATTAATGAAGCCGTAAAATATATTGATTCAAAATAAATATATGAAAAAATTCATATTATAGGTGACCTAAATTATGAAAGAATATTTTTCAATAAAACAAAACAAACGGCAAGAAATCACTGAGAAGATTAAACAAATTCTTTTAGGAAAAAAGATATTGTTTTTGTATTTATTTTTGGTTCTTTTTGAACGCACCTTCTTTTAGAGATATTGATATTGGTGTTTATGTGAACAGCATAAGAGAAAATGAAGTTTTTGACTATGAATTGAAATTATCTAAGAAGATTGCCGATGAATGTGATTTTTCTTTTGATATTTTTGATGTCAAAGTTTTAA
>CAYSEG010000005.1:0-45376 GCA_964430135.1 uncultured Candidatus Saccharibacteria bacterium | reverse complement strand
CTAAGTGTCTGGTAAAAAGCATTCGTTCAACTAGGGATACCTTTTGGAAAAAATTTAATGAACTAAAAAGCCTCTTCTCTTTTTTTCTTTCTATAAATGTAAGAATATAACCTTCCTTACGTAAAGCTCTTGCCAAGACATGCTCACCTTTAACGGTCATTGTCCCTCGCTTAACTTTTCCTCTAGAATTTTTAGCTATGTAATTATAAGTAGGCACGATAAAAATTCAAAATTCAAAAATTTCACCCCGCACCTTTTGATAATTATCAAAAGGTATAAATTAGAAATTAGTTAATAACATTAAATAACGAACAAAAGGCGCAGGGCAGGAAATGACCCGCCCGCCTCGCTATGTCCGCCAGAAACGCTGTATCTACTGCGAGCTAACGAAACATTGCGGACAGGTAAATCAAAATTGACTCCACAAGAGGTCATTCTGATCCCGGAGAAGGAAAGAGAATCCCGAATTTCTACGGAATCCTTCGTTATCCCTTACGGGGCTCCTCAAGATGACCCCATAAGGAGTCATCTTAATTTTACATTGTCATTTTGCATTTTGATATTTAATTTTTGATTTTATTCTTTGGTTACTCTCATTATTTCCTCAATAGTCGTTATCCCTTGAATTACTTTAATGAACCCATCTTCAATCATTGTCAGCATACCATTTTCCCGAGCTTTCTTTTCAATAACAGCGCTCGCTGCTTCTTTAGTAATAAGGGATCTAATTTTATCTGTCACCTCTAATACTTCAAAAATTCCAACTCGCCCCTTATACCCTTCACCACGACAACGTTGGCAGCCTTTACCTCGCCAAAATTCCAACTTATCCAACTCGCTCTTTGAATTTACTATTCTTTCTTTTTTTAAAATTTTGCCAAGAGTATCTAAATCAAAAGACTGATGAAAATATTCCAAGGCAGATTTATCCGGCCGGTATTTTTCTCGGCAATCTGGACAAATTTTTCTAACTAACCTTTGGGCAATAATTACATCTATAGTTGAAGCAATAAGATACGACTCTTGTCCCATGTCTAAAAGTCGAGGAATGGTTCCGGCAGCGCTATTTGTATGAAGCGTTGAAAGAACTAAATGACCAGTAAGTGCCGCGTGAACAGCTAAAGAGGCTGTTTCTCTGTCTCTAATTTCGCCAACCATAATAATATCCGGGTCTTGGCGAACAAGCGCCCGAAGTCCGCTGGCAAAAGTAAGGCCGATTTTGGGCCTTACTTGGGTTTGATTAATTCGATTCATTCGATACTCAATAGGATCTTCGATGGTATTTATATTCACTCCAGGAGTGTTTAAAATATCCATAATGGTATACAAAGTAGTTGTTTTTCCGCTTCCGGTAGGACCGGTAACCAAAATCATTCCATTTGGTTTTTTAATATTATGATGAACTATCTCTAATGCGCCGCCCCAAAAACCCAAACCTTCAAGAGTAAGACCTCGAGAAGAAGATTCATCCAAAAGGCGCATTACTATTTTTTCCCCATCAAATACGGGAAGCACGGAAACCCGAAAAGCGATTTTATAATCCGAGGTTTCTATTTTAAACCGACCATCCTGAGGAAGCCGATGTTCGTCAAGCTTAAGATTAGCAAGCACCTTGATTCTAGCTACAATACCGTCTAAAACTTGACGGGGCAAAGTCATTGCATCGTGAAGAATTCCGTCAATTCGATAACGAATAATAATCTCTTTCTCTTGCGGTTCAATATGAATATCACTAGCGCCTTGCAAAATGGCGTGTTTTAAAAAAGTATCCACAATTTTAATAATCGGCAAATCATGCGCCATTTTTTTCAAATTCCCTTCACGGACGACCTTAGAGGCGCTCTCAGTAATAATTTCTCCAAATTCCACCTCAAGACTTTTTTGGTATTGCTTTAAGATATGCTTAATACTTTCAGGTGTAGTTAGACTCGGTAAAATTTTAAGTCCGGTTTTTTTCTTTATAAATTCTATAGTCTGTAAATCTTCCGGATCTAGCATCGCTACTCTTATCTCCTGACCGTTTTTGGCAAAAGCTATTATATTATGAGCTCTGGCAACCGGTTCTGGAATAATATTAAGAATTTTTTTATCGATAATCTCTTTTTCTAAATTAACAAAAGGAATACCCAAAATGTAAGCTTTGATCCTTATCAATTTTTCAGCCGAAACAATACCCTCATCGATTAAAACTTTCTCTAAACTCTGCCGTCTCTTTTTAGCTCGCTTAGAAACAGACTCAATTTTTTCAGAGTCGACTAAATTTGAATTCAAAAGAAATGCTTTTAATTGTTGGGAATCAATTTTCATAAAATGATGCTGTAGTGGTATTATTTTAAATTCATCTATCTGTCATCCTGAATTTATTTCAGGATCTTTGCATAATTAGAGTTATACTTATTTATTTCAAGCTAAACGTAACATGCAATAGACTCTGAAGCAAGCTCAGAATGACAGGAAAATTTAGGATAGAATCGCTATATACTCTCAATTACGACTGCAATATTTCTTCTACTTTCTTAACTACTTCATCTAATTGATAATCGCTCTTTATCAAATAAGTAGTTGCTCCTAATTCTATGGCTTTTTGAACGTCGGTTGTTTCCCCTAAATTGGTTAAGATAATTACCGGAATATCCTTTGTCTCTTCTTTATTCTTTAATTCATTAAGTACCCCGAAACCATCTAATTTAGGAAGAATTAAATCAAGAAGAACCAAATCCGGCTTTTCATTTTTTGCCAATTCTAATCCGCGAGCCCCATCAAGGGCACTCAGCACTTCATAATCCTCGCGAAGAAATATTTCCCCCAGAGCTTTCTGAAGGGTTGCCTCATCTTCAATGACAAGAATCTTTTTTTTATTTTTTTCCATAATAAATCCTCCTTAAACCAGATTGTCCGAAAATGTTATTGCGAAAAGTACTTCATCGGCGCTCAGTATAGGCTTCGCGATGAAATAATTCCGAATTTCTCCACTAAACCATGGAGTTATTTCGCTCCTTTCGGTCCGCCTGCCAGCGCCTAAAGCCGCAGGTTTGACGGAGAGATTATTCGCCGCAACGGAGAAAATGCAGTTTTCGGATAATCTGGAAATTAAATTTTATAACTCAAGAAATTTACTTTTTAACTTTGACTGATTCCAAGTCCCTCTTGTGGGAGGATGCCTAACGGCATTATACTTGAAACAAAAATGCACTAACAGCAATAAAAACAGAAGCATAATTTGGTTCGCGGCCCCACAAGGTTTGTGAACCAGCAATTTGCAATCATTTGTTTATAGCTTTCTGAAAAACGGGCAGGGTGAACCAAAAAGTTGATCCTTTGCCTTCTTGGGAAGTAAATCCAATTTTACCCCCAGAACTCTCAATAATAGCTTTGGCAATATAAAGCCCGAGTCCGGTACCCCGTGTTTGACGACTTAGAACGTTATCAGCCCTGAAAAATTTAGTGAAGATCTTTTTCTGCTGATAAGAAGGAATTCCCACTCCATTATCTTTTATTTGACAATAAAGATAAGATTTTTCTTTTTTTAATATAATTTCAATTTTACCTTTTTCCTTTATATATTTTACAGCATTATCTAAAAGATTTTGGACAACTGATCTTATCCGTTGAGGATCTGCTTTAACTTTTGGCAAATTAGCTTCTTTGTCAAAGCTAATCGTGATATTATGCGATTGAATAAAAGGAGTAAATTCTTTAATTAAACTTTCAACAATTTCCTCAAGTGAAATTATCTCTGGTCTCATTTTTATCCGTCCTTGTTCAATTCTTGAAATATTCAAAAGGTCATTAACTAATTTTATCATTCTATCGTTATTTTCTTTTATTGACTTCAAATATTCTAATTGCTTTGAGGCATCGCTATTGACTTTGTCGTTAAAAAGCAAATTTAAACTCCATTTAATTCCAGTCAAAGGAGATTTTAATTCGTGGGAAGCAATTGAAATAAATTCTGACTTCATCATATTGGCCCGAGCAATTTTTTCGGTTCCTTTAACAATAGCCGAACCAATAGTTAAAATAAGGATTGTTACGACGCTTACGCTTATTACAACTACATCGGAATCTTCATATTGGCTTGCTATCATATATGTTCCAAGCATAACCAAAACCGTCACAATACCCATAATAATAAATAAAAAACTGGGACACTCCCAAAGAGTTAGTCCCCAGCGCCGGCATTGCTTAATAAAATGAAGTTGTTGCGAAATATCCTTGATTTTCATTGATTCCTCCTTTAAAAATAAAACTTTCTTACACTTTTTATAATTTAATTATAGCACAATTTTATTTTTTTGTAAAGTTTCATACCTTCTATACACTTTAAGTGAGGAATTTTTGAAGAAGATCTTGGAAAATAAAAAGACCAAAAGCGCTCCCGCAGAACGAATCGCTCTTTTTATAAAGAGCGGAACCCTCCCAAATTTATAAAAAATTTAGGAGGACAAGGAGAGAAAATTTTACCCCTAATGGGGTTTCCATTCTACGAGAGCGCTTCTGGGCTTTTTAAAAAACAGAATAATTAAATTCTTTATTTCCTTTTCACCTTCTACAGAAAGAAACCCCCCAAAGGGGGTTCGGGTCAAAGAGCTGAACCAACGAAAAAGAATTTCAAGGAATTCAAATTGTCTCGCCAAAAGAGTTTCTGAAGATAATTAAGAAATGATTTTGTTTTTTTATTTTCAAAGAACAATTTTCCACCTCGCATTATTAAATGCGGGGTATTTTTAAACCCGCAAGCCAATTTGGCTTTGCCAAAATTCAGGTTGTGGACTTAAAAATAAAAAGGAGGAAGGAATAAGTAATAACTTCCTCCAAATTTTTTATTTTTTTCCTCCACTCCACAAGGCGGAATAGAACCTCGTAGCCCTCTTTTTCTTTTATTTTTATTCTTTTTGTAAAACAAGTTCTTCTACTCCAATAGGTTCTTCTATTCCAAATCCAAAAGAGTTTTTGGTATCTTTAAAAATCTCTCGAACATCTGCAGGATCCACCTGAAATTTTTCCGCTAATCTGCGGATAAGCTCATCTTCTTTTTTCTTTTGCTCTTCAAGATACTTTTCTATTTCTTTCTCAATCGGCTCTCTAACGACACTGAACTTCTTCCGTAATTCCAAAAACTTAATAATAATCCCAACTATCCCTATGATTTCTATGTTATTAACTCTTAGTTTAGTCTCTTTTGGTTCTGGTTGAAGGCTCTCTACTACAGGATATTGCTCTCCTTCTATTATTGTAATTTGTGCTCCGTTCTGACCGAAATCAAAGGAAAAACGAGAGAATTGGGTATAGTCCTCTCTGAAATATTCTTTAGTAAATTCGCATTTCTTCCGGCCCATAAGGCAATTTTTCACTTTCTCTGCTGTCTCTGGAATCAGACCCATTCTAATTTCTCTTTGGTCAGATAAATGAATTGGGTCAGGTAAATGAATTGTTAGAAACCAGTAAAAGGGATTAAAAGTTGCCTTCACTCCCAGAGCCTTCAGTGTAAATTCCTTTCTTTCAACGATTACTTCGTCTACCATTTCTTCTATCGCTTTTTTTATTTTCTCATTCATTTTTCTTTTCACCTCCTAACTTTTTTATCGGCCCATTTTTTCCTTCGTTGAATTACTAAATCGCAATCTCTGCGGCCAAGGACTGCTTATTGATTGCCACTTCTTTTAATAAACAAACAATCCTTGACCACAGAGAATTTCTCTCAACCATTCGTATATTCGCAACATTCGCATCATATCTTCTATTTTTTCTCCTTTTTGAGCGCTTTTGTAAAGGTGCAAAATCTTTTTCCAATTTCCAACCAATAATCCTGACTTGCCTGACAGTAGTCAAATGATTCTTAGCTAGAAAAAGAAAAGGTTGATATTGCTTCTCTAACAGATATAATGAAAATAGAAATCAAAGATTAATAAATTTCAAAATCTATGTCTCAAATATTAACCAACAAATTGCAAATCTCAAAACTTCAGGAAGAAATGAAACTTCTTCGGTCCTTTGTTATTGGCATTCTTGGCAGAGATAAAGAAGGGAAATATAATCAAATGTTGGTTCAAGTCTCTGACTTGAACCCTTCCTTTTTGGGGTTTCCTTTTCGCTCTCTACAGAAAGAAACCCAAAAAGGGGGTCGGGTCAAAGAACTGAACCAGCGAGAAGGGTAAATAAGAATTATTCTTATCTATTCTTCTGCCTAAGAATTACAACTTTATGTAAATCTCGGTTATTTCAGAAATCTCTCTTACCTCTTTTGTAAAGATAAAAACTAAGAAAAAATTTTTACAAAGAAAAATTATAGAAATAGGCAGCTCTCAAGAAGAAAGCCGCCTATCTAAACTAAAATAGTCTATAAATAAAGCTCTCTCCTCTTTATTTGATATAATCTCGTTTTTAAATAAACTTAATTTCTTGATTTTACATTATAATATTACCCTCAGAAATTTTGTCAATGGTAATAATCTATGTTAGAATATAAAGAAATTTACAGATAATTAATGTTTTAAAATTATGCCGATTAGAAAAAAATACAGAATAGAAAAACAAATTAAACATCGCAAAAAAAAGCAAGTTTTTTTATTTTCAAGGAATGATTTTTTTAAAGGTTTAAGGAAAAGAAGAATTATAAGAAAAGTTCTTGCTGTTTGCTGTTTGCTGTTTGCCGTCTTGTGCCTTGCCGGCATTGGAATCTTCGCTTGGTTTGCCAAGGATCTTCCGAATCCCGATGAAATTAATTCCAGAACAATTACCCAATCAACCAAAATTTATGATCGAACCGGTAAAATCCTTCTCTACGAAATTCATGGGGAAGAAAGAAGAACTTTGATTCCTTTTGAAGAAATTCCAACGACAATGAAATTGGCTACCATTGCCATTGAAGACAAAGACTTTTACCAGCACCATGGTTTTGATTTTAGCCGAATTATTAAAGCGGCTATTGTAAATTTAAGAACAAAAAGTATTGAACAGGGGGCTTCAACGATTACTCAACAGCTTATTAAGAATTCTATCTTGACCCCGGAGCGTACTTTTGTCCGTAAAATCAAGGAGCTTATTTTAGCTATTGAAATGGAAAGAAAATTCTCCAAAGATGAAATTCTGACAATGTATCTTAACCAAATCCCTTACGGAAGCAATGCTTATGGAATTGAAGCCGCGTCCCAGACTTATTTTGGAAAGAAAGCCGCGGATTTAAATCTTCCAGAAGCAGCTCTTCTTGCCTCGCTTCCAAAATCTCCAACCTATTATTCGCCTTATGGCTCACATCCCGAAAAACTCAAAGGACGTTACGAATACGTTCTCACCAGAATGGAAGAGCTTGGCTTTATTAATCATCAAGAAGCTAAAGAAGCCAAAGAAGTTAACATTTTAGCCCAAATTAAACCATTCAAAGAAAAAATTATTGCCCCTCATTTTGTAATGTATGTCAAAGAACAAATGGTTAAAAAATATGGCAAGGAGACGATTGAAAAAGGAGGATTAAAAATAATTACTACCTTAGATTTTGAAAAGCAAAAAATTGCCGAAGAAGTTGTAAAAAAAGGAGCTGAAAAAAATCTCAAAAAATATAAGGCGGCGAATGCCTCGCTTGTCGCCATAGATCCGAAAACCGGACAAATTTTAGCAATGGTCGGATCAAAAGATTACTTTGGCAAGTCTTTTCCTCAAACTTGCAGGTCCGGAAAAAACTGTCTATTTGACCCGAATGTTAACGTAGCAATCCGCGACCGCCAGCCGGGCTCCTCTTTTAAGCCATTTGTTTATGCCACGGCTTTTAAAAAAGGATATACTCCTTCAACTATTCTTTTTGATTTAGAAACCAATTTTAGCCAAGGCGGGAAAAGCTATATTCCTAAAAATTATGATTGGAAGTTTCACGGTCCGGTTACTATGCGCCAGGCTTTAGCTCAATCCTTAAATATTCCCTCGGTTAAAACCCTTTATTTAGCTGGAATAAACGAAAGTATTGCCACAGCTCATGATATGGGAATTACTACCCTTAACGATCCCAAGCGTTACGGACTAAGCTTAGTCCTTGGCGGAGGGGAAGTAAAATTGTTAGACTCCGTAGCGGCTTTTAGTGTTTTTGCTCAAAACGGCATTAAACATAATAAAACAGCTATTTTAAGAGTAGAAAACTGGCAGGGTAAAATTTTAGAAGAGTTTAAAAACGAAGGAATAGAAGTTCTGGATCCCCAAATCGCTTATATGATTAATGATATTCTTTCAGATGATGCAGCTCGGGCACCAATGTTCGGCGCGCACTCTGATCTTTATCTCAAAAATCGACAAGTAGCGGCAAAGACCGGAACTACTGATGAATACCGCGACGCCTGGACGATCGGTTATACGCCAAGTCTAGTAGCTGGAGTCTGGGCCGGCAATAATGATAATACTCCAATGTATAAGGGAGCAGGCATATATGCCGCGGCGCCAATTTGGCATGATTTTATGAGCAGAATTTTAAAAAGCAACACTCAAGAAAAATTTACCAAACCAAAACTTCCTTTAACCAAAAAACCTATTCTTAATGGAAAGTTCGAAAAAGAAACTGTTGTAAAAATCGATAAAGCTTGCGGCGATAAGTTAGCAACTGAGAATACTCCTCGCGATCAAATAGAAGAAAAAGTTTATAAAGAAGTCCATAATATTTTGTATTACTTAGACAAAAACAACCCGCTGGGAGATTATCCCGCCAAACCCCAGACAGACCCTCAATTCAACGCCTGGGAAGAACCTGTTTTAAGGTGGGCTGAAGAAAACGGGTATAACCAAACCCCGCCTACTGAATTTTGCCCTCTCCGTTCTGAAAAAAACAGACCGACTATTAAAATCATCTCACCAAAAAAAGACTCTGTTATTAATAAACCCTACATCCCAATTAAAGTTGAAGTGAACGCTCCTTTAGGCGTTAAACAAGTTGATTTTTTCTTTGACGAAACATTCATTGGCACCGATCAAGCCAAACCGTTTGAAATTCATTTTAACTTGCCTCATGAAATAAAAGACGGAGAACATGTAATAAAGGCAAAAATTTATGATAAAATAGAAAATATGAGCGAGGAAGAAACTTTTTTCTCGATCAGCTTAAGTTCTGGAGTTATCCTTAAAGAACCCCGCAGGAATGGACCATTTTATATCTTTGAAGCTTTAGTAACTGATAAAAAAAATATTCAGAAAATGATATTTTATGCCCAGTCAGCTGAAAAAGATAAATCAATTTACAAAATAGAAACGGTTAACTCTCCAATTTCGCGCAGTCCTGACCTATATCGTGCGGTCTGGGAAAATTCAGATGGACTTTCAGGAAATTTTTACATCTATGCCATCGGAGTAGAAAAAAACGGTAATGTTGTTCAAAGTAATATGATTTTGATTGATTTTTAGGAAGACTTTACCCAAGGCAATAAAAAAAGCCTGTTTAGAAAACGGCTTTTTTATTCGGTTTTCTCATTTAACTTCGTTGGTTCAATTATCTTCAACTGAACCATAAGTTAGTTTTCTCGCAATCAAAACATTAAGGTTCAGTCGTCCACGACTAAACCAATAGAGTTTTGTAGTGATTCGCTATTTTTGTATTAAAAACTGTTTGCATAATTTAATTCAAAGTTCTTTTTAGTTCCATTACTTAAATCCCAATCACTTTTTTTAACGCTAACCATTTTTCCGTTTTGACAGGTAAAACTTCCGCTAGATAAAAAATATGGAGGATCGGCAAAAATCATATCGATGGAATTTCCAGGAATCTGTTCCAAAATTTTTAAACAATCACTTTCATACAACACGAATTTATCTCTTACAAAGTAAGGTTTATTTTTAATACTACTCAAAATTTTCTTTTTTGGTGGCATATTGCTTAAAATTTTATTTAATAAATTCAGTTGTCCCGCAACCGCCAAACGGATCGGTGTTTGCTGTACCGGTAGTAAAAGCAGCCAATTTTGTCTTCTTCAAATTTATAAAGATTGATTGTCTTCTCTTTTTTCTCTCTCTAAATACCCTTTATGAAATTTGATAATTGTTCTTCTTACTTCGACCGGATGAGGAATTTGGTTTAATTTAAATCTTCCCTGTTCAGCGGCTGTTTGAATGGAAATATCACCAAAATGAAAAAAAGTAGGAATAAATCCCCGAACTTCACTGGTAATATCTTGAATCCTATTAAGTCTTAATTCTGAAATTACCCGATAAAAAAGTCCCTTCTGTTCAATATCAAGAAGCCGTTCATTGGTTAAGATCCAAAGATCCAAATAATAATCAACCCAAACAATAAAGGCATACAACCAAATAAAAAGAAGCGAGAGAAGACTAACAAAAATAGAAAAATTTAAATAAGGTTCTTCAAAAAAAACAGGCAGATATTCAGCTCCTTTTATCCAAAAAACAATCAAAATAAAAAGAAAAAAAGAAATAACTAAAATCTTGCCCAAAAGAACAATTGGATGGCGACGAAGAAGAAAAATTATTTCTTCGTCTTTGTGCTGGCCTGGGAAATGATATTTTTGTTGAGACATAAATATACTTTGAATTACAAAATAACCAAAAAGTAACTCGTCATCCTGAACTTATTTTAGAATCTATACTTAAAAATACAGGATTAATAATATTCATATGGTCTAAAAATAAAATCTTGCAAAAGCTCATTTATTTCAAATTCTT
The DNA here is from genome assembly GCA_964430135.1 of uncultured Candidatus Saccharibacteria bacterium. GTDB lineage: Bacteria > Patescibacteriota > Minisyncoccia > JAHIHE01 > DAOWLE01 > CAYSEG01. Next base: position 34,726 of record CAYSEG010000005.1, on the reverse strand, counting down.
CCCAATCAATACTGAAAAACATAAAAATAGTCAAGATAATTAATATAATTGAAACCGCAATAAAGACCTTTGACATTCTTTTGGTCGCGTCTCCAGAAAGGCCGTATTTTTTTAGGTGAAAAGTAAGAGCGGTGGCGAGGATAATGTAGATGAGGAGGGGAATTATGAGAAGAAGGAAATAAAACATAGAAAATTGATTTACGATTTATAATTTACGATTTAAGTTAAGAAGTAAAAATCATAATTCACAAATCATAATTCATAAATCATCTTTATAAAAGAGTATTCTGTTCATTCTCGTCATTATATTCTTTTCCCAAATGCTCATAAGCTAACTTCGTGGCAACTCGCCCCCGTGGCGTTCTGATTAAAAATCCAATCTGGAGAAGATAAGGTTCATAAATATCTTCTATGGTGTCTTGTTCCTCAGAGGTAGCCGCGGCTAATGTCTTAAGCCCCACCGGCCTGCCGTGAAATCGTTCAATCATAACCTCCAAAATTTTTCTGTCAGTAGGCTCAAGACCTAAATAATCTATCTCCAGCGCATCCAAAGCCTGAGAAGCTATTTGACCGGTAATAATTCCTTCTCCCTCTACTTCAGCAAAGTCTCTGACTCTTTTTAAAAGACGATTAGCTATCCTTGGAATGCCGCGAGCCCTTATAGCGATAATTTCAACTCCTTTTTGCTCTATCTCTACGCCTAAGATTTTACTTGAATGTTTAATTATTTTTTGAATATCTTCTGTTTTATAAAAATTCAATCTATAAATAATGCCAAATCTGTCTCTCAGCGGCGAAGATAAAAGTCCGATTCTGGTAGTCGCTCCAATTAAAGTAAAATGAGCAAGGCCTAAACGAAGCGTCCTTGCTGAAGGACCTTTGCCGATAATAATATCTAAACTATAATCTTCCATCGCCGGATAAAGAGTCTCTTCAACAAGTTTGTTAATCCGATGAAATTCATCAATGAATAAAATATCTCCATCTTGAAGATTGGTCAAAATCGCCGCTAAATCACCTATCTTTTCAATAGCCGGGCCAGAGGTAATTTTAATATTCGCTTGTGTTTCATAGGCAATTAGATGCGCCAATGATGTTTTTCCTGTTCCGGGTGGTCCATATAAAAGCAAATGTTCTATTGGTTCGTTTCTTTTCTTTGCTGCTTCAATAAAAATACTCAAATTTCTTTTGATTTTCTCTTGGCCGACAAATTCATTAAATGTCCGCGGACGCAAAGTCAGATCAAGTTTTCTATCTTCAGCTTCCTGCTTGGGATTAGTAATCATAAAAATTTGCCAGCACATAACTTATGCTATCTTATAATTTGGTTCAACGCAAAATTATGTACTGGGGTTGACAAAGTTTTATTTATTTGATAGGATAGACTCTTCAACTTAATATCTACTAATCTGTAGACAATTTATCCTTATTTTAAGGACAAAAATGAGAAAATTCTTAGCTTACGGTTAATCTGGTTTTCACCCCTTCAAGGGGGTGTTTCCAACTGGATTATACCTCGGAATCTTCTCACTGTCTACAGTTTTGTGGAAGTTAATGAAAATTGTTCTTTGAAAAATTCTTTTTACCTCCTTTAAAGAGAGAAGCTATTTTCTCTTTTTAAAGGAGGTAAAAAGAAATGGAAAAAGAAAAAGCAGCATTAGCCGTGGCAATACTGCTCACTATATTGTGGGTTGGAGCCGTCGGTATAGGAATCTTTTATCACTGGACGATCGAAAAGGATACTGTAGCCTGGTTAGATAGAGCTCAAGTAGCTTCTAATCCTGAAGATATGCAAAAGTATCTGGTAGAGTGCAGAAATGGAATGGAAAAACACGGACTGACCGATGGATATGCAGCGATCATATGGAAGACACCAGAAAACTATATACCGTTAATTCTCCAAGCACTGGACAGGTCAATTCAGAGATGCGAAAATATAAAGCAGTTTAATGAAACCAGTACTGAATACCAGGTAGCACTGGATGATGTAAGAGGACAAATCAGAGAATTGAATTTACACACTCCTTACAGCTGGTGGGTGCGGCACATAGCACTCCTACTTTGGATAGAGCTTGGCTTGCTTGTCGTAGCAATCAGCTGGCTTGGCTATGCTATGGAAAAAGATTGGTGGTAAAATCAGCACAAAAAAAACAAAACCTTAAGGGGATTCATATTTTTATCCCCCTTTTTTATTTTAAATTTAAAAAGAAACAGACTGTCCAAAAATTCAAAAAATGAGAGGAATTAACCTTTTAGAGTTTCATAATCCGGCTTAAACAAGCCAAACTTATAAACAGTCTAAAGGATGAATTCCAATTCTTGGACAGTCTGCTTCTATCTATTAGAAACGAAAAAAATAATGCTGGCTCCATTCTTCTAAATGGAACTATAATGTGAGTTTTAACAAACGACTTCAATCAGAAAACTGAAGCCAACGGATATTTTTCTATTAATGAAAATTAAATTTACTCTCCGGTAACTCTTTTTACTTCTTCAAGAGAGGTAATCCCTCGAAGCGCTTTTAAAATTCCGTCTTGAGCCATAGTGATCATTCCTTGTTTTTGAAGAACTTCAGCAATCTGAGAGGCTGGAGCTTGCTCTAAGATTAATTTTTCTACTTTTGTATTTATAGAAAACATTTCAAAAATACCAATTCTTCCTCTGTAACCAATAAAATTGCATTTAGAACATCCTTTAGCCCGCCAAAAAGTTTCTATTGTTTTTGGAATCTCTACCCCGCTTGAAGTTTTTGGCGGCGCTTTAGCTAATATTTTTTTAATTTTTTCAACGGTTTCATCGGCCGGTTTATACTCCTCGCGGCAATATTTACAAAGCCGACGAACCAATCTTTGGCCAATTATTAAATTAATCGCTGGTGGAATAAGCGAAGGTTTTACTCGAAGTTCAATAAGGCGCGGGATAACTCCGGCGGCATTGTTGGCGTGAAGAGTTGAAAAAACAACATGTCCGGTCAAGGCAGCCTGAATAGCCGTATTTGCCGTTTCTGAATCTCTTATTTCGCCAATCATAATTACATCCGGATCTTGCCTGAGAATAGCCCGAAGTCCCGAATTAAAAGTATAACCTCTATCAGTCTCAACTTGAGTTTGAGCAATTCCATTAATACGGTATTCTATCGGATCTTCCAGGGTAATAATTTTAATTTCTGGATTATTAATTTTTTTAATAAAAGCATAAAGAGTAGTTGTTTTTCCGCAACCGGTTGGACCAACAGTTAAAATCATTCCGGTGGGCTTGACTAACGCCTTTTCAGTTTTTTCTAAAGCATCTTGGTTCAACCCTAAAACTTCCAGATCTAAAGCTGTTGCCTTTTGGCTTAGAAGCCGCATAACAATACTTTCTCCATAATTTCCCGGAAGTACGGCAATCCTTACATCTATCAAATTATGATTAATATCTATAGAAAATCGTCCATTTTGGGGAATATCATGAACATTAAGTTTCATTTTCCCTAACATTTTTATTCGAGAGAGAAGAAGAGGATAAACTCTTTTAGAAAATTGAACAATGTCATGCAGTACTCCATCAATTCGATAACGAAGTCTTGTCTCTTTTTCATAAGGCTCAAGATGGATATCAGAAGCGTCCATTTTAATAGCGCCTGCAATAATAATATTAAGAACCTCGGTAGTAGAAATTTCAGTAATCCTTTGTTTCAGCTCGGTAATATCTCTCATTCCTTTTTCAAATTCTGTTAATTCTTCCTCTTTAAGATAAATTTTTTGTTCCTCGCGAACTTCGCTTAAGATTTTTGTTCTATAACATTTCCATGCTTTTTCAAGAGAGGCCCGCGAAACAACAAAAATTTTTAGATTAAATCCCTGCTCTTTTTTTAATTTGTCCATCACTTCTTTAGTTATAGAATTTTGGGGATCAAGCACGGCAAGACGAAGATTCTTTCCAGCCTTTTGAATTACGGCAGCTAAACCTTTCCGAGCTTGTTCTTCCGGAAGAATTGCCACTGTTTCACTCTCAATAGGAATAATGCTTAAATCTATATAAGGGAATCCCAACTTTTGAGCCCGTCTGGACGCCTCTTCTTCTTCTGATATACGATGAAGCCTTTCTATTGTTTCTTCTTGTTTACGTTCAAGGTTTTCTCTTTTATCTTTTAATGATTCTTTTTTCTCTGTTTCAGACATAATTTGTTAAATTAAAAGTTATTATTATTTTATCTTATAAATAAAAAAATGGCAAATTAAATAGCATTGTTTTAATTAAAAACAAAGCTCAAAACCACAGCGCAAAACTCAAAACTGATTCACAACTTAAGATTTACGAATTATGAATTGCAAATATTACTTTTATTCTTAAATCTTAATTCATAAATCGTAAATCATCCTTAGGCTTTTTAACTTTGAGTTGCTCGTCCACCTTCCTCCCACTAGGTTATTCTCGTGAATTTTCTAAAAAGTTTATTAGATAAAAAAAAGAAGATTTAAATAAGGAGAAAACAGGGAATGGGTAATTTTGAGCTTTGAAATTTGAGTTTTGAACTTTATCTACTTTGGCTCCACTCTCTAATTTTTCCTAACATATCTCCTTCCGCTTGAGCCAAACTTTGCGCCTCAACAGTAAAATCTATTCTATCTTTTTGTATTTTCCCTTTTAAAACTTTAGCCAATTTTTCTATCTTAATTCCTTTAGCTGCTTGAATTAATCCCTGAATTTCTTTATCTCTTTGATAGAGAAACATAATTACATCAAAATCTTGAGAAGCAACAGCAACTTCCTTTATTATCTGCTTAAGGTCGCCTGGATTTGCTTCTGTCTCTGAAAAAGTTTTTTCTTCAATTAAACTCCAGATAAGTTTCAGATCTAGTTCATATTTTAACGAAGTCATTACTCTGCCCCATAGTTTTAAAAATGACAAAGGTTTTGTTTTATAAAGAAATCTCACAATTTCCTCGTGATTTGCCCCGGCCGCCATAAGAACAGCGGCAGTAGTAAAAGACTTCGGAGTAGTGCTCGGCTCTTGAAAGCTATTAGTCTCGGCAATAATTCCGGTAAGAAGACAATTGGCTATGGCTTCATCTAATTCAACCTCCAATACACCTGCCAAGTCAGTAATAATTTCTGCCGTAGAGGCACTTGGAATCTCAATTAAATTCACCTTACCAAAATATTCATTAGAAGGATGATGATCGATATTAATAATAGGTATCTCAAAAAAAAGCTCAGTATTTTTCTCGTAAAGCTCGCCTAAATCTTCCAAATCAGGGGTATTTACAACAAAGATAAGATCGTATTTAAACCTGAACGGCTCAAGAGAAATATTTTTATTGTCAAGAACACTGCCCTTGGCGGTAATGTAAATATTTAATCTTTCATCCTCCACTTCATAACGAAGCTGATTTATTGTATCTTTCGGAACTTTGATAGAAAGAATATAATCCCGTGACAAAGCTGGACTGCGGATTATTTTATCAGCAAGAGGCAAATATGAAAATTTTTTCGGTAAAGGAACAGAAGAAATAATTTGCACCTCTTTATTCATAGCCTTAAGGATAAGAGCCAATCCTAAGGCGCTTCCCACTCCGTCTCCTCCAGAATTTTTGCCAAAAGTAATAAGAATTTTCTTAGCTTTTTGGACAAGCTCGCAGATTTGTTGTTTTGGCGAAAGTTCCATTTGTCGTTTGTAACAGATAACAGACTTATTTATCACTGTTAACTGTTTACTGTTGGCTGTTAGTTAATAGATTAGTATTTAAACATAATCCATTTAAAAATAGATGTCAATAGGCTAATATGGTATAATTAAACAAATGATAGAGATAGCTACCAAAAACTCAAAAGAAAGCGAAATTGTCGGAAAAATACTGGCTCAGGAATTATGGTTTTTCTCAAAACAAAAAAGGCACTCTGCTTTGGTTATCGCTCTTAAAGGAAATCTCGGTAGCGGCAAAACAACCTTTGTTAAAGGAATAGCTCAAGGATTAGGAATTAAACAAAGAATCACCAGCCCTACCTTTATAATACTAAAAAGATATAAGATACAGATTAAAAGAATAAAAAATAAATCACCTATCGCTTATTTCTATCATATAGACTGCTATCGCCTTAAAAAACCAAAAGAGATATTAGATTTAGGATTTAAGGAAATCATTTCTCAAGCAGAAAATATTGTTGTTATTGAATGGGCTGAACGGATAAAGAAAATTTTACCCAAAGAAAGAATAACGGTAAAGTTTAAGTTTGTTAATGAGAAAACAAGGAAATTGGTTATTTCATAAAAACATTTAAACATATTAACATTTTAATAAAATTAAAAGTAGAATGTTAGTATGTTTAACATTAATATGTTAATATGACTAAAAAGTTTATCATCATCGACGGAAACGCTCTTGTTCACCGAGCTTTTCATGCTTTGCCGATGCTAACGACAAAGGAAGGAAAATTTGTCAATGCGGCTTATGGTTTTACTCTGGTGCTTTTGAAAATGATAAAAGAGTTAAAACCAGATTATTTAATCTGTACCTTTGACACGCCGGCTCCGACTTTTCGTCATAACGAATACAAAGACTACAAAGCCAAACGTATAAAAGCTCCTCAAGAACTTTATGATCAAATTCCTTTAGTAAAAGAAATTCTTAAGTCTTTTGATATTCCAATTTATGAGAAAGAGGGTTTTGAAGCTGATGATTTAATCGGCTCAATTGCTAAAAAAATTTCCACTGATAAATCCAATGAAAATATAGAAACCATTATTGTCACCGGTGACTTAGACGCATTACAACTTATAAATAAAAACACAAGAGTCTACACTCTAAAACGAGGAATCAAAGAAACAATTATTTATGACGAAGCGGGATTGATCGAACGTTATGAGCTTCGCCCCGAACAGATGATTGATTTCAAAGGATTAAGAGGAGATCCTTCTGATAATATTCCCGGAGTTCCTGGCATCGGAGAAAAAACCGCAATAAAACTTTTAAAAGAATTCGGAAGTATTGAAAATTTATATAAAACCCTTAAAAAAGAAGTTCCTCTTTCAATAAAACCAAAATTAAAGGAAACTTTATTTCGTTGGAAAAATCAAGCATTTTTTTCTAAAAAATTAGCCACCATCAAAAAAGACATTCCCCTTGAATTAAATTTAGAAAAATGCACCTTTCGACATTTTAATAGAGAGGAAGTCAAAAAGCTCTTTGGAAAATTGGAATTTTATAGTTTAATAAAAAAAATACCTTCTCTTGAAGCAAACAATAAAAATGAAAATCTATTTGATAATTCATCTGTTGGCTCCATGGTTCCGTTAGAATTGTGGGGTCAAACCGCAGACCGCATTAAAACCTCACAAAGTGAAGTTTATCCCACAAGCAACGGAGTCACTGCGAAACCAACGGATGGAGTTGAAGAAAAAATAGAAAAACTATACCAAGAAAAAACTTTTTCCAAAAAAGTTTATGAAATGGAAAAAAAATTAGTTAGTGTTATTCAAAAAATGGAAAAAACCGGCATAAAAATAGACAGCCGATACCTAAAAAAACTATCAAGCGAATTTTCTTCAAAGCTTAAAAATATTGAAGCGGAAATTTATAAATTATCCGGCGCTAAGTTCAATATAAATTCTTCCAACGAATTGCGGAAAATTCTTTTTGAAAAATTAAAAATTTCCACTAAAAGCCTAAAAAAGACCCCGGGCGGCCTTATTTCCACTTCTGCTTCAGAACTTTTAAAAATTAGAAATGAACATCCAATTGTTGATCTTATAGAAAAATACAGAGAAATAACTAAATTAAAATCTACCTATGCCGATGTCCTGCCAAAACTTATTAATCCCAAAACTGGACGAATTCACGCCAGCTTTGATCAGCTTGGTACTGCTACCGGCAGACTTTCTTCGTCTAATCCCAACTTACAGAATATTCCAATCAGAAGCAAAATAGGCCGGAAAATTCGGAAAGCTTTTATCGCTAAAAATGATTGGTGTTTTCTTTCAGCTGATTATTCTCAAATAGAATTAAGAATCGTTGCCTCTATGGCAAAAGATAAAAAAATGATTAAAGCTTTCAAGGAAGGAAAAGATATTCATCAAGCAACGGCTTCAGAAATTTACCAGATTCCCCTTGAAAAAGTTTCCCCGGAAGCGCGCCGATCTGCCAAAGCTTTAAATTTCGGAATAATTTACGGAATGAGTGTTTTTGGATTTTCCCAAGCCGCTGGAGTTGATCGAGATCGAGCGCGCAAGTTCATTGACGACTATATGATCAGATTTAAAAGAATTGCCGAATATATTGAAGAAGCAAAAATTCAAGCCAAAGAAAAGGGATACGCCGAAACTTTATTCGGCCGTCGCCGGTATTTACCGGATTTATATTCATCAAACCGATTAGCAAAAGCTGCCGCCGAAAGAGCAGCAATTAACAGCCCAATTCAAGGAACAGCCGCAGATATTATTAAATTGGCAATGATCAAAACTACTAGCCAACTAAACGCAAACTCTGCATGCCTACTTTTACAAATTCATGATGAACTGGTTTTTGAGGTTAAAAAAGAAAAAATAAACGAGACAGCAAAATTGATAAAAAACATTATGGAAAATGTCTGTCAACTGACAGTTCCCTTGAAAGTCGATATTAGTATTGGCGAAAATTTGGGCGAAATGGAAAAGTGGGAATAGATAAATTTTTGCTTTTAATGAGTTTTGAAATATAATAAAAATGATAAAATTATTAAATAGCTATGAAACGTAAAAAGATCCTTAAAAGAAAGACAGGTGCAAATGAAGCAAAAAATTCTTTTTTTGACTTAAGCAATGAAACTAAAAGAGATATTTTGGGAATTTTGCTTTTTGCTTTGGCTATAGTTTCACTTCTAAGCTTTTTTGGAATAGCCGGAGGTTTGGGGAAAATTTTTTTCTGGAATATCCACCTTCTTTTTGGTTGGGGATTTTTACTTCTGCCCATTATTCTAACCGCAATGGGAATCGCTTGCATAAAAGCGAAAGAAACTTCTTTTCCTAAAACGGCTCTTTTTGGAATAATCATTTTTACTCTGGGGCTTTTAGGAATTTTTCATCTTTCCCAAGAACCCTCTCAAATGAAAATGCTGGCAGAGGCCGGAAAAGGAGGGGGATATTTAGGAATTCTTTTTGCTTGGCCATTGGTCAAATTTTTCGGGCCGCTTGCTTCTTTTATTATCCTAATCAGCATTATTCTCATTTCTCTTTTAATTATTTTCAACACCAGCCTGAGAAAATTATTAAGAGTCTTTGCTTCAAAAATTTCTAAACAAAATAAGTCAGAAGAAATAAATTCAAAATCAACTCTAATCGAAAAACCCCAAGAAAATTTAGAAAACAAAACTTCTCCTCTTATTGAATCATCTTTAAAAGAACCATCTTTTGCAAATCGCATCAAAGGATTAGCCAAGCGAGCATTAAAAACTCCAAATTTTAAAATAAAATCAATCCCATCAGCAACAGAAAACGAAAAACAAGAATCAATCCCTAATAAATCTTCCTTAGAAATAATGGAAGAAGCTAAAGAAAAAGCTAAAATAACAAACGAAATAATTGACAAAACCTGGCAGGCTCCGCCGATAGATTTGCTTGAGGCCGAAACTGATAAACCCTCCAGCGGAGATATCAGCGCCAATGCTAATATCATCAAACAAACTTTAGAAAACTTCGGAATTAAAGTAGAAATGGGAGAAGTTAAAGTTGGACCAACAGTAACTCAATATACATTAAGACCAGAAGCTGGAATAAAGCTCTCGCGGATTACTGCTCTTCAAAACGATCTCGCTTTGGCGCTCGCTGCCCATCCTTTAAGAATTGAAGCTCCCATTCCCGGCAAGGCTTTAGTCGGAATTGAAATTCCCAATAAAACAGTAGCAAGAGTTCGCCTCAGAAATCTCTTGGAAAGCTCTGAATTTAAAGGCCGCCGGTCAAATCTGACAATGATCCTAGGCAGAGATGTCAGTGGCCAAATTATTTTGGCTAATCTAGAAAAAATGCCTCACCTTTTAATCGCCGGGGCTACCGGAAGCGGCAAAACGGTAGCTCTTAATAGCTTAATCATCAGTCTTCTTTACCAAAACAGCCCTAAACGGCTTAAATTTATTTTAATTGACCCCAAACGGGTAGAATTTACTAATTATAACGGGATTCCTCATTTACTTACCCCGGTTATAGTAAAAGCAGAAAAAGCAGTCAACGCCCTTAGATGGGCAATTGAAGAAATGGAAAAACGCTATGAACTTTTATCAGAAAAAGGAGCGAGAGATATATTTTCATACAATAAAAAGCAACGACGGCTTCATAGCGGCGACAACCCTGTGGAATCGCTTGTACAGGATAATAATCACAATTTAACTCCCCAGCCTTCCGAAACAATGGAGCCATCAGCAGAAACCTTACCGTTTATTGTTATTATTATTGACGAATTAGCAGACCTAATGAGTGTTTTTCCAAGAGAAATAGAAGCTTCTATTGTTAGATTAGCTCAAATGGCAAGAGCGGTGGGTCTACATTTAGTGGTCTCTACCCAACGTCCCTCGGTAGAAGTAATTACCGGACTTATTAAAGCAAATATAACCTCCCGGATTGCATTTGAAGTGGCAAGCCAAGTGGATTCTCGGACTATTTTAGATACAGGCGGAGCGGAAAAATTACTCGGCAACGGTGATATGCTTTATATCGCCAGTGATATCTCTAAACCTAAACGTATTCAAGGAGCTTTTGTTTCCGAACGAGAAGTTAAAAAAGTTGCTGAATATATAAAAAAAGAGCGAAAACCAAAATATAATGAAGAAATAATAAAACCATCATTTGAGAAAGAAGAACTTTTTACTGAGAATACTGTCGATGATGAACTTTACGAAAATGCCAAAGAAGTAGTTATTGCTTCCGGAAAAGCTTCAGCGTCTCTTCTTCAGCGCCGCCTCAGAGTGGGATATGCCCGAGCAGCCAGACTTCTGGATTTATTAGAAGAACGCGGTATAATTGGACCCCCGGATGGAGCAAAACCGAGAGAGATACTCACGGATGGCAAAGAAAATAATATTTGACATAATTTTAAATTTTTCATAGTATAAAAATACAGATAAAAAATATTGACTCAGGTCTTTGACCTGAACCCCCTTTTTGAAGTTTCTTTCCGTAGAAGACGAAAAAGAAATAAAAGGTTTAAGTTAGAGGCTTGAACCAATATTTAAAGATAGCTGGTTGGACGGCGAAGAAGCGAAAGCCGGTTATAATCCGCTGGATAAAGGAAGAATGTAAGAATGAAAATGAAAAAATATTTCACAACCAAAGAAGTCGTCTCGCCATCGCTGGGCGAAAAATTAAAAAAGGCGCGGGAATCATCCGGATTAAGCCTTCGTCAAATAAGCGAGATATCAAAAATACAAGTTAAATATTTAGAAAGACTGGAAAAGGGAGATTATGAGGCGCTTCCGGCTGATGTTTACATTAAAGGATTTTTAAAGATTCTTGCTCCTCTTTTGGGACTAGATACTCAAGAAACGATTAACTGCTATAAAAAAGAACAAATAATTCACGAGAGGCTTCAAAAGAAAAACTTAAAAAAAATAAAACCGATATCACATACCCGGCCAACTTTTATTATTACTCCAAAAATCATTTTTGCTCTTTTGGGTAGTATTGCATTTATTGGAATAAGCGGCTGGCTGGCTTGGCAGATCAGCTCATTTGCTTCACCTCCTTATTTAGTTATAAATAATCCTTCCGGCGATTTAACCGTTAAAAATTCTGACTTCGTCCTAAAAGGCGTCACTGAAGAAAAAGTAAAATTGACTATCAACGGAGAAATCGTTATGCCTGATAAAGATGGATATTTTGAAGAACAAATTAATCTCGGGCCGGGTTTAAATACTATTAAGGCGGTAGCAACTAATCGCTTCGGTAAAACAACAACGGTCATTAGACGGATTATACTTGAGGAATAAAATAAGTATTGTCAGATTTATTTAGTGTGGTATACTGAATTTTGATAAGTTAGATTAGAATAAAAATCACTTTACTTAAGCCAAAACAAAAAAACAAAAAGCCAAAATTACAACCAAAAAGTAAAAAGTTAAAAAGTTTTTTGATTTTAATTTGTAATTTTTTGTTTTAGATTTTAGGTTTTGGATTTTAAAAATATGAAAAATGAACAGAAAAAATCCCACAAGGGAAGCCTCGCGGCAGAGGATAAAAAAACTAAACATACTTCAGATGTAGTAGAAGAGATTAAAAAACGTTTTGGTGAAGGAGCAATTATGAAGCTAGGAGAAATAAAAAAAGTAGACGTAGATGCTATTCCAACTGGCTCCATTTCTTTAGATATTGCCTTAGGAGTAGGAGGTATGCCAAAAGGAAGAATTATTGAAATTTATGGAGGTGAAGCAAGCGGCAAAACAACACTTACGCTTCACGTTACTAGCGAGGCTCAAAAAAAAGGAGAAATAGTTGCTTTTGTTGATGCCGAACACGCTTTGGATCCGGAATACGCCAAAAAAATAGGAGTAAAAATTGACGATCTTTTAATTTCCCAACCCGATACCGGAGAACAAGCGTTAGATATTGTTGAAAGTTTAGTTCGTTCCGGAAGCGTTGATTTGATAGTCGTTGATTCTGTTGCCGCTCTTACTCCGCGCGCTGAAATTGAAGGAGAAATGGGAGCATCTCATATGGGTCTTCAAGCGCGCCTTATGTCTCAAGCATTAAGAAAACTTACCGCGATCGTCTACAAATCCAATACCTGCGTCATTTTTATTAATCAAACTCGGATGAAAATTGGTGTTGTCTTTGGCAATCCAGAAACAACTCCCGGAGGAAAAGCCTTAAAATTTTATTCTTCAGTTCGTATTGAAATGCGCAGAGCAGCGCAAATTAAGCAGGGTGATAAAATTATCGGTAATCGGGTTAAAGTCAAAGTGGTAAAAAACAAAGTTGCCCCTCCTTTTAAGTCAACAGAATTTGACATTATGTATAATGAAGGAATTTCTCGCTTGGGAGATATTATTAATACGGCTGTGGAGTTTGGAATTGTTAAAAAATCCGGTACCTGGTATAATTGGCAAGATCAGAAACTCGGTCAGGGACTTGAAGCGGCCAAAAAATTCTTAAAAGAAAATCCAAAAATGGCCGCGGAAATTGAAAAAACAATCAAGAAATCCGTTCTTGAACAATTATAGAATAGAGAATAGAAAATAATTATAAAACAGGCGAAGATATATCCTTGCCTGTTTTTATTTCTGCAATTTCTCTTCAGCTTTTTTTATTCACAACCCCATAATAAACATTCTTCAAACATTCTTTTTTAATTCCTCTGGCATTGCCTAACCCTAAATTTTCCAAAGAGACATTAAAATACAAAGCGAAAACTAGATCATCAATATAATTTTTAATTTTATCTCTTAATTCAAAATCAATAATTGGTAATTCTTTTAACTCGTTTAAATTTATTACCCCTTTTTCTAATTTTAATTTATCGCTATCAATTAAATTATTTAACGCTTTTTTAATTAAGCTTGGATTGTTTTTAATTTTTAATTTTATTTCTTTGTTATCTTTTACTAAAACTAAATTATTTTTTTCTACTTTTGCATCGTCAAACTTTTGCATCATCACTTTTGAAAAATCAACCAAATCATTTAATTTAATTTCTTCCAACCTTAACATTTTTTCGGTTTGCTTAATAATTTCGTTTTTGATAAATTGATTATCTCCTGTTATTTTTGGAATATGTATAAACTCTTTAATTGTTTTCACGGGAACTAAATATTCTTTCTCATTTTCATTTTTTAAATTAGCTTCTAACAATAATTTTGTTGCTGGAAAATTTAAAAGAGAGAATAAATATAAAACCTCTTTTTTATTATTCGAACAGATAATAGATGATTGTCCCATATTAAAAATTATTTGATGATTTGTAAAATAAAATTGATCTGGATTTTTTACGCTCCATATTATTTTATATCTCTTATCTAAAATAGAATATCCTTGACTGTTTTGAGTTAATTTAATTAATTTTTTATCTTTCGGATAGTATTCTGTTGGAATAAATTGTGAATAACCAGTAAAATTTTTAAAGTTTAATATTTCGTAATTATTTTCAGGTTTTGTTTTTATTCTATTTTTATTTAATATAAAACCTATATCAAAATAAAATCTATCTCCAAAATAATGCTCTGCGGTGATGTGATCGTAATAAATTGAAATATTATCACTGTTCTTTTTATATTTCTCGTAAAAATCCAAAAACTTTTTATCTTGCTTGATAAAATTCCAATTTGCCGCATTCTGCAAGAGTTTCTTTTGTAGAAGCTTCTTTTTATTTATTTTCTTTACCTTTTAAAATATTTCGCAAACATTTTTCAACATCATCATTAGGATTTTTATAATGGATAATTTCTGTTTGATGAATTGAATTCGGCGTCCCTCGTTTAACAACAAAAACCAAGCTTGAAGTCGTCACCGGCTTATTTTATTTTAATCCTCTCCTAACAAACATTTTACCGCTAAAAATTATTATTTTTTCAATTGTGGTAAATTTAGCAAGATGATAACGCAATACATCAAGATCGCCAGCAGTTAAAATTGTCTGCGGAATAATATAACAAAGCTTTCCATTGTCTTTTAATAAAGCAAGTCCTAAAGCAATAAAAAACGCGTAAAGATTCGGCTTTGGTGAATATTTTTTTTGATGGTCGGGAACGCTATGTAAATTAACGCCATAGATATTATTTAATTTTACTGTCTCTTGTTTCATTAAATCAAAAACCAAAACGTTTTGCTTTGAACATTCGTTATAGCTCACATAAGGCGGATTGCCAATAACATAATCAAACCTGCGGCGGGGAATTTTTCCATTCTTTAAACTTTTTTTTATTTCTTTCAAATCATCTTCATCTCGCACATAGCTTATATAACCAAGATTTATTTTTTTGGCAAAAAGAGACATCTGACCATTACTTCTGGCATATTCAACTTCCGTATTGCTAACAGTATTTTTAAAAGCGATATCCATAAATTCGGCAATGCTGTCTTTTGTTTTAAACACCTTAATCTTCTTATCAATCGGATTATTATATTTTTCATTGATAATCAAAGGCAGCATTCGCATTAAAATATTCATCTCCGCCAAATAGAGCGGAAATTCGGCAATATCCAAACCAAAAATATTATCATTAATTAATTCTTCAATTTTCTTTGACGATTTTTCTAATCCATTCGGCACAGATTTAATAAGCTGATCAACCGCCCTATATAAAAAAGCGCCGCTCCCGCAAGAAGGATCGATAATAGAAATATAATTTTCGTCCGGTTTATTTTTTAGCCGTTTTTTGATATTTCCATTATTATAACCGATCTGCTCAAGCATAAAATTTACTACTGCTGAATCAGTGAAATACTGCCCTTTTTTTGTTTCTTCGTATAATTCTTTAAGATAGTTTTCGTAAATATAGCCAAAAATTTCATTACGAACATTGGCAAAATTATATTTCTTTACAAAAACAAAAATATCCAGCCATGGTGACACTTCGTGAAGTTCGTTTTTTGGTTTGCGATAAAGTTCAAGAAGTTTATTATTAATAAATTCCTGCTCTTTCGCAAATGGACGATAAATATTCTTAGAAATTTTATTGGAAATTCTATCGGTAATTCCCAAGATTTTTCCAAACTGTCTTGTTTTTAAACACTCAAATATTTCTTCTTGGATTTCTTTAAATTCTTTTTTAAATTTACTGAATTCATTGTCAACTAAAGCTTTATATAAAATAAATTGAATTATGTAAGCGTAAGAAATTTCCACCGCGGCTTTTTCTCTATTTTTAACGTTCATCTCTTTCAAATATCCTTCTATTTGTAATTTATTTTTAAAACTGCGAATTTAGTTTTGTAATGTCTTTAAAAAATATCTGACGGAAATCTTCAACATTTAAAATTTCCGCTTCTCTTAATAAAGACTTCTGCCCTTTTTTTCAAAAAAGGCAAGGTAATATGATTCTGGTTTAATGTATTCTTGCCAAAATTCTAAAAATAATTCTGTTTTATCAAAAATTTCTTTCAGAGTAAACTCTCTGTATTCGTTATTATTGTAAAAACGCCAAGAGTATCCGTCAGTTAAAATTCCGCATCTTTTGCTATTATTTTCATTGTAATCTAATTGATACTGAATTATCTGCTGTTCGCCTGCTTTAATATTTTTATATCTTTCAACTTCAATAGGAATTGCAATTTCAGGATTAATAAAAATTACAATATCAGCATGGCGAGCCGCTTTCTTTACTTCCTCTTCTTTGAATTCGTATTTTCTCTTTTCCAATGGAGTAGAATTTAAACCTTCTTTTAAATTAAAAATATCCGGACATTCTAAAATATCCTTCACGAATTTTTGCGCACCGTCCCCGATTTCTTTTTTAATATAAGAATCCTTTTCTTTATTCCATTTAGATTTTAATTCCGTAATAGTCATTTTTAGATTAAATCAGTTATCAACTTTATTCTTGTTCTATTAAACATAAAATAGCACAAAAAAAACTATAAAATCAACAAAAAAACAGAGGAAATTATCCTCTGTTCGTTCATATTAGCAGGGTACTGCGGATAATATGTTTTCTTAAATAAAAAAAATTAAAAACTTTTTATTTTCTATCTCGAAACATACGGCAAAATTGCCATAAATCGGGCCCGCTTAATTGCCCGGGCTAATTGCCGCTGGTGTTTGGCGCATACTCCAGATCTTCTGGATGGAACTATCTTTGCCCTCTGGCTGATAAAGCGCCTAAGAAGATCTCTATTTTTATAATCAATATATTGAATATTTTCTGTGCAAAAATAACACGATTTTTTTTTGCTCATATCTTTATTAATCTTGAATTACGAAATAGATACTCTTCTTGTCATTCTGACAGATTGTCCGAAAACTTGGAGTTCAGCCTTTAGGCTGTATAAATTATGGCTTGTTTAAGCCTTCCTGTTTTACAGGCTAAAGCCTGAACTCCAGTTATTAGACAATCTGGAAGAATCTCTGAACTTGTTTCAGATGATTTTCCCACATTTGTGGGAGATTCTTCGGTCGTTTCACTCCCTCAGAATGACATTATCGGAGTATTTCGTAATTGAAGGTTATTTAAATTAAAACGGAATATTTTCCACTTTTATTTCTTCTTCATTTTTATTTTCCTGATTACTTTCTTTGGTTTTATCGGCTTCGGCGTTTTTAACAGGCTCTTCCATCTGGACGGTAGGAATTTCTTCTTTTGAAGACACCTGACCCGATTCAGTTGCAGTATTAGCGGCCCGCGGGCCCATCTGCATATTTTCAGCAATTATTTCAGTGCGGCTTCTTTTAATTCCATCCTGACCTTCCCAGCTTCTTGTTTCAAGTCGTCCTTCAACCATAACTAATTGACCTTTTGAAAGGTACTGACCGCAAATTTCCGCCAATTTTCTCCAAACAACAACATTATGAAACTCTGTTTTTTCTTGACGTTCTCCGTTCTGATTTGTCCAAACGCGATTTGTTGCCACTCCGAAAGAGGCAACTTGCTGACCTTGAGGTGTAGTACGAAGCTCTGGATCGCGAGTCAGCCTTCCAATAATAATAACTTTATTTAAATTCATATTTTCGCCAATTTACAACAATATATCACGAATTGAGAAAATTTGTGATATTTGCGGCAAATTAGTTCCTAAAGAGATTTGTGAATCATTATTAAATATCTGTTAAAATTTTATCCAATTTTTTCTCTATTTCCTCTATCTTTATTTTTTTAGCTTTCTTTTTCTCGACCTTATTTTTTTCTTTAATTTTTTCTTCAGCTTCTTGGGATTCTTTCTTAGAAACCGGGAGGGATTTGACTTTTTTTCTTTCTTTCTTTTTTTCCTCAACTTCTTCGGCTCTTGCGACAACATCCTCTTTCTTAATAATAAGATGGCGAATGACATCATCCATCATTTTCAATTTATTATTCAAGGAGGTTATCTCGTTCTTAGAAGAATCTTCCTCGTCTGAATCCAGCTTAAAATTAACTATTCCATAATAACCATATTTAAATCTTCTAATAGGATAAGCAAGTTTTTGCTTTATTGGATTTTTAAAGGATTCTTCAGATGGCAAAGTTTCTTTAATCCCTCTATCATCCTTCTTTGCAGATTTCGCAGACTCTTCAATATCTTTTATAACTTTACCTCCGATTTCTTTAATTATCTTATCAATCTCTTGAGAAACTAAAGTAAGTTTTTGTGAATTTGCCTCTGGAGTAATAATATAGGTTAATTCGTAAATCATAGATACAATATTATTCTTCTGTTTTAGCAAAAATATAAAAAGTAATGAAATCCAATAAAGTATAGCAAACCCTAATCATTTCGTCAAACTTTACAGGAACAGAACATTATTTTGCCCCTGCCTATTATTTTTGTCTGCCGTATTTTCATTATAGGTGCTCTTATGAAAACGTCAACCCCGTAAAAAATTTGAATAATTAATTTAATAAACTTAATATCTTTAAGGTGTTAAATTTAAAAACCATTCAACGCTCTGAATTGATTTTGGTTTATGCTCTAGTTTTCCTAAATGTCCAAGAAAACGCATCGATGGAAACTGGACAAAAAAAGATAGATATAATAAAATTAAAATAAGTAAAAATTTTTATTTAATAATTAGGAAGGAAAATATGACAAAAATTAACCAAGATATTTTTAAGGCTTATGACATTCGGGGAATTTATCCGAAGGAATTGAACGAAGAAGCAACTTACAAAATCGGTGCTGCTTTTGTGAAATTTTTACGGAAGAAGACAAAAAAGAGAGATTTAAAAATCGTTGTTGGCCGAGACAACCGACTTTCGTCGCCAAGATTATATAAGAGCTTAACCCGAGGAATAACTGATGCCGGAGCAAGCGTAATTAATATTGGGCTTTCTACTTCACCAATGTTTTATTGGACAGTCGGCTACTATAAATTTGACGGCGGAATAAATATTACTGCCAGCCATAATCCGAGAGAATATAACGGTTTTAAATTAATTCGAGAAAAAGCAATTAAAATCAGCGAAAAAAATGGAATAAAAGAAATTAAAAATTTATCTCAAATAATAAAGTTATCTGAATTTTCTAAAGTAAAAAGGGGGAAGATTAAGAAAAAAAATATTCTTTCGGAATATATAAAAGACAATTTGGCTTTAACAGATGTAAAAAAAATAAAAAAATTAAAAATTGTCATTGATACGGCCAATTCTGTCTCCGGAATTGTTATTCCAAAAATTTTTAAAAAAACAAAATGTAAAATTTATCACATTTTTTCTAAATTAGACGGAAACTTTCCTAATCACCTTCCAGACCCTCTAAAAAAAGAAAACTTAAAATCGCTTTGTGAAGAGGTTAAAAGAAGAAAAGCAGATTTAGGAATTGCTTTTGATGGTGACGGCGACAGGATTATTTTTGTCAACGAAAAAAGTAAAGTAATTGAAGCTCATTTTATCACCGCCCTTTTAGCTGATATTATTTTAGAAAAAAATCCAAAAGAAAAAATTTTATATGATATCCGAGCAACTCAAGTAATTCCTGAAATTATTAAAAACAGAGGAGGAAAACCAATTATCTCTCGGATAGGACACTCTTTTATCAGTAATAAAATGATTAAGGATAAAATTTTCTTTGGAGGAGAATTATCAGGCCATTATTTCTTAAAAAAACATTACTGCTGCGAAAGTCCTTTTTTTGTCTTGTTTAAAGTTCTTGAAAAAATGTCCGAAACCGGAAAAAATATTTCTGAATTAATAAAACCATACCAGAAATATTCCCATTCTGGAGAGATAAATTTTAAAGTGAAAAATAAAGAAAAAATTTTAGAAAAATTAGAAAAAAAATACAAAAAAGGGAAAATTTCAAAACTTGATGGCTTAAGAGTAGATTTTAAAGATTGGTGGTTTTTAGTGAGAGCTTCAAACACTGAGCCGGTTTTAAGATTGGTTATTGAAACAAAAACAAAAAAGAAAACAGAAGAAAAGAAAAAAGAGTTAACAAACTTAATCAGAGAAATGTAAATTTTATTATTTAAGCACTATTTTTATAATCCATGATTACTACCCTTAAAGGGAAAATTAAATATAAAGGCGGCGATTTTATTATTTTGGACGTAAATAATGTTGGCTATAAAGTTAAAATCCAAAATCCAAATTCCAAATTTCCAAAAAATAAAGAAGTGGAAATTTTTACTTATCTTTATGTGAGGGAAAATGAATTGTCGCTCTACGGATTTAAGACAATTGAAGAATTAGGAATTTTTGAATTACTTCTTTTAGTTTCTGGAATAGGTCCAAAAGGAGCCTTAAAAATTTTATCTCTAACTCCGCCTAAAATTTTAAAAGAGGCCATTTTTAAGGGAGACAAAAATATCTTAGCTAAAACTGCTGGAATAAGCGAAAGAATAGCCCAACGGATCATTACTGAACTCAAAGGAAAAATATCAGAATTTGAAGGTAAAGAAGGTGAAATAGAGAATATCTCCGAAATTTCTGAGGCCATTGATGCTTTAATCAGCTTAGGGTATACAAGAAACGAAGCGCTTGCCGCTCTTGAAAAACTACCGCCGGATATAAAAAATGCAGCCGAACGAGTAAAATTAGCTTTGAAGAATCTGGGAAAGTAAAAATATCATTGAGAGCGACCCTGCACATAAGTTCTTATGTGCTGAACTCCTCACAATGACAGTTTCGCTTATTATGCAAATCGTTCAAATTCAAGAAAACCGGAGAAATGAATGGAACCAAGCTATTATCTCCAGTCCTTATGGAAATTTTTTACAATCGTTTGAATGGGGAAAATTTCAAAAATCCTTAGATAGAAAAATTTGGCGGCTGGCTATTTTAGAAAAAATAAACAACAATCTTAGTAGTGCCTATTTATTGACCACTATCATCAAACACAACCTCCCTTTTGGAAAAAGTTATCTGTATTGTCCTCGTGGACCAATCGTAGAAAAATCAAAAATTGATATTATAAAATTATTATTGAAAGAAATAAAAGATATAGCCAAAAAAGAAAAGGCGGTTTTTTTTCGTATTGAACCGCCCTTTTTAAAAAAAGAAATTGATTTCAGTTTATTAATTAAAAATGATAAATCTCTAATTGTTCCGGTAAAATCGGTTCAGCCAAAAGATACTTTAATTTTAGATCTTACTAAAAGCGAAGAAGAATTACTTTCCCAAATGAAACAAAAGACAAGATACAATATTAGACTAGCGAAAAGAAAAAAAGTAAAAATAATTTCAAGCGCCGCCTGCCGACAAACTCAGAGTGACACTTCTAAAGAATTCGAAAGGTTTTGGAAATTATTAAAAGAAACGTCTTTACGGGATAAATTCCAACTGCATCCAAAAAAACATTATCAAAAAATATTAGAAGTACTCTCATATTCAAATAATGGACCAAAAGCTCAATTATTTTTTGCAGAATATAAAGGCGAGTTCATCGCTGCTAACATCGTTGTCTTTTTCAGAAAAACCGCTACTTACCTCCACGGCGCGACAAGTAATAAATTCCGCAAGGTAATGGCCCCATATTTACTCCATTGGCAGCAAATCTGCGAGGCAAAAAAAAGAGGATGCGAGTATTATGACTTTTGGGGAATAGAAAAAGAATCAGGAACTAAAAATCAGCAATTAAGAATCAAGGAAAATAAAAACTGGCAGGGAATTACCAGGTTTAAAAAGGGATTTGGAGGAAAAGAAATTTCTTATGCTAAAACCTATGATCTGGTTTATCAGCCAAGATGGTATAAGCTCTATAATTTTGCGAAATACTTCAAATTATAAAATATTACTGCGAGACACTTTAGTGCCGAAACAATCCCGAAGGAAAAAGCGAGAACTTTAATATTAAAAGGGTCTTTTATTCCATCTATGGGATTACTTCATGGCCCTCAAAAGGAATTCCCTGTAATGACAATTTCATCCAAAAATCTGAATCAAAAGTAAAGAAAGTCCTACTCCAATAAATCCGCCAGCAATCACTTCTGATACTTTATGCCCAAGTCTTTCTTTAAGATGAGGATATTTTTTGTGATTAAGCTCCGGGAATTTTTTAACAAGAAAATTAAGAACTTGACCATGCCGACCAAGATCTCTTCTAAATCTCAGGGCGTCGTCAATCACAATATAGGCAAGAACAAAACTTATCGCAAAAGTTGAAGAGTCAAATCCTTCATAGTATCCTACTGTCGCTATTAAAGAAGCAACAAAGGCAGTATGAGCCGAAGGCATATACCCATGTTCAAAAATATAGCTCCATTTTAATTTTTTTCGTCTTCGCACAATGAAGACGAATTTTATTGCTTGGGCCACAAAACCGACAATAATAGGAATAAAAATCATTGGATAAAACATATCGGATTAACGTTAAAAAACAATAACAGGTTTAGTATAACACACTATTAGTAAATAGCAATATCCAAATTTGACATTTTTATTCAAAGATATATAGTAATCGCATTCTAAATTTACCGCCCTTTATCATTTCGATGAATGAAATTTTACGAAGTAAAATTGATTGAATGAGGAGAAATGCCCTGTATGAAATTTAAAAGATTTTTTCTCTCCGCTTTGCTCCGTTTGAAATGATAAAGGAACTCGGTCCTACTTTTGCTTTAAGACTTTTGATGTTTTTTATCCACGAAAGCTGAAACGTTTTATAAAAGATGTTGTTCAAAAAAGACGCCCATATGGCACTAAAGCATATATTATTTCTGACCATCATCCGGAAATTATCAAAGCCTGGCAGGAAAAAGATATTCTTTTTAGGGAATACAGATTTATGCCAAAAGCTATTGAACTTGATACTATTATTTACATCTACGCTGATAAAATTGCCTTGATATTTTTAAAAGAACCTTTAAGTGGTATAATTATAGAAAACAAAAAACTTTTTCAAGTTTTCAAGTTTATGTTTGATTCGCTCTGGAAAGAGTTAAAAGGGAAGAATTTACCAGAATAAAACTAAAAAACAATGAATAATTACTATCTTTCAATTATTCTAAAACCGAAAAATCAAGTAGAAATTCTTTTAAAAAAGGGGAGTCGTTTGTTAAATCGTGCTTTTTGGCAAGACAGGCAAGATCTGGACAAAAAATTGCTTCCCGCTATTGACAAGATTTTTAAGAAGAGTAATATAGGGATAAAAGACATTAAAACAGTAAATTTTTCATTTGCCAAGGATACAAGTTTTATTGCCCAGCAAATCGGACGCGCAACAACCAAAAGCATAATTTTTGCTCTGGAAAAAAATAATATATAATAATTTTATTGTTATTTATTTAACCTTAGAAAACAACTGAATAATTCTATATTAAGCCTTAAAGCTAAAAGGTTTCTTTTGGCGTTTTTGTTTTATATTTAATATCTAAATAACTTTAAAATAATGCAAGAGAAAACTTTAACTATAAAAAATCATTTCTCATCCCATTCAAGCCTTACTAAACGGAAATCTTTTAGAAAACTTCAGAAAATTGTCAAACTTCCAAATCTTATCGAAACTCAACTTTCTTCTTACCAATGGTTCATTAAAGAAGGACTTAGAGAGCTTCTTGATGAAATCTCTCCAATCAAAAGCTACAGCAAAGATATCGAATTAGATTTTTTAGACTACTACTTTGATGAACCAAAATATGACGAGGCAACAAGCAAATCTCGCAATATTTCTTATGAATCACCTCTTCGAGTTGAAGTGCGCCTTACCAATAAAAAAACCGGTGCATCCCGCCTGCAAGAATGTTACTTTGGTGAGTTTCCAATAATGACTGAGAAGGGCGCATTTATCATTAATGGTGTAGAAAGAGTAGTTGTTTCTCAGCTTATTAAATCACCGGGGGTTTTCTTCAGCCCTTCTTATCAAAAGAAGGAGATTTGTTTTTTTGGGGCAAAAATTGTTCCATCTCGAGGCGCTTGGCTTGAAATTGAAACAGAATCAGATGGAACTATTTTTGTCAGAATTGACCGTAAAAGAAAAGTGACAGTAACTTCACTTCTCCGTGCTTTCGGCTATGGCAAAGATGAAAAAATCTTAACGCTTTTTAAAGAAGTTGACAAAGGACCAGTTAAATTTATTGAACAAACTATTGCTCGTGATAATGCGAAAAGTCAAGATGAGGGCTTTATAGAAGTTTATCGAGCGATAAGACCTGGAGATTTAGCCACAGTTGACAATGCAAAAAGCTTAATTGAAGCAATGTTTTTCAATTTTGATCGCTATGATTTCGGTAAAGTTGGCAGACATAAAATGAATCAACGTCTTGGAGTGAACTTTCCGGATGATATAAAATTCAGAGTATTTTCCCCTCAAGACTTAGTCTTAACCATTAAAGAAATCATCCGTCTTAATAATACCCCAGGAGCTCAAGGTGATGATATTGATCATCTAGGAAACCGCCGAGTAAGAACTGTAGGAGAGCTCATTCAAGAAAGATTCCGCTTAGGGCTTGTCCGTATGGAAAGAAATATCAAAGATAAAATGAGCACGATCGAGATTGAAAGCGCTACTCCAATTCAACTAATTAATCCCCGTCCCCTTACCGCAGTAATTAAAGAATTTTTTGCCTCTTCACAATTAAGCCAATTTATGGATCAAGTGAATCCTTTAGCTGAACTTGAACATAAACGAAGACTTTCGGCTATGGGGCCAGGAGGGCTCCAACGAGAAAGGGCCGGTTTTGAAGTCAGAGATGTTCATCCTTCTCATTACGGAAGAATCTGCCCCATCCAAACTCCAGAAGGACAAAACATTGGCCTTGTTGGACATCTCGCTTGTTACGCAAGAATTAATGATTTTGGATTCATTGAAACTCCTTACCGCAAAGTAAAAGACGGACGGGTTACTGATGAAATAGTTTTTCTTGACGCCACCCAAGAAGAGAAAGTTAATATTGCCCATGCCACCGTGCCTCTTGATAAACAAGGCAGGTTTTTAGAAGAAAATGTGCAAGCGCGCCTTGGAGGACAACCGGGAATAACTTCAGCTTCTGAAATTAACTATATAGACGTTTCGCCTAAACAAGCCATCAGTGTAGCCACTTCTCTTATTCCTTTTTTAGAGCATAATGACGCTAATCGTGCTTTAATGGGTTCTAATATGCAACGCCAGGCAGTTTCTTGTATTATTCCACAAGCTCCGATAGTTGGAACGGGTATTGAAGATAAAGTAGCCATTGATTCTGGACAGGTGATCATTGCCAAAGAAAATGGAGAAGTTGAAGAAGTTGACGCTAATCATATAAAAATTAAAAGTATAAGAGACGAGGACGAATTTGAAAAACCCAAAAAAAATAAAACCCAAAAGCAGGGAAAACCTAAAATTAAAGATTATAAACTCTATAATTTTGTTCGTTCAAACGCAGCTACTTGCATAACCCAACATCCGCGGGTTATTAAAGGACAAAAAATTAAAGCAGGAGATCTCTTGGCTGATGGAGCAGCTACAGATCAAGGAGAGTTAGCTTTAGGGCAGAATTTGTTAGCCGCCTTTATGCCTTGGAGAGGAGCCAATTTTGAAGACGCGATTATTATTTCTGAAGAGGTAGTCCGAAATGACAGATTTACCTCTATTCACATTGAAGATTACTCCATTGATATTAGAGATACTAAATTAGGGCCTGAAATTATTACAAGAGATATTCCTAATATTGGAGAAGAAAAATTAAAGAATTTAGACGAAGAAGGAATTATTCGTATTGGCGCTGAGGTTTCTTCTGGAGATATCTTAGTTGGTAAAATTACCCCTAAAGGAGAAACCGACCTTACAGCCGAAGAAAGACTTCTTAGGTCTATCTTTGGAGAAAAAGCTCGGGAAGTAAAAGATACCTCTCTATACTTATCTCATGGAGAACATGGCAAGGTAGTCGATATTAAAATCTTCGAGCGCGATCGAGGAGATAAACTTCCAAGCGGCGTAATAAAAACTATTCAAGTAAGCATTGCTCAAATTAGAAAAATAGCTATTGGTGATAAATTGTCCGGACGGCATGGAAATAAAGGGGTAATTTCTAAAATTTTACCTCCCGAAGATATGCCTTATCTTCCGGATGGCCGACCGGTAGATATTATTTTAAACCCATTAGGGGTAGCTAGCAGGATGAACATTGGACAGATTTTAGAAACTCATCTCGGCTGGGCGGCGCAAAAGTTAAACTATAAAGTGATTTGTCCTGCCTTGAACGGACCGAAAGAAGAAGACATTAAAAAAGAATTAAAAAAAGCCGGATTGCCCCCAGATGGCAAAATTCAACTTTTTGATGGCCGAACTGGTCAGCCTTTTGACCAAAAAACTACTGTTGGAATTATCTATATTATGAAGCTGCACCATCTTGTTGAAGATAAAATTCATATGCGTTCTATCGGGCCATATTCTTTGATAACTCAACAACCTTTGGGAGGGAAAGCTCAGTTTGGCGGACAGCGCTTTGGAGAAATGGAAGTTTGGGCTCTGGAAGGTTATGGAGCGGCTTATACTCTTCAGGAAATTTTGACTATTAAGTCAGACGATGTTTTAGGCCGTTCAAAAGCTTATGAAGCAATTATTAAAGGAGAAAGAATTAAGAGCCCTCATATTCCCGCCTCCTTTCATGTTTTAGTAAACGAACTTAAGGCTCTAGGGTTAAATGTTGAATTAGTAAAAGAAGAAAAAAAAGAAACAGAAGAAAATGATCGCAGAGAAAAGAAATGTTAATTAAAAAACAAAGCAAAAATTATTGATCAAAGAAGTAAAATAATTAGAAAATATACAGCACAAGATAGGCGATTGGAGATCGATTATACGATTCTAAACGGTAGAAGTCCGGGAAAAAAGAAGAACTCTTGCGTGAAACTAAAATTCATTTTAATGAAAGCTTTCATTTTAGGCGGACGAGATTATACGGACTTATATTCATTCTTAAGAAAAAATTAATTCCTTTAAGTAAAATAATTAATTGTCGTAAAAAGAAACATAAAGGAAAACTCAATGACCATCTTTTTTAGAAGAATCAGTCTATTTTGGAGAAGTTCCAGAAGTAAAAATAGAATTTTTGAAAAAGCCCAAGAAAAAAAATAGAAAAATTCTTTGAAGAAAAAATTAAAAAAATCAAACTTATGGAAACAAAAGTAGAAGACTTTAAAGCAATTAAATTAAAACTGGCCAGCCCCGAGGATATTTTAGAGTGGAGTCATGGAGAAGTTTTAAAACCGGAAACAATAAATTATCGCACCCAGCGGCCGGAAAAAGATGGACTCTTTTGCGAAAAAATTTTTGGACCCACCAAGGACTGGGAATGCGCTTGCGGCAAATACAAACGGATTCGTTACAAAGGGGTAGTCTGCGACAGATGTGGGGTTGAAGTAACCCGTTCAAGCGTCAGAAGAGAAAGAATGGGGCATATTAAACTTGCGGTACCAGTTACGCATATTTGGTTTCTAAAAGGCGTACCATCAAGCATCGGTCTTTTTCTAGATAAATCTTTCCAAGAATTAGAAAAAATAGTCTATTTCGCTGCCTATATTATAACTGAAATAAACGAAGAAGCACGAAAAGATACTCTAAAACAAATTGAGAGTGAATACAAACAAAAACTCAAAACTCAAGAAAAGTCAGAAAATTTAAAAACAGCTTACGAACAAGCTAAAAAAGAATTAAGGGAATTACATAAACTACAAATTATTTCTGAATTTGAGTATCGAAATTTTTCTTTAAAATATGG
This sequence comes from uncultured Candidatus Saccharibacteria bacterium, assembly GCA_964430135.1. GTDB lineage: Bacteria > Patescibacteriota > Minisyncoccia > JAHIHE01 > DAOWLE01 > CAYSEG01. The sequence continues at coordinate 7,025 of CAYSEG010000005.1, read as the reverse complement.
ACATGTTTTTAAAGCAAATACCGGAGCAGAAGCAATAAGAAGTATACTCAAGAGTATAGATTTAGAAAAATTAGAGCTTGAACTTAAAAGAGAATTAGAAAAAACTTCTATAGTAAAACCGCAAAAGAAGAAAATTTTAAAACGTCTTCGGTTAATTCAAGGATTTCTTAAAGCAAAACTTCGACCAGAATGGATGTGCATAACAACTCTGCCGGTTTTGCCACCGGATTTAAGACCAATGGTTCAATTAGACGGAGGAAGATTTGCCACATCTGACTTAAATGATCTATATCGACGAGTGATCAATCGAAACAATCGCTTAAAACGCCTGATTAAACTTAGTGCTCCAGAAATAATTCAACGCAACGAAAAAAGAATGCTTCAAGAAGCGGTTGACGCTCTAATTGATAATTCCGCGCGGAGGGGCGGGGCAGCAATGGCCGCTACCGGACAACGGCGAGTTCTTCGATCCTTAGCTGATATGCTTAAAGGAAAACAAGGAAGATTTCGTCAGAATCTCTTAGGAAAGCGGGTTGACTATTCCGGCAGATCTGTTATCGTCGTCGGACCAGAATTAAAACTTTATCAAACCGGCCTTCCCAAAGAAATGGCATTAGAGCTTTTTAAACCATTTGTCGTTAGAAAGCTTATTGAAGGCGGCAGTGCTTATAATGTTCGCAGCGCCACAAGACTTATTAACGAAGAAGTACCAGAAGTCTGGGATATTTTAGAGAAAATAATAAAAGACCAGTATGTTCTTTTAAATAGGGCGCCAACATTACATCGGCTTGGAATTCAGGCTTTCAAACCTATACTGATTGAAGGAAAAGCCATACAAATTCATCCATTGGTATGTAAAGCTTTCAATGCTGATTTTGACGGAGACCAAATGGCTGTTCATATTCCTTTAACTCATGAATCCCGAAAAGAAGCAGCCGATATTATGCTTTCAAGTCATAATCTTCTAAAGCCAGCCTCTGGCGAACCAATTGTTATTCCTTCTCAAGATATGGTTCTTGGATGTTATTATATGACAAAAATCCAAAAAAATCTCAAAGGAGAAGGTAAATTTTTCAACACCCCCCAAGAAGCAATTTTAGCCTATGAGTTAGATAAAATAAACCTAAAATCCAGAATAAAGATCCGCTTGAATTCCACCTTAATAGAAACTTGCGTCGGCCGCATAATTTTTAATGAAGCTCTGCCAAAAGAATTAAGATTTGTAAACAAAGTAATGGATGCTAAGTCTTTAAAAAATATAGTAGCCCAGTCACTGGAGAAATGCGGTCACCATGAAACAGTCGCCCTTGTTGATCGGATTAAAAAATTAGGTTTTGAATATGCAACCCATTCCGGAATGAGTTGGGGAATAGATGATCTTTCTATACCTGAAATCCGCAAGGAATTATACAACAAGGCAAATAAAGAAATTGAGTCTATCCACAAACAATATAGAGAAGGACTTTTAACAGATAATGAACGGAGAGTTCGAATCTTAGAAATTTGGACGATGGTTAAAAACAAAGTAGCCGACGCAGTAAAAAATGAATTAAATGAGAATAATCCAGTCTACTCTATGATTGATTCTGGCGCTAGAAGTTCTTGGGCGGTATTAACTCAAATGATGGGAATGAAAGGTTTAGTTGTTAACCCTGCTGGAGATACAATTGAATTGCCGATTAAAAGCAGTTTCAAAGAAGGGTTTAATGTTTTGGAATATTTCATCTCGACTCATGGAGCGCGGAAGGGAATGACTGACATTGCTCTAAGGACGGCAACAGCCGGATATCTAACCCGTCGCCTTGTCGATGTTGCTCAAGATGTTGTTGTACGCCAGCACGACTGCGGTGACACTTCCGGAGTTGTCGTCTCGCGCCACCATGAAGAAAGCCTTGGAAGAGACTTTACCACTCGAATAATAGGAAGAACAGCCTTGGAAGATATAAAGAATCCCGCAACAAATAAAACTATTGTCGCTAAAGGAAATCAAATTAGTAAAGAAAAAGCATTGGAAATTTTAAAAGCTAAAATAGATAAAGTAAGAATTAGAAGCGTTATTAAATGCAAAACCCGACGAGGAATCTGCCAGGCCTGTTATGGATATGATCTTGGATCAAACAAATTAGTTGCGCTTGGCGCGGCAGTAGGCATTGTTACCGCTCAAGCAATTGGAGAACCTGGCACCCAATTAACAATGCGTACTTTTCATACCGGAGGTGTGGCCGGTCAAGATATCACCCAAGGTCTTCCTCGTGTTCAAGAAATTTTTGAAAATAGAGTTCCAAAAGGGAAAGCTCTAATTTCTGAAGTTACAGGACAAGTAGCAGAAATAAAAAAAGATGGAGAAAAAAAGATTATTAAAATTGAATATGAAACAAAAGAGAAAAATAGAAAAAAAGACAGTTCAGGCTTTAAAGAATATACAATTCCAGCAAACATAGCTTTATGGGTTAAAGAACAGGATTTAGTCGTAAAAGGGCAACAATTAACTGAAGGGCATCTTGATCTTCAAGAATTATTTGCGTTAGGAGGAATCGACGCAGTCCAAGATTATATTGTCCACGAGGTTCAACAAATTTATTCTTCTCAAGGAGAAGGAATTAATGACAAACACATCGAGATTATTGTTCGTCAGATGCTTTCGCGGGTAAGAGTTAAAGATCCAGGAGACACGGATCTGCTTTTTGGAGATATTGTCGAAAAAGCCCAATATATTGAGGCTAATGAGGCGGTCAAGAAAAAAGGAGGAAAACTTGCTACGGCCGAACCGCTTCTTTTGGGTATTACCAAAGCATCGCTTTCCACTGAAAGCTTTCTTTCGGCAGCCTCTTTTCAAGAAACAGCTCGAGTGCTTATCAATGCCGCGGTAACCGGCAAAAAAGATTACCTGCGCGGACTAAAAGAAAATGTAATTATTGGAAAATTAATCCCTGTTGGAACGGGATATAGAGAAAAAAGTTAGAAGTTAGAAGTATAAATTATAATAAGCCAAAAGAAGAAACAAATTAAAAGCAAAACTGCCACCATAAAAGGCAGTTTTGCTTTTGGTTAAATTTTGGAATATAATTATAGTAATAAATATATTTTTTATACAATGCGAAAAAAAACTGCGGTAACAATACTTACTTTTCTTATTATAAATGTAATAATTACTTTAGGTTTTATTTATGGCTGGTTTAAGCCGGTTTCTTTTGAAGTTGAAGGCAAGTCATTTTCTGCGTCACCCTTGTCTTTTATATTTAAAGGACAAGGAGATATTGAACTCCCATTAGAGCAAGATACTAAAAAAATCAGTCCCCTTAGCGGCGTTTCATGCGAGAATTATAATAGACGAGCTTTTGCGGTAATGTTAGCCAGCGATAACCACGCAAGGCCACTTTCTGGTTTAAGCGAAGCTGAAATTATCTTTGAAATGCCCGTTGTTACCGGCGGAATTACTCGTCTAATGGCAGTTTACCTTTGCCAAATACCCAAAGAAATAGGTTCTGTTAGAAGCGCTCGCCACGATTTTATTCCTTTAGCTATGGGATTGGATGCTATTTTTGTTCATTGGGGCGGATCTCATTTTGCTTTGGATATTTTAAAAGGTGGAATTATGGATAATATCAATGCTTTAAGTAATTCTTACGGAGCTTTTTATCGAAAAAAGTGGATTCCAAAACCTCATAATGGATTTACATCACGAGAAAGATTAATAAATTCTGCCGCCAAATTGGGCTATCGCCTAGAAAACCAATTTAAAGGATACCCGTTTCAAAACCAAAAACCAAAAGACAAAAGTCAAAAATTTAATAATAATCAAAAAATATCTTTAGAAATCGGATATCCTTATCCCTATAATGTTCGCTATGAATATGATCCTGAAAATAACTCTTATTGGCGGTGGCGAGGAGAAAAAAAAGAAATTGATAAAAATACCGGCAAACAAATCGCTGCAAAAAACATAGTCATTATGCGAGCCTCTTCAAGGCAAATCGAAGGACAATATAATGATGTAGATATAGAGGGTACTGGCGAATGCAAAGTCTATAATAATGGGACATTTATACAAGGAACTTGGAAAAAAGAAAAATCCAATAAAGCGAGCAAACTTTATTTCCTTAATAAAAAAGAGGAGGAAATTAAATTTGTTCCCGGTCAAATCTGGATAGAAATTGTCGAACCATATCAGAAGGTGGAGTGGATAGAAAGCTAAAATAAAAATTGAAACACCAAAATTGCTTAAATTTAACGATAAACTACGCGATAAAATTTCTAATTTTCAATTTCTAATTTCTAATCAATTTCTAATTACTTAATTTCTAATTGAAAATTGATTTACCCTGTTAAATAGTTGTAAAGCAAATTTAACGGGGTGAATTGAAAATTCAATAAAAAATCAAGAATTAGAAATTAAAAATTAAGTTATTTCTTTAATGATTAAAATTTAGAATTTTTATAAGAATTTAATAAAATTCAATAATAATATGCTAATATTTCTGTACGGCCAAGATTCTTATAGGTCTTGGCAAAAACTTAACGAGATTATCCAACGATACCGCAAAATTGACAGAAGCGGCCTTAATTTAACTATTTTTGAAGGAGAAAATTTAGAATTTAACGAATTTAAAAATTCCGTAGAAAGTATCCCTTTTTTAGCAGATAAAAGATTGATTGTAGTAAAAAACTTGATTAGTCAAGGCACAAGCCAAACGATAAAAGAAATTATCGATTATGAACCACAAATGACAAAATTTAAAAGCGCTGTTATTGTCTTTTATGAGACTGGCGAATTAAACAAAGTTAATGTTTTATTTAAAAAATTAAAAAAAATAGCCCAAAGCCAAGAATTTCAATTACTAAAACCTTTTGAGTTAAATAAATGGATAAAAGAAAAAATCTCTCAGTATAAATCTTCCAATGTTAGTATTGATAAGAAGGCTTTAGAAAAATTAGCTGCTTATGTAGGTTCTGACTTGTGGCAAATGACCAATGAAATTGATAAATTGATTTCATACAAAATGTCTGATACCGGCAGAAATAATCCGCGATCCGCTCCTGCAACGATTACATCTAAAGATGTTGATCTGTTAATTAAGGCGAAAATTGATACTAATATTTTTAATACCGTTGATGCATTGGGACGAAAAAATAAAAAAGAAGCTCTCAAAAATCTGCATCAGCACTTAGAAGAAGGGGTTTCAGAAATTTATCTCTTGACTATGATTGTTTGGCAATTCAGAAATTTAATTAAGGTTAAATCGTTAACTAATGCAGAGACGAATCTTGAAATCTCTAAAAAGTTCGGGCTACATCCTTATGTAGCAAGAAAAACTATTGCCCAAACACAAAATTTTACTCTCCGCCAATTAAAAAAAATCTACCAGAAATTATTAGAAGTAGATTTATCAATTAAAACTGGAAAGGCAGATGCAAAAACTGCTTTGGATATGTTGGTCATTCAGTTAACAGCCAGCAGTTAAAGACTACCCCAGATTTATTCCAGATTCCAAATCCTTTTAGAATCCGGAATCTTTTTGTATATTCTATTCCTGCTGTTATTTGTTAACCGTTATCTGATTAACGATTCTTGTCAATCTTGATTTTTTCCGCGCTGCGGTATTTTTTTTAATTACGCCACTTTTAGCCGCTTTGTCAATTGCCTTATAAACTTTCGGCAAAAAATTTTTTGCCTCTTCTATTTTCTTCTCATCAACAAAAACTCTCAATTCCTTGATAATTTTTTTCATTCTGTCTTTTTTTTTAATATTTAAAGCTTTCCTCTTTTTAGACTGACGAAGCGCCTTTTTGGCAGATTTTATAATTGGGCTCATATAAAATTATCTTATCATTATTTATAAATTTGGTCAATCCCTAATTTTTCTTTTACCTCTTTTATTGTCGCCCGAGCGATTAACTGAGCTTTTTCTGCGCCTTTAATCAAAACTTTTCTAACATAGTCTTCATTTTTACCAAGTTCTTTAAATTTTTTCTGAAAAGGCTTTAAAAATTCAATAACGATTTCAGCTAAATCACTTTTAAATTCAGCATAACCTTTATCTTTGTATCTATCTTCTATTTTATCTATTTCTTCACCAGAAAGCAAATGATAAATCACCAGTAAATTTGAAATAGCTGGTTTCTCGATGCTCATTTTAATTTCTTTTCCTGAATCAGTTACTGCTGACTTTATTTTTTTTCTAATCGTGTCCGGCGTATCTATAAGAGCTAGATAATTTGCCGGATTTGGCGCAGTTTTGCTCATTTTATTTTTTGGACTATCAAGAGCCATTATACGTGCGCCTTCTTTTTTAACCGAAGCCTCGGGAATTATAAAAACTTCCCCATAAGTTTTGTTAAATCTTTTAGCTAACATTCGCGTAAGTTCCACGTGTTGAATTTGGTCTTCGCCAACCGGCACAACATCTGTTTTATAAAGCAAAATATCTGAAGCCATTAAGACAGGATAATCAAAAAGCCCCATATTTACATTTTCTTTAAATCTTTTGGCTTTTTCTTTAAACTGTGTCATTCGCTCAAGCTCTGAAATTTTAGTAATAGTATTTAATATCCAAGCAAGCTCTGTGTGCTGGCTGACGCTGGACTGGACAAAAATAATGGATTTTTCTGGATTAATCCCAGAAGCTAAATAAATTTTAGCCATTTCAAAAATTTTTCTAGAAAGTATTTTAGGATTTTGCTTCACGGTTAAAGCATGATAATCAACAATGCAAAAAATGCACTGATATTGTCCCTGAAACTCTAACCAATTTTTAATCGCACCTAAATAATTTCCAATATGAAGATTTCCCGTAGGCTGAATTCCGCTAAAAGCCCGCTTTTGATTAGTCATATTTTTGCTTTCTTACTTTTTCCTTTTAAATATTCAACGGCTTTAAAAATCCCTATAATTGCCGACCCGTCAAAAATTTTATCTTCCATAATTAATTTTATCGCCTGCTTAATTGGAACTTTCATTACTTTCATTCCTTTTTTACCGTCTGGTCTGATAACTTTATCTTCTCTAACAGTAATCCAAGGATTTT
>CAYSEG010000004.1:46306-49174 GCA_964430135.1 uncultured Candidatus Saccharibacteria bacterium | reverse complement strand
TAGTCGTTGGTCCCGGGGCTGTGGTGGTGGTTGGTCCCGGGGCTGTGGTGGTGGTAGTGGTAGTACCGCAATCAGGATCACCAGGACAACCGGCTGGACAAGTCCCATCAGCATCAAGATCACATTTGCAGTCACAACATCTATCATCGCCCGGATCACATTGTGTGCAGTCAACAGACCCACCACAAGGCTGAGAATCTCTTTCGTAACCCGATGGACACGCACCTGTACAATTTTCACTACCCGAGTCATAACAAGTGCCCGCATAAACATACGTTGGAGGGTTCGCATTATAAACGCATATCCCAGGTCCGCTTGGTATGGTCGTTGTAGTAGTAGTGGTTGTTCCCGGAATAGTGGTTGTTGTTGTTGTGGTAGCAGAAGCAGAGAAAACACAATTATTACAAGTTCCTCCTGTTACTGATATACCCAAACCGTATGACGCTTCATCACACTCGCTATCTGCCCCGCAAGCTGATTCGCATTTGCCATAGCCAGTACCCTGCTTAAAAGAACAATAGAAATTATTATTTGAAGCATATAGATCATCTTCTCTTAAACCCGAGCCACACGCAGCACCACCCCAACACCTTATGCAAGATTTAGAACTTTCATCCCAGCATCCGCTTTTTGTACACGAGCTACTGCTCGCATCATCACTTGCATCTACACTTGTATGACAAGCAACACCATTAGGTTCTGACATATTCCAAGAACGAGTTATCGGAGTACAACCAATTCCACCTACAGTTTTTTCTAAACAATAATTATTTTCAAAACTATCAGGACAACCTGTAATAGAACTACAGGGTCCACTTTGTTCAGTTCCTATAAGGATAGAATTTGTATCACATGCATCCCAATTAAAAGCACACGCATAAGTGCACGGTTGAGTCTCGTAATCCGTCCAATCACAAACCGGCCCTGCACTTGATTGGCATGTTCGACATTCTTCAGCCAAGACTTCTGTCGTGTAAAAAGCGATCCCTGTAATCCCTATTAATATCAACGCTAAAAATTTAACTTGCGTAATTTTTTTAACTCTAAAAATTTTTAGTCCCATATTTTTCTCTTTTTTTAAAAAAGTTAAAATTTAAAACAAAAAACAAAAAATACAAGTCAAAAATTAAAAGTTTTAGCTTTTTGGTTGTAATTTTGGCTTTTTTGTTTTGGATTTTGGATTGGCATAAAAAATCATCCGCTTATTTTTTTTATCCCACTCCCCACATCACTTCCGTTGGTTTAGTCTCTATCCTTGATTCAAGTCTCTGACTTGAACCCCCTTTTTTAGGGTTTCTTTTTCATCCTATTCACGAATAACTATCTGCCTTAAACCAACAATTTGTATTAGCTGAAGACCAATACCAATCTTCGGGTCTAATGACATAGATTCTTTTCATTGGATTCTCATATGGAGGGCATAGATTGTTAGGTGATTTATAGAAAAAGAAAGAAATCCTTGGCTTAGGTCAAAGACCTGAACCAACGAGAGAACCTGAACCAAAGGAGGAAACTTGACAAAATTTTTTAAGATGCTAACATTTAGACAGCTGTACCTTTTAGGAAGTGAAATAAAAAAATGAAAAACCAAGCTGCTATTATAGTGGAACTGTCTTTGTTTCTATTTTTATTTAGTCTAAGCTTACCGTCATACGATATAGGGATAGAAGATAAAACTTCTGTTGATTGTGATTCTGTATTCACTATACCTGTCACTATACCCGATGGAAATATTACCATCTATGTTACAGGAGTCAGTGTCTGTAATATGGTATCAGAATGTGCATCAGGAGAAAAGAAAAGATACTCACGGTTTGTCTATTTAGGAAATACAGCATACGAAATAGAATGTACAGGTATTGATTTCGGATATATAGGAGTGCACTGTGTTTGTTCGTCAATCCACCAACATCTTGGGTAACTCATTGGTTCAGTCATCCACGACTGAACCAAGAGATATATGATTCAATCGAGACGATTGAATCAACAGAAGTGACGATTGAAGCAACAATTTGGTATAAGAAACACCTCAACAATAAAACCCAAGCCCCAAAGCGGATAAAAAATCATCCGCTTATTTTTTTATATAACTATTTTGATATTTTTCTCACCTTTAAGTCTTCCATTTCTATAAAAACACTATTTATCATTAAGATTCATCAAAAGCTCTTTTACCACCTTACTTACCACTTTCCCTTCTGCCTTTCCCTTCACCTCATTCATCAAAACTCCCATCACTTTTCCAAAATCAGAAGGACCAACGACTCCTATTCTTTTAATAGTCTCTTGGGCTAACTTTTTTATCTCATCTTCATTTAATTGCTCGGGCATATAGCCCATCAAAACTTCCAACTCTCGCTTTTCTTTTTCTGCTAAATCTTCTCGATTTCCTCTCTTATATTGCTCAATAGAATCCTTGCGTTTTTTAACTTCTCTTGAAATTACTTCAATTATTTCATTATCACTCAAACCTTCTTTTTGTTTCTTTTTCTGAATTTCCGTATTTTTCATCTCGGAAAAAAGCATACGTAAAACAGAGGTAGTTTCTTTATCTCCCTCTTTAAAACTCTTTTTAAGATCATTTTGAATTTTTTCTCTTAACATAATTTATTATCTCCTCTTTCTTGTCTCAAATTCATCTTCCAGTTTTCCCATTTCTCTTAACTTTTTCTTAAAAACCCTGATTTTTTCTCGTCTAAGAGCGGCCTCTCGACGTTCTCTTTTGGTTTGTTCCGGCTCCCTAAAACGAATTTTGCGAGCTTGGATTAAAATACCGCTCTGCTGCACCTTTCTTGAAAAACGTCTAAGAAGACTGCCGATACTTTCTCTCTCTTTTCTTTTAACTTCAACCATAATATAGTCACCTCC
>CAYSEG010000004.1:0-46206 GCA_964430135.1 uncultured Candidatus Saccharibacteria bacterium | reverse complement strand
TGCCGATACTTTCTCTCTCTTTTCTTTTAACTTCAACCATAATATAGTCACCTCCATTTCTAAAATTAAATTTATCAAAAATATTCTTTTAAGTCCTAATGAACAAATATTAATACAAATTCTTAATTTCCATTTCTTAATTCTTATCCCGTAAAGAATCGCTAACGCCGATTGAATTTTTAATTCTTAATCTCTATTTAATAAAAATTAGAAAATAAGAAATAAAAATTAAGAAATAAGAAATTTAAACTTAGCCATTAGGATTTGGAATTTTTATTAAACGGTTTTTTAAGCTAATTTAGATAGGATGAATATCCTCTACCATTTCCGCTCCGCCGATCAGATGTAAATGGATATGTCCAACCTCTTGACCGCCATAACGGCCCACTCTAAATAAAAGTTTATACCCATCTTTTGAGATATCTAAATCATCGGCTATTTTCTTAGCCGTCACAATAAGTTTTCCCATAAGCTCCCTGTCCTCGTTCTGAATTTGAACAATACTCCCGATATGCTTTGTTGGAATAATTAAAATATGAACTGGCGCAATTGGATGGATATCCTTAAAAGCCATCACCTCCTTACCCTGATAAACAATATCTGCTTTTATTTCACCTCTTACGATTTTACAAAAAAGACAATCATTCATTCTGTTAGACATTTCGTTCTGTTTTTTGCTCATATTATTTTCTTCTTACCCCGTTTAGAGACTGTAAATATCTAACGGGTTCATCATTTTAAGGTTATTAAATGATTCAATGGCCTTATCTTCAACAGAACAAGAGTAATCTTTTGAAATCCCCTCATAATGAGAGTGTTGAATATATTCAACGCTCTCATTTTATCCGTTTTTTTAATTCTTTTATCACTTTTTTAAAATTAACAATTTCCTGCATTCCGCTTTTCATATCCCGAATAATAATTGTTTCGTCTAATGCCTCTTTCTGGCCTAAAATCAGAGCAATCTTCGCTCCCAGCTTATCAGCCAACTTCAATTGTGATTTAATGCTATGTTTGCTAAAAGATTCAGCAGCTTGAATTCCAGCTTCAATAAGCTCACTGAAAAGTTTTAAACTTTTTTTCCGAGCCAGCTCTCCCAGCTGAACCAAAAAAACTTTCGGTTGAGGACTAACTGATGGTCTTATTTCCTGAACCTTCAACTCTTCAATAACTCGTTCTATTCCTATTGCCGAACCAATGGCTGGGGTAGAACTTCCACCTAAAATTTCTACTAAATCATCATACCGACCACCGCCGGCCAGACTTCCGCGAAAATTTTCCTCTCCTTGGGACCAAATTTCAAAAACTGTTCTTGTATAATAATCAAGACCTCTAACTAAACGGGGATTTAAAGTATAAGGCAATTCCAGCTCATCGAGATATTCCAGAACGCTCTTAAAATGATCATGACATTCTTGGCAAAGATGATCAATAGTCTGGGGAGCAAGAGCTGCCAATCTCATACATTTTTCTTCTTTGCAATCAAGAAGCCTTAAGGGATTTCTTACAAATCGTCTTCTGCAATCCTGACATAATCTATTTTTTTCCGCTTCATAATAATCAATCAAAAGTTTCCTGTAGGCTTTGCGACAAACAGCGCAACCGATGCTATTAATTTGAATACTTAATCCTTTAAGTCCTATACTTTCAAGAATTTTCCAAGTCAGCTGAATAATCTGAACATCTAAAATGGGAGATTCCTCGCCAATCGCTTCAAATCCAAAATGATGAAACTGACGATAACGTCCTGCCTGGGGTCGCTCATATCGAAACATCGGTCCTAAATAATATACTTTTACTGGATGAGGCCAAACGTTCATCCCGTTTTCTATATAAGCTCTGACTATTCCAGGTGTTCCCTCCGGACGAAGACTAACATTATCCCCTCCCTTAGTCGCAAAACTGTACATCTCTTTTTCAACAATATCAGTATCAACGCCGGTTCCCCGAATAAACAAAGAAGTATCTTCAAGAACAGGAGTTTCAAGAAAACGATAACCGTAGTTTTTCGCTAAAGTTTCGGCTTTTTTTATAAAGTAATCCCAATACTCCCACTCATCCGGCAAAATATCCCGCATTCCTCTTAGCGCGTGAAGAGGTTGTTTATTGATCTTTTCTTTTTTAGAACGAGGCATATTTGCTTCGTTTAAATTAAAAATTAAAATAATAACTTCACTGTCATTCTGACCTTATAAGGGGAATAATCCCGAATTTCTACGAGATCTACAGAACTCCTCAGGATGACCCCATAAGGAGTTATTTTTCATTTTACATTGTTCACCCTGTTAAATTTGTTTCACAACTATTTAACAGGGTAAATTTTGCATTTTGATATTTGATTTTTGATTTTTAAAGATATTCCGGCGTTTTTAAAATATCCATCCTGCCAAATGGCCAAGCTCTAATCCATGCTCGGCCAATAATATGATCCTCTGGCAAAGGTCCCCATCTCCTTGAATCCGAGGAAGCGCTTCGGTTATCTCCTAAAACAAAATATTCATCTTCTTTTAAGGTAATCGATAAATCAGCGAAAGTTTTTTGCGGTTCGTAAGTTTTCTCGTTAAGAATCATCCCTTGAGGATTTTGAGAATTGTAAATAATAATCTGTCCATCCTTTATCTTTACTGTCTCACCCGGAAGACCAATAATTCTTTTAATATAATATTGGGATGGATCTTTTGGATATTTAAAAATAACTACATCTCCTCTTCTCGGCTCGTTAAAATGATAAGAAAACTCATCAACGATTAAATATTCGCCATCATAAAAATTCGGCTCCATACTTGCTCCGCGGACGAAAAACGGCTGAATTAAAAAATAACGAACTGGAATAATAATTGCCAAAGAAATAATAACTATTTTTGTTATCTCCCAAATAAAAATTCCTATACCTTTTAAAATTCCAGTCTCTTCTTTATTGTTTTGCTGTTCTTTTAAATTTTCTTCCATAAATTTATTTATGTAGTGAATATTGCTTACAATTTTACCATTTAATTTTATTATACTATTTTTTAAAAATAACACAAGGGTTAAGGGGGAAGGACAAATCTCCTTTATTTTCTAATTTCTCGCGCTTACCAAACCGTCTAAAATACAACCGAAATTTAGACAAAATGCGGGTTTAATCAGCCCTGATTTTCTCCGGAATGCTTTATTTATCCTTTAAATAAACAATAAAAAGTATATTCCGGCAGATTTTCAGATAACTTTGCATTATGACGGCCAAGGAACCAATATCTTATAGAATTAAGGAAAGGATATCTAAAAACTAAATTAAAAAAAACAAAGGCCCAAATTTTCATTGGAACCGCCGGTGCGGGATGTAGCCGAAAAGAGGATAAAGCTGAAAAGAAAATATCTGATTCTTTTTTGTAAGAACTGGCTTGTAACCGGTTCTTTTTATTTTGATAAATTAATGGATTTTCAAAACCTTTAGAAATGGATTACAAATCCGTTCCATTTATTTTTAAATTATTGTTTCCAATTACACGATTCGCATTGTGTGAAAACTGTTTTTTTAATTGAAAACATTAGCCCGTTTTTCTTGGAGAAATACGATATGACCGCATAACTTATTTTTAATTATGTTCACAAATCCGAATAAGATCCATCGCATAGAGAATCCCCACTTCCACCATAAACATCATTAAAACTTTATCATTGAACAAAGTCACATCAAAAAAACTATAAGTAAAAACCCAGATTGCATAAACACCAAAAGCTAATGCGAAAAGTTTAAAAAGATCATCTGAATTTCTTTTGAAAACGCGCCAAGAAGTCTGAAGAATTTCAAAAATTAAAAGCAAAAAAACCAAAAGTCCAAATATTCCCATTTCCGAAAAAATATCAAGATATAAATTATGCGCCGAGGCACCACGTTTAACGCTCGAAATATCCTCTCCAAGAACAATCGGAAAATTCCCGATGCCTACTCCCAAAAGAGGATGCTCGGATATAGAACTAATCGTTTTCCGCCAAATCTCTAACCGGCCTTTATTTGATACTTCGGTAATATCGGAAATTGATTTGGCACGCTCAAAAAATCCTAATGATTCTGAAACATAGGTAGAATCTTCCTGTAAAGATTGGAATTTATAAAGTATAGGCGGATAAAGAGATGAAACAATAAACATTAAAAAAAATAACCCGATTGAAAAAAGAGTAAGCTTAATTATTTGCCTATCAGAATGTTTAAATTGTAACACATATAATGCGGCCGCATTATATGTGTTATTTTTAAATCTATAAAATAAATTATAAAAGTAATTTACTGAAAATTTTAAAATGCTACTGCATTTATTAAGAAAATGTTCTTTATATAAACGATGAGGTTTTTTATATAGTCCTAAAAGCAATATTAAAATGCCTAAAGGGAAAATAATGCTAAGCCAGGCGCCCCGCGAACCCGACAAAATGATGGCTAAAATTGATAAGATTAAAAAAAATAACGATAAATTTTTCTTTCGTTTCTCTGATCGATAATAAAAAGCTAAAACTAAAAACAAAGGAGCTGATAAAATTGCCATCATCGCAAATGAATGTGAATCAGGCATAATTGAAAATAGACGAAGTGTTGGCGGAGCCGCGTCATAATAAGAGAACCAGGTATTGGAGTAACTTAAAAGATTAGCTAAAGCTTTTCCATAAAAAGTTCCGGAAACATTTGCCGCCCAAAACTGCCAAAAAGTATAAAGTGGCCATTTAAAAACAGCAATCAACTGGACAAATCCTACCGCAACAGTTATTCCTCCAGCAACAGCCGCTGCTTTAATTACCCTTAAAATATTCTCGCGAGTTCGGATAATATTTACTATCAGAATAAAAAATAAAAAGATATTGCCAAGAAAAAGAATTTTTTTTATCCCGGCTGTAAAATCAGTTGCCCTAATTAAAGACAAAAATCCAATACTAAAAAAAAGAAAAGAAATGATTAAGAATCTTGCAAGCGGGGATGTTAAAAGCAGCTCTTTCCAATTTTTCCCTGAATGGCGAGATATCATCGCGAGGAATCTGAAAAACGACGAAGCAATCCCGCAATTTACAGAAAAACCTTTAATAATTCGGGATTTCTTCGTCGTCGCTAACGCTCTTCCTCGCAATGACCTTACTACCCAAACAAAAAAAACGGCACTCACCAAAATTCTCCAAGAAGCCATTGAATCAAAAGATTCGGTAATCGGGAGAGCAATAAAAAGAGGAATGGAAGCAAATAAAAAAATCAGTGAATCATCAATAGGAGCAAAAACTAAATAAAATAAAATAATTCCGGTTAGAAATAAAGCCACTTCACGCGGTAAAATTCCGATAGAAATAAAAAAAACGACAAAAAATTCAAGAAGAAATATTATTTTTAGAGGAGTAAAGAATTTCATAAAATTTTTATATTATTATGGTGATGACATGTCACCCTTCATCAAGTTTAGAGTAACATTTCTTTAACAATATATCCAATGTCTCTCTTGCACATTTTTCCCAACTAAATTTTTTAGCCTGGATTAAGCCTCGCTCTGTTAAATCATTTCTTAAACTCTCATCCGTTAAGCCTTGATGAATAACTTTAGCAATTTCTTTAATGTCGGTTGGATCATCAACAAATAAAGCGCAATTATCTACCACTTCTGGAATTGAGCCTAAATTTGTTGTTACTACTGGTACCCCGCAAGCCATTGCCTCAAGCACAGAAAAGCCAAAACCCTCATAATCTGAAAGTAAAATGGTCAAATCAGAAATATTATAAAGCCACGGTAAATCTTCTTCGGGCACCCAATCAGTTTGAAGAATTGCTGTCCATCCTAATCTTTCATTAGTCTCTTTAATGAGAGATTGGATATCAATAAACGGATAAGTATGATTAGTGCCGATGATTAAAATCTGATATTCTAAGAATCTCTTGGCTATTTTTTCAAAAGCTTCTATTAGCTCTGGAATATGGCGGCGGTTAAAAATTGAACCAATATAGAGGATGACCCTATTTTTTATTTTATAATGTTTTTTTATCTTTTTAAATTTATTCTCATTTCTTAACGGCTTAAATTGTTCATCAGGAGCTAAGGGAGTGACATAAATTTTTGATTGAGGCAAACAATAATATCTCACAATTTCTCTTTTAGTAAACTCTGAAGGAACAAGAATTGCCGTTGCTTTTTTGGCAGCGACTTTGGATATTTTTTGAAGAAGAAAGCGATTAGCCGGTGTAAACCACTGAGGATGCACCTCATAAGAAATATCATGAAGGGTAACGATAGATTTTCCCCGCCAGCCAAATGGCAGTAAATAAGAGGGAGAAAAAAGAATATCAATTTTATCTTTAAGACAGGCTTTTGGCAAAAGAAAGTGCTGCCAAAAAGCATTGCTTTGAATTCTAAAAGGAGCTTTTAGAATTTTCTTAATAAAACAATCACTTTTTAAAATTTTATCTTGAGGAATTTCTTTTTGAAAGTAAAGAACAAAACGAAATTCATTTAATCGGCTCCAGAATTTTAGCAAATTGATTAAATAACGGCCTTGTCCAGTCCGTCCCTTTTCTAAACTGTGAGCGTCAATAGCGATAACCATAATGAATATTTAATTTCGAATTTTAATTTTGATTGAATTTTGAAATTCTGATTTTAAAACATTTGAAATTGATCCAAAATTAAAAATTGGAAATTGGAAATAATACTTACTCGTTTACATTTTCTAAATCTTTCCTGCTCTCCCTAAATAAAAGTCTATTATCCCTTTCATTATCGCTTTCGCCCAGATTCTTTTAGAGGGAAAAAATAATAATTTAATTATCTGCTTGATAAAAATCCAGATACTTAAAAAGTAAGCACAAAAGCGAATTAATAAAGAACCGTTTCTTTTGGCTAAATAAAGTCCATTGCGGCTATGATAATAAATATAGCTAAAAGAGTTTTCTTTAGTGCTTTGGGAGGCTTTGTGGTAAATTTTTGCCTTTGGCACGACTACAACTTTCCATCCCTTTCGGCGCGCTTTAAGATTCCAATCAGTATCTTCGTAATACAAAAAATACCCGTCCCACATTAAACCAATTCTTTCAATAACTTTTCTTTTTACTAAAAGAGCACAGCCGCTCAAATAATCAACCTCAAAAGGTTCCTGAGGCAAGTTTTTGTCAAGCTGATTATAATAAAGATGAGTTCCTTTGTTTAAAAGCCAATTTATCTCTCCCCCCAAAAACCAAATTCTATCTCTAAGTTGGTAAAAATTTATTTTTGGGCCAAGCATTCCTATTATTCGGTCCGATTCAGCAACTTTAATCAACTCACTTAGGAAATTCGGCTCAACTACTGTATCATTATTTAAAAGAAGAATATAATCTGCGCCATTTTCTAAAGCACTTTTAATACCGATATTATTCCCGCCGGCAAAACCTAAATTGGAAGTAAGAGTTATAAATTCAATTTTTTGACTTTTATATTCTCTAATTTTTTCTACTGAATCATCACTTGAACCATTATCAATAATAATAATTTCGTAATTAGGATAATCAATTTCTCTCAGGGAATCCAAGCATTCTATCGTATCCTTGTATCCATTCCAGTTCAAGACAATAATTGAAACTTTGGGGAATTTCATAGTTTAAATATACAAAAAAAATCCGATTTTAGCAAATTAAAAACGAGTCAAGGCTCGCAACGAATAGCTCAATCGAGATTATTGAATCAACGAGAAAAGGGCTAAAAGCGTAAACAACGCTCGGAGTTCTTACAATTTAATTTACATTATAAAACATATCTTTCCTTACTCAACCACTCTTCCTTCTTCATCCCCAATACTTAAATCGTCCGGTAGACGAGTAGTTAAAACGTCAGTAGTGCTTATAAGTTCTTCCTCGGTAAAAGTATCAAAACCAGTAGCGACTACCTCGCTAGTGAGCATAATAAAATCACCAACCTGCCAGCTTTTTGGAGCAATACTCACTTGGAAAACTATTTCTTTGACCGGTAAAAATATTCCGGTATTTGCCGGCAAATCGCCGACATTCCAAATTATTTTCCTGGTATCACGATCAAAATGAAAATCTGAATCCCCGGCGATAACTCTCCCTTCCCAATTTACCCAACTCGGAATCGTTCCCTGAACCTCAACTTTTTCCAAATCATTAGCTAAATTAAGCAACTGCCAATGAATGGTATATGATGTTTTTTCACCAACCTGGGGAGGAAGGGGTCCAAAATTAGAAATTCGGCCGTCATCATTATAATAGCCTTTCTGGGATATAATTAAACGGGAATTAACTTTATTGGTAAAATTATCGACAACTTCTATTTTATCGCCCTTTTCTGAAATAAAACCCTCGGCTCTGACAGAATTTTCAATGGTAAAATTCTTACTTGATGAATCTTTGATTGGAAGCTCATTTTTCATCTTTATCTTAAAATCAACTTCACCTTCTGCACCTTGTTTTAATAATGCTAAACGAGGAATTAGAAAACTGCTCCAGACAATTTTCTCACCATCAAATATTCCTTCCTGAGACTCTAAAGTATCAAGTTCTAAAGAAGAACCAGAAAGTTCGCAAATAATCGTTAAATCTTTAATATCTTTATCACTATTATTTTTATATTTTATCTTATACCGAAGAGTATCTCCGATATTAGCCTTGTAATCTTCGGAACCGTTAATTGTCTGGGTAAAATCCAGAAGAGGCAAAGAAATTTTAGTCGAAAAGCTAATCTGGTCATATTGAATAAATTTATTCTTATTTATTTGACCCCAGGTAACTTGAACAGATTTTATTTGGTTTTCTTCGCCAATCATTATTCCTTTAATCTTAAGCTGGCTGATTTCCCCAGGTTTAATTTCTTTAATTTGCCAAATGTTATTAGATTCTATCGGTTCGAGATTGGCCTTTTTAAAAGTAAAGCCATCTGGATATTCTAACTCTACCCTAAGATTTTTAAAAATCGTCTCTGAAGCATTTTTAAAATCAAGAAGATATTCAATCGTCTGACCGCAAGAAACCTCTTTAGGGGCATTCAAAGTTAAAAGTATTGGTACAGAATTTACTACTGTCTTAACTTCGGAAGTCTTTTCAAATTGAGAATTGAAATTACGGGGTTTGAATCTTAAAACCGCACTACCCCGTTTAACGCTTTTCTCCTGACCAATAAGTATCCCTGTTACCTCCACATTACCTTGAAAACCCGGTTCAATATCCCCAAGATTCCATTTGATAACCAACGATTCTCCTTCCGAGATTGGATTGTCTGGAAAAAATCCGTCAGGATATTGGAAAATAATTTCTACATCCTTTAAAACAACTTTAGTGTTATTGGCATACTTTACAATATAATTAACTTTATCGCCGCTGGCTATTCTTTCGGGCGCAGAAATAGTCAGTTTAACATCGCTTAAAACAAAAGATTTGTGTCCTTTATAAAACATTAATGCGGAGATAATTCCTAAAACGATTGCGATTAAGATAAAGCAAATGATGAGAAATTTATTTTGTTTGGTAAACATAAAGTTAATTTTCAATTTCTAATTTTCAATTTCTATTGAATTTTCAATTACTTAATTCTAATTTTCAAACTTAATTCGCTGGTCCGCAGCCCCTTGTGGGACTGCGAACTATTTTGCGCTATCAACTGCCTTATCCTAACAGCTTGCTGTTAGTGCATTTTGGTTCCAAATACAACCTAGAACCAGCTGGTTTGAAAATTGATTCATTAAAAATTTAATGAAAATTGAAAATTGAAAATTACTCGTGGAAATTTAGTTATTGGAAACGATAATTTTTTATCTTACATCCCAGGTTCTCCAAAAAACTATCCAATCTAATCGGTTCGTCTAAAATAAACTCTAAAAAATTAGAAGTGACTCTTTCCACTTCACCATCTATTTTGCTATTCGTAACAAGCCTTTCAATAAAATCAATATCTTTCTCTGACAATATTCTTAAAATTTTAATCGTATCCGGCTTAATTTCAAAAGCTTTTAAATCCTGGCTTTTGCAATTTTGACAAAGAAGACCGCCCAACTTGGAGCTGAAATAATTTTTATTCGGTTTGATAACAGTTTTACAATTAAGACATCTTTCAAATTCTGGCCTGTATCCTAATAAATCGGCAAGATTTAATTCAAAGTATCTGATAATTAAATTCAATTTCCCCTTCGGATGATTTAATTTGTCAAATAATTTTAAAATTAATTTAAAAATTCTCTCATCTGTCTGAACCTCTGAAATCAATTTATCAATCAATTCCGCAATATAGTAGGCACAAGCTATTCTTTCAAGATTATTCCTTAGATAAGAAAAACGATTCAAAGATATACTGCTCGTTATGGTATTAAAATTTTTCCCTTTAATAAATACAAGGTCGGTTAAAGTAAAATCTTCTAAATGCCCGGCTAATTTTGCGGTTGTTCTTTTTGCTCCTTTAGCAAGCGTTTGGATTTTTCCAAAACGATCCGTATAGACAGTCAAAAATCGATCTGCTCCTTTTAAATCCCGTTTCTTTAGAATAATTCCTTTGGTTCTGTAAGATATCATTTTTATCGTTTTTAAAATACAATAAAAACACGCTTTTGTCAAATTTTATTTATGTAGGCGGCATTGGCGAATGTCGCCTACATTTTCTTTATTCCTAACCAAATTTTCTTCCTTTCTAAAATTATCTCCTTTCCAAAATCAACCTCCTCTAATAAAGTCCTTCCTTTGGTTAAATTGAGCTGGCAAGTGCCTGTTTCTTTTTTAATATAATCTCTATAAGTTTTTACGGCTCTTTCTATTTGCGGGCTGAATTCTAAAAAAACAATCTGGACCAAGATTGAATCTTGAGGAATATATCCAGCCGCCTTTCGGGCTCCCTGAATGTATCTAGCCAGTTCGCGAGCCAACCCTTCTTTTCTTAAAGATGACGTAATTTTTGTATCCAGCTTCAGGTTTTTGCCAAAAGTAATTTTTTTCACATT
Organism: uncultured Candidatus Saccharibacteria bacterium; assembly: GCA_964430135.1. Lineage (GTDB taxonomy): Bacteria > Patescibacteriota > Minisyncoccia > JAHIHE01 > DAOWLE01 > CAYSEG01. The sequence continues at coordinate 35,283 of CAYSEG010000004.1, read as the reverse complement.
AACTTCATCTTTAATCAATTTTAAAAGCTCTCTTTTATCCTCTAATTCGTAATTCGTAATTCGTAATTCATTTAATGGCTGGCGGATTTTTATTCCTGCTTCTGCTCGCTTTGCCAGCGCTTGAGCAACAATTTCTCTAACTTTTTTCATTTCTTCCTCTAATTTTTTATCAATCAAACTTTCATCTGTCTCGGGCCAATCGCAGAGATGAACAGATTCGGGTTGTCGACTGTTGGCAATTTGCTTGTAAATTTTCTCTGAAATAAACGGTGTAAACGGCGCCAAGAGTTTTACTAAATTCAAAAATATATAACGGAGAACCATAGATGCTTCTTCTTTCTCTTCTTCTCGTTCCGGTTTTTGAAATCTTCGGCGGGAACGACGAATATACCAATTAGATAAATCGTCAACGAAATTTTCAAATAATCTCGCGGCGCTGACTATATCGTAATCGTCCAAATCTTTCGCTACTTCTCTATTTAAATTATTTAATTTTGAAATAATCCATTTGTCTAATAAGTTTTGAGTTTTAAGATTAACCTTTAACTTTTGACCCCGAACCAGAAACTCCGTTTCGGTACGAGGCATGCTTTTGACTTTTGACTTTTTCGTATAAGTTTCAAAGAAGGCAAAGCTATTTTGCAATGTGTAAAAGAATTTCCTGTGTAAATCCTGAATTTCTTTAAAATCAAATCTTTTCGGTTCTCCAACCTGATTGACTGTATAAAAATAGAACCGGGCGCAATCGGCCCCAAACTTCTCAATAACTTCTTGCGGCCTAACAATATTTCCTTTTGATTTTGACATCTTTTGGCCTTTAGAATCTAAAACAAGACCGTGAGAAATAACATTTTTATAGGAAGGGCCCAATTCTAATAAAGTGGAAATAGCCAAAAGCGTATAGAACCAACCACGGGTTTGATCAATGCCTTCACAAATAAAATCCGCTGGAAAATTTTTAGGCAAGGAAATCGACGATTTTTTGTTTCTTGCCCCGTAATTATCCGAACTCTGCGAGGATATACTATTGGAGTCAAAAGGATAGTGCCATTGGGCATAAGGCATTGAACCGGAATCAAACCAGCAGTCAATCACTTCAGGTACTCGCTTCATTTCTGCTCCGCATTTACCGCATTTAAAACTTATATTATCAACATGAGGACGGTGAAGATCTTTAACTTTCTTGCCGCTTAATTTCTCTAATTCTTTTACTGAACCAATAATTTTAACCTCTTTGCACTGTTCACATTTCCAAACGGGCAGAGGCGCACCCCAATATCTTTCCCTGGTGAGATTCCAATCTTTGACTTCCTTCAACCACTCACCAAACCGTCCTTTTTTAATATGTTTAGGAATCCAATTAATCTTTTCATCATTTTTAATCAACTCCTCCTTAATCGCTGTCATTTTTATAAACCAGGAATTTTTGGCGTAATAAATGAGAGGAGTGTTACAACGCCAACAGAAGGGATATTCGTGCTCGTACATTTCCTCTTTAAAAAGCAAATTTCTTTTCTTTAAATTTTCAATAATTAATGGATCAGCATCTTTAACGAACATTTTATCCCATTTATAACCCGGCGTAATCATTTTACCTTCTTGGTCCACTGTTACTAAAATTGGGAATTGATTATTTTTTGAATTTTCTTCACTTTTGAATTTTGATTTGTCATTTTGGTTTTTGGCTTTTGGTTTTTGGTTTTTGATGACTCTCATATCGTCTTCTCCAAAAGCCGGAGCAATATGAACAATACCAGTCCCTTCCTCTGTTGAAACAAAATCTCCAGCGATTACTTTATAAGCCGGTTTATCTGGTTTTATAAAATCATATAAAGGCTCATATTCTAAACCGAACAAATCTTTGCCTTTAATTTCTTTTAATGTTTCGTATGCATAATCAAAATTCTTATTCTTGGCTTTGTTCACTTGCTTATCATCATCAACATCTTCAACTAAAGCTGCCTTAAATTTTTCTCCCAACTCTCCTAAAATTGTATTAGAAAAAATTAATTTAAATTTTTCCTTAGACTGCAAATCCAAAAATTCAGCAATAGTATATTTAATATCTTTCCCAACCGCCAAAGCAACATTTCCCGGTAAAGTCCAAGGGGTCGTTGTCCAAACTAAAAAATAAGTATTAGAAAAATTTTTGAATTTTGATTTGTCATTTTGGTTTTTGGCTTTTGGTTTTTGGTTTTTAAGCTTGAATTTGACATATATCGTCAGTTCTTTCACTTTTTTATATCCCTGCGCTAATTCGTGCGAAGACAAACTCGTTCCACATCGCGGACAATACGGCACAACTTTATAATCTTCATACAATAATCCTTTCTTCCAAACTTCCTTCAAAATCCACCACAAAGATTCAATATAATCATTGCGGCAAGTGATGTAAGCGTTTTTTAAGTCAAGCCAGTAGCCAATGCGCCGGGTAAACTCTTCCCATTCTTTTTTATAAGTAAAAATACTCTCCCTACAGGCTTGAATAAATTTCTCAATGCCGATTTTTTCAATATCCTTTTTAGTTTTAATGCCTAATTTCTTCTCAGCGGATATTTCTGTTGGAAGCCCATGAGTATCCCAGCCGGCCTTTCTCTCAACAAAAAAACCACGCATTGTTTTATAACGGATAATTATATCCTTAAAAGCGCGGGATACGAGATGATGAATGCCCGGCAAACCATTGGCAAAAGGAGGCCCTTCATAAAAAACAAACTTTGGGCTCTTTTTAGTTTTTTCTAAACTTTTTTCAAATATTTTTTCTTTTTCCCAAAACTTCAAAATTTCTTTTTCTTGTTCGGAAAAGTTTTGTTTTTGGTGATTCATAAGATAATCTCATTAATTAAATCATTGTAATTCAATAAAGTATATTTCCAGTCACTCGGCGAATTATGTTTTTGGAAATTATAGACAGTATAATTGTAATGATTTTCAAAATCCTCTTCATCGCGGATTATATGATCATGATATGATTTTTGCCATTTGAATTTTGGGATTTTTATTTGATTTTGCCCGTATTTTTGGAGAAATTGACTGTGAAGTTTATTAACGATTTTATGGCGATTGCAAATTAAATCATTTCCATCATTATCCCGAATAAGATATAATATCAAGCAAATTGCTCTTTTAAAAATTTATTCCCCCAATCCCTCAACCCCTTTCGGCCAATCAGAAACAGTTATGCTTTCTTCAACTAAAGGCAACTTCTGCCAAATTTCTTCAGTAATAAAAGGAATAAAAGGATGAAGTAATTTAAGGTATATTTTAAGACATTGATATAAAGTCCACTTGGCGGCGAGCTTTGATTTATCGTCTTTGCCATTCAATCTCGGTTTGACTTTCTCTATATATTCATCGCAAAAGATATGCCAAAATGATTCATAAAGTTTTCCTAAAGCTAAATGGAATCTAAATTTTTCAATGTCCTCTGTTGTCTCTCTGATTAACTTATTTAAATGCTTGAGCATTTTTAAATCGTCAGCAGAAAAATCAACCTGTAGGCGACATTGGCCAATGTCGCCTACTTTTAACATTTCTTCATCATCCTTTTCTAAATTCATCAAAATAAACTTTGACGCATTCCAAATTTTATTATTAAAATTCCGAAAATTTTTGCATCGTTCATCCATAATATGGTGAGAAGCCAAAATATCCCGTCCGGAAACAGAATAACTTATCAAAGTCGCCCTCAGACTATCAGTGCCCCACTTCTGGATCATCTCCATTGCCTCAATGCCGTTTCCTAATGACTTAGAAAATTTCTTTCCTTTAAGATCTCTCATCATTCCATGAAAAAACATATTTTTAAAAGGAATTTTCCCGGTAAACTTCAACCCGGACATAATCATTCTAGAAATCCAAAGATATTTTATTTCAGGGGCAGTAATTTCAAAATCAACCGGATAATATTTCTTTAATTCTTCTGTTTCTTTGGGCCAGCCAAGAGTAGAAATTGGCCAAAGCCAAGAAGAAAACCAAGTATCAAGCACCTGCCTATCCTGCTTTATATCTTTAGACCCGCAAACAGGACACTTTTCAGGTTTTTCCACAGAAACAATTACTCCTTGTAACTTATAACTTGAAGCTTGAAACTTTAATTTTGACTTTTGACTTTTGATTTTTGACTTACTTTCTTTTTTCTCGCTTAATTTTTCTTCAAGGGCAGAATTTTCTAAACATTTAGAACAATAGTAAACTGGAAGCCGGTGTCCCCACCAGAGTGATCGGGAAATGCACCAGTCGTGAATATTCTCCAGCCAATCAGTTAAAATTTTTCCATACCGGGAAGGATAAAATTTAATTCTTTCAGCTTTGATTGCCTTAATCGCCTCCTCTGCCAAATCATCCATTTTAACAAACCATTCTTCGGAAATTATCGGTTCCATTGTTGTTTTACACCGTTCGCACACAGCCACCGAATGAGTAAAGCCTTCAATTTTTTCTAAGTATCCTTCTTGCTTTAATTTTTCTACCACTCTGTCTCTTGCTTTTAAAGAAGAAAGTCCTTTAAATTCTCCGGCTAATTCTGTTAATTTTCCTTCTTTGTCAATTACCTGTAATTTTTCAAGATTATGTCTGGAGCCAATTTCATAGTCCAAGAGATCATGCGCCGGAGTGATTTTCAAAACGCCGGTACCAAAATCCTTATCAACAGCTTCATCTGAAATAATCGGAATTTTTCTTGAAGTTAAAGGCAAAATAACATCTTTTCCAATAAAATTTTTGTATCGCTCATCTTGCGGATTTACCGCCACAGCCACATCTGCAAACATTGTCTCTGGTCTCGTTGTGGCAATGGTGATAAATTCTTTTTCCTTCCCTTTTTGCAAAGAAAGATTAAGAGGAACTTTATCAGTAAAAAAATATTTTACAAAATAAAGATTATCTTGCCGCTCTTTGTATTCCATTTCAACATCTTCAATGGCCGTGGCGCATCTCGGACACCATTGAACAATATATTTTCCTTTGTAAATCAAACCCTCGTCCCATAACTTTTTAAAGGCGGTGTAGACCGCCTTTGTCATTTGAGGCGACAGCGTGAATTTCTCCCGTTCCCAGTCTGCGGAAATTCCCATAAACCGGAAAGTTTTTGAAATAGAAGAATAAATCTCATCTTTGAACTTCCAACATTCTTCTAAAAATTTTTCTCTGCCTAATTTTTGCCGGATTAAGCCTTTCTCTTTTAATAATTTTCTTTCCAGAGTCCCCTGAAACAAAATTCCGGCATGGTCAACACCGGGCTGAAGCAAAACATCATATCCTTGCATTCTTTTAAAGCGAGCCAAAACATCCATAATGCTATGCTGCATTGCATGTCCCATATGGAGTCCGCCAGTCACATTAGGCGGCGGCATTAAAATACAATATGGTTTTTTGCTACTTTTTGGATCGGCGTGAAAATAATTTTTCTCTATCCAAAAGTCGTACCACTTGCTTTCGGTTTTATGAGGATTGTATGGTCCCTTTGGCAAATTTATGCTCATAATTCAAAATAACTCAAAGTTCAAAACGCAAAGCTCAAAACCATAGCGTAAAACTCAAAATTATTCTTTTAAATCCCGATGACTAAATCCCAAATCCTAATTATTTTTTATTTTCGGCGTTAGCGATCCCTTGCGGGACTTGTTTGGAATTTATGATTTGATATTTGGTTGGTTATTAGAGTTTGAGATTTTTATTAAAAGTTTTTAGCTTTGAGTTATAGTTTTAGCTTTTGAGCTTTGAGTTTTGAGCTTAACTTTAATAAACTTAAAACAAAACTTTTTTATTAAACTTTTACTGCTTCTTTATAAACCTTCAGTGTCTCCCTCGCGCATTTTTCCCACGAAAACTTTTTGGCTCTTTCCAAACCTTTCTTCTTTAAATCCTCTTGCAGTTCTTTAGAACTAATCACCTCTAAAATTTTATTAGCCAAACCTTCAGTATTATAAGGATCAACCAATTCTGCGGCACCGTTGGTTATCTCCGGCAGAGAAGAAACATTAGAAGCGATCACCGGAATTCCAGAGGCCATTGCTTCTAAAACCGGCGTGCCGAACTCTTCATAAAGAGAAGGGAAAATAAACAGCTCCGCCCCATTAAATAAAGGATTTAAATCTTCTGGAGGAATGTATCCTGTGAAAACAACATCTTTTTTGAGATTATAATCTTCGGCTATCTGGTGAATTTCTTTTGCCAGCCAGCCGTCCTTTCCTGCTAAAACTAATTGATAAGATTGTGATTGATGTTGAGATTGCCCCCGCTGAACTACATTTTTCTTTTTTAACAGCTTCTTAAATTGGACGAATGCTTCAATTAAGCGAGTAAGATTATTTGACGGTTTTATAGTACTCATAAAAAGCAAATATTTGCCCCGAATATTATATTTATTCTTTACTTCTTGAATATTTTCATCTCGCGCATTTTGAAAAAATCTTTTATCAAATCCTCTATAAATAACTTTTATTTTCTTAGGATTAATTTTAAAAAAATTAACAATATCTTCCTTGGCTGCTTTTGAAGTGGCAATGACGATTTTTGCTTTTTTAAACGGAGCTCTTGGCATAACTTTAGCCATAATTCTTTCTGTTTTAGAAAAAAGTTCCGGATATTTAAAAAGGGCTAAATTATGAGCAGTTATCACTGTTGGGATTCGATAAATCAAAGGAATCTCCCCTCCCGGACTATGAAGTATATCTAATTTTTCCTTTGTCAGCGTTCCAGCAATGAGAAGTTCTGAATAAATGCCGGGTAAATATTTTTTATGAGCAGAAAAGGGGAAATGTCTAATCTTAACATTCTTCTGGGAAAATTTTTGAATATCCCTTCGCCGAACTCTGTTATCAAAAAATAGGACATACTCATTTTTGCCGCAATTTAAATCCTGATCCACCTTCAAAAGATGGCGAATAAGCTGATAAGTATAATGCCCAAGACCAGCTGCCTCGCCTATTTCCGGATTTAAAATTGTTCTTGCGTCTATCCCTATACGCATAATTGTTAATAATAATTAAATTATAATGGTTTCTAAACGAATTCAGCTCTATCCTCCGACAGGCAGAATTTATGCTGCAATGAAACCCTAAAGAACCTGCGCTGAGCTTGTTTTAGTGGTAAATTTCTAAACCATCTATTAAAATTATATTTCTTTATGGAACAGATGTCAAATAGAAAATAGGGGATAAATTTTCCAGAAGCAAGCGGCATATTGCGATACTCTAACAGAATATGCTAAACTTGAATTAAAAGAAACCAAAAATCTCCTTAAATTTAAAAATTAAACATAACACATATAGCACGGCCGCTGTATATCTGTTATATTGTTCCATTATTATGTGTTATGTGATCTATGAATATCTACAATCGCAGAGCAAATTATGATTATGAAATTCTTGAAACATTGGAGGCTGGTTTAGTATTGAAAGGCTATGAAGTAAAATCAATCAAAAGCAGCAAGATAAGTCTTAAAGGTTCTTACGTTACTATCAAAGATAATGAGGCTTATCTGATCAATGCCCACATTTCCCCTTATCAGCCGCCTAACATGCCAAAAAATTACGATCCGATGCGCTCGCGCAAGCTTCTCCTCCATAAAAACCAAATAAAATCCTTAATTGGAAAACTAAAACAAAAGGGCTTGACATTAGTACCAATTAAAATATATACTAAAAGAGGAATAATAAAGTTGGAATTTGGTGTTGGACGAGGAAAAAGGGAAGTTGATAAAAGAGAGAAAATTAAACAAAGAGAAACGAAAAGGAAAATTGAAAGAGCGATGAGAGGAAAGCTATAAAATTTCAAAATCTAAATTTCAAATTTTATTCCCCTCTTGAGAGAGGTTGGGGAATGTATCTGTTCTCTCAAAAATAATATATTGTTAGTTGGAAAAAGGAGGCAAAAAAGAGAAAAAATGATTAGAAATAAAGGTTCAAATCTTATAGAAAAAATAGTTCAGGGCGAAGAAGCAAAAAAGAATTTTGCAATATGGCTTAGAAAAACTAAAGGTTCCGAAATAAAACGAAAATGCAATTCAAAAGAACTCATAATCGCGTTACGATTCTTAACAGGAGATGATTACGGAAAGTGCGTAGAAATATTAAACGAGCTAATAGACGAAGAAATAGAAGAAACAGAAAGAAGAAGAAGACAAAAAAGAAGATAAAAAAAGAAGAAAATAATAAAAATAAAAACTTATTTTCTTCTCTCTTTTTTCCAGAAAACAATTACAAAATAATTATTTTTGAATTTTAATTTGTATTTTTGACTTTTGAGATTTGATTTTTGATTTTTATAAGGGGATGTAAGGCATCGATAAGAAGCACTTTTTAAAAATTGCCAGTCGAGCAAAGTCAGTAAACTCGTAAAACTTACGGACAAAATATAAGTGCAAACTTATTAGCAAAAGCAAAGAGCGCTGTTGCTTCGGTATTCAGCACTCCGAGCTATGCAATGGCTACTGTCTAAATACGGCAGCCCATCCAATCTTTTGACTCCTGATAAAAAGAATTGGGTGTCATCTTATCAGGATAGATTGTTTAGAAGTCTTGGCTAAACTTTTGAAACAAAACAAGACAAAGATTATAAAGATTTTGTCTAATTTTTACTTTATAATCTAAATTAAATTAGACTATGCTGGTAGAAAATTTTTAAAAGGATTCTTAGACGGGAGTTCAATTCTCCCCATCTCCACAAATTTTAATTATTAAAAGAAAACCTTATAACTACGAAAAAAAGACAACGAATAAATCAACAAATTAGAGTGCCTGAAATACGGCTTATTGATGAGAAAGGCGAACAAATTGGAATTATTGAAACAACCAAAGCTCTTGAAATTGCCCGTGAAAAAGAGTTTGATTTGATTGAAGTTTCGCCAAACTCAAAACCGCCCGTTTGCCGCTTGGTTGACTGGGGGAAATACCGGTATAAGTTAGCCAAACAGGAACGCCTCCATAAAGCTAACCAAAAAAGAATAGAAGTTAAGGGTGTAAGATTTACCCTTCGTACCGATATGCATGATTTAGAATTTAAAGCAAAACAAGCAGAAAAGTTTCTAAAACAAGGACATAAAGTAAAAATTGATCTAATTCTAAAGGGGCGAGAAAAAGCTCATCAAGACTTAGCCCAGGAAAAACTCAATGATTTTGTTAAAAAGATCTCAGAACTCTTTTCTGAAGAAGAAAAAATAGTTATTGAACAGAAACCTAAAAAATCTCCGCATGGTCTTATAACAATTATAGCGAAAGCTTAGTTTATTTATATGAAATTAAAAACCAAAAAATCAATTGCCAAAAGATTTAAAATAACCAAGACTGGAAAGATCCTTCACCGAAAATCCGGACAGGATCATTTTAATGCGCGCGAGAGCGGAAAAGTTACCCGCAGTAAACGACCCAGTCAGGAAATTTCTCAAGCTAATAAAAAACGAGTAAAAAGGGCAATTCCATACCATTAAAAAGCTTAAAATTTAAAATACAAAACTCAAAGCCAAAGCGTAAAGTTCAAAACTAAAATAAATTAGGAAAAATTAGACAATTAATTTATTAATTTCTGATGTTCTTATTGAAAAAAATAATTTTGAGTTTTAAGTTTCAGTTTTAACTTTTAAACTTTGGAAATTGAGTCTAATTTACAATTATGACCAGAGTAAAACGAGGGAAAACTGCAAGAGCACACCACAAAAAAGTAATTAAAAAAGCTAAAGGTTTTTTAGGCGGACGAAGTAAAAAATTCCGGGCGGCAAAAGAAGCATTAATGAAAGCTGGTGCTCATGCTTATCGCGATCGGCGGACAAAAAAAAGAAATTTTCGCCGTCTTTGGCAAATTCGCATAAATGCCGCTGTTCGGGCTGAAGATTTAACTTACAGTAAATTTATCGCTGGACTAAAAAAAGCCAATATAGAAATTGACCGAAAAATATTAGCGAACTTGGCAGTTAATAATCCGGAAATATTTAAAAAGATTGTTGAAGCTTCTAAAGAATAAATATCTAAACTACAGTCAATTATCCTTCAGATATCAACTTTTCAAACACTAAACTCAAATTTTTAAATTTAAAACCGTTTTGAATTTTGGTCATTGTAATTTTGAATTTATTTGGAGTCTAGTATTCTGAATTCTAGATTTAATAATTAACTTAATAATTATTTGTTTCTCCGCCAAATCAGATAACTCGTAAAAATTATTCCAATACTATCAATTCCTACATCTAAAAATCTTCCCTTTCGCCCCTCAACAAATGTCTGATGATATTCATCAGAAAAAGCGTAAAGTATTGCTAGAATAATCGAGATTATCAAAAGGCGACACGTCGACGTACCGCTTTTTTTATTAACATTATATCCTCGCAATGCCCGAAAAATTAAAAATATAAAAATGGCATATTCTGAAATATGCGCTAATTTGCGTAAAATAAAATCATAAATACTGGGAAGGCCGGAAGAAAGCTCCGGCTGATCAGAAAGAAAAAATATTAAGCCGGCCCAAAGTAAAGGCGGTAGCCATAGTTTAAATACACTATAAAGCATAAGTTAGAATTTAGAATCTTGCCTGCCGGCAAGCAGGTCTGGAATTTAAAATCTGGAATTAGAATTTAAATTTATATCTTTTTAGATCTATTCTATTATTCTTAATCACAATACCCTCTTTGGCAAGTAATTTCTTTTTTATCAAAACTCCTTTGTTATAACCGCCTATCTTTCCATCTGATCTTATTACCCGATAGCAAGGAACTTTCGGGTTTTTATTTTTTCCCAAAATATTTCCCGCCGCCCGATAGGCCTTTGGCTTTTTGGCTAATTTTGCGATTATTTTATAAGTAGAAATTTTTCCTTTGGGAATTTTCTTGACAAGATTGTAAATTTGATTTTGAAATTTATTCTGTTGCATTTATTTTTTATATTCTTAAAGAGGGGGTAGGTGCGGATTTATCCCGCACTTTAGCGACGGGACAAACCCGTTGCTATCCATTTTATAGAACTAGGTAGCTTGGAGTCCCCGCTCCAAGCTTTCTTTACCGAGAGCGAGGGCTCTCGGCTACCCGTGTGTTCTTGACGCAAATCCCAACCTATACTAACTTTTAATTAATGGCATGGCAAAAGCCGCTTTGGAGGAATTTTCACTTTTGTACCCTCAAAATAAAAAATAGGAGGTGAAAAATGAAAAAATGACGCAAAGAAAAACAATTTTTTATTTAATAATAGCGTTCGCAATACTAGTAACAATAACTGCTCTTGCTCTTAATTATGTATCCTCAAACAACGTGAATACTATAGTAAATACTACAAAAAAAGAAATAAAATCAGACAGCTTGGATATGACTTTTTTGGGAGACTGTTCACCAGCGCCATATTTCACTATATCTTGTTACCACGATAATGATAGGAATATTACTTACTACATCTTTAACAACAAGGGAGGAATTAGCTGTATTCCTGACGAACAAATTAAAGAACGAAAGGTTTAAATTAAAAACCTATTAAGGATTAAAAGTTAAAACTTTTTCCCTTCTTTTTTTATCTCAAAAAATAAACAATCCGATAGACGATTCCAAAAGCAAACATTAGGATAATTCCATATTTTATAAAATTGGGCAAATTAAGGCTGTATTCTGGCCGGCGCTTGCCTTCTTTTTTTGCGCTTTGAAACAGTAAAATAAGAATAATTCCTTCAAGTCCTCCAAAGATAGATCCGACAAATCCAATCACTTCAATAAAATTCCTCAGCCCGATCAAAAAAAAGGAAAAAGGAATAAAACAGGTCAAAAACCAAGCAAGAAAATGAGGAAATTTATATTCATACAAAAAAGTTTTCTTTAAATTAAGACCGAGTATTAAAAAAGAAGTAGCTACCGCTAAAAATCCAAAAAAAGCGCCAAATTTAACCATCCCGTCTTTTAGAAAAATACTAAGCCCCTTAATTGCTTCTTCGCTTGTCTCGCTTCCGGTTATCCCAACAACAAGAAAAGTAAACAAAATAAAAATGACAATGGGAATTAAAGTCCCCAAAATAATGGCTTCCTTTAAAAGTCTTTCTTCGCCTTTTAAAATCTCGCGCATTCCCGGAATAGCAATTGTGCCGCCCATAGCAAAAAGCATAATCCCGTAAGGGAGAAATGCTGAAGAAACATCCAAACTGATAAGATTTCCTGGATTAATACTGCCAAATCCTTTTCCTAAAAGAATTCCAATAACAACAATGAGAAGAGCGGTCATAAACACTTCTCCTTTGGCAATTAATTTCAAACCAAAAAAAATAAACAAAGAACCGAAAACAAAAAAAATAACACTCCAAAAAAAAGCGCTAATTCCAAAAGTTCCTTCAAAAATAATAAATAAAAATTGGCCAGCAATAATAATATAAGCCAAAAGCGCCCCATAGCGTGAAAAAAGTATAATAAATGGATTTATCTTTTTCGCCCGCCTTCCTAAATATTTTTCTACATAACCTATCTGACGATGCGTACCATAGGTTCTAAGAACTACTTCTCCATAAGCAAGATGAATCAGAATAGTAACTATCCCTAAAACAATAAACCAAATCATACCGATTAAAAATCCCGAGCGCGCCACCGCATACGGAATACCGAAAATCCCCACTCCAACAATTGTTCCGACTAAAGTTGCTATGGCGTATAAGAAATTTTTATCCATGATACATAAATGTCGCCCTGAGTTTGTTGAAAGGTGATATTGTTATAGTTCAACAAACTCACCATGACAATCAAATTTTATAAATAAATATTGGAAAGCTTTTTTTATCAACTCTAATAATTTTTTTTGGCTTCCAACCCTTAATAGAAAAAGCGTAAGAAATTATCCGTGTTCCGCTTCTGGGCGGCTTTTCTTTAAACTTTTTTTCTAAGATTTTCATTGCATTAGGAATTAAATAACAGAAAATAACATCAGCTTTACTTAAATCTTGAGCGTAAAAATCGCGAAAATAAAGACGAATATTTTGAGACTGGCCTGAAAGAAAAATTTTGAGCCGAGCAATAAGATATACCGGCATCATCAATTCATACCCAACAGCCTTGCAATGATAATTTTTAGCCGCTTCAATTAGAAGGCGGCCATCGCCGGCGCCTAAATCATAAAAAACATCCGTTGGCTTTAGTTGAACTTCTGATAATATTCTCTTAGCTACTCTCCTTGGTGTCGGAATCGGCCCAATTGTTAATATAGCCGGCAAAGCGTAGATAAAAAGACAAACAAAAATAATTAGAAAAAAAACAAAAACTAAAACTTCTATCATATATTAAATAATTGTCATTGCGAACGGCCGCGCATAAATTTTTATGCGCGGAGAGCGTGGCAATCCCATTGCTTCCAAAAATCCGGGATTGCTTCGAAAAGCTATCATTCCCTCGCAATAATACCCTTAAGAATCTGAGAAATTTCTCTGGCATTTTCTACGGCATATCCATAAGCATCATTATTAAAATAAACATAAACATCAAGACCTTCTTTCAAGAATTTTTCAATTTTTTTCGCCCAGTTTTTTAATTCTTTATTAGTATATTTTGAAGAATATAAACTTTCACTTCCATGAAAACGAATATAAATAAAATCAGCGGTAATTTCTTCTGCTGACGGCAAATTAGGCGAATCAGCGATACAAAAAGCAATGTTCCTTCTTCTTAGAATTTTATATACTTCATCACAAAACCAAGAATAATCCCGAAATTCAAAAACATATTTAAACTTTTTATCTAAAATTTTAACAAAATCTCTTAACCGCTCTCTATCAACTTTCCAACGCGGCGGCAGTTGAAAAAGAACCGGCCCTAATTTTTCCTTTAAATTTTTAGCATTATCAATAAAGCGGTTCCAAGGATTGCGACAATCTTTCAATCGCTTAATATGAGTAATAAAGCGGCTTGCTTTTACTGAAAATAAAAAGTCATCGGGAGTCTGGCTATACCAATTATCAAAAGTTTCAGCTTTTGGCAAATGATAAAAAGAAGCATTTAATTCTACCGTTTTGAAATGCTCTGAATAGAACCTTAGCTCTTCTCTGCTTGGAAGATTTTCTGGATAAAATATTCCCGCTCGCCAATGTTCATAATTCCAGCCAGAAGTTCCAATAAAAAGCTCGGTCATATTATTTTTTCTCTTTTTTTATCATTTCCCTAAGAAGTTTTATTAAAACAGCAACAGGAAGCCACAACCAAAGTGTCTTCCTTAAAATTTTCTCAAATAATTTTTCACCTTCACTCATTTAAACTATTTCCTTTTGAGAAAAATTAGAGGTGTGTTATTAATCCTTCACTGAATAAACATACCCCTAATATCCTCCAAAGAGGAAACTTATAAAAAATCACCAGATCTTATTCATCAAGACGAGCAATAAATTTAAGATCGTCTTTTTTTATTATAAAGATCTCCGCATTGCTCTTAGGATCCTGTTTTTCTCCTATCACTCTGCCGTCGTATCTATCATAACTTTCATAACTAAAAATACTTCCTTTGTAAATTAATCTCAAATTAAAATTACCCTTAAAAGAAACGCCTACTTCTTTCCATCCTCCGGCTTTATCTTCTAAAACATACCCTAATCTATCATGGCATGATTGAGACGGATATGTTTTTGGTTTAGTAAATTCAAATTCTTTTCTATCGTCAAAATAAGAGACGAAATCAGTAATTATTATTTTATCAGAAAAACAATTCCTAAAACCGTATAAATCATAACCTTGGTTGTATCCTTTACTTTGAAAAGCTAACCATACTTCTATGTATTCATCAGAATTTATGAGACAATCTTTCGGACAATTATTTTTATCTTCTGGAACTTCGCAAATTTTATTACCGCAACAATTTCTTATTATTTCATACTTACAGTCCTGATTTTCATAATCCCACCATTCATTAGTGCAGGAATTGCTGTCGTCGCAATTTGGGCAATCTTGAGGACAATTTTCATGATCTTCCTTATAATCTTCTTTGGCTTCACATAGACGATTTCCACAACAACACTCAATAACGGAATTTATGCATTCTTCTTTCTGATAATCAAAAGAATCTTGAGTGCATTTATTTAAATCGTCGCAATTTGGGCAATCTTGAGGACAATTTTCATAATTTTCTTCTGGTTCGCATTTATTATTTCCGCAGCAATTTACTATAAACGCATGCTGACACTGATAATTGGTTCCGGCTGAGCAAAAATCATCTGTGCAACGATCTCCGTCATCGCATGATAAAGGACAAATATGAGTATAAATAAACCAAAGACCAATTAAGATAATTATACCAATTGAAATTTTGTTGAAAATTTCAAATATTTCTCTTTTTTGCCATCTTTCCATAAAAAATTTTATAATTTAACTTTTATTTTATTTTCCAGTACCCTTTTCAAACTTTCATCAAGTTTTGGAACTATGTCAAAATTTGTTAATTCTTTCGGACTAATCCATTTATATCTAGTATGTTCCCGGTCTAATCTTATCTCTGGTTCATTTTTTAATTCTACTAAAACTGGACAGGTAATCCATGTTTTGTGCTTTTCAATTTCATTATCTGTAAATTTATAATATTTTCCGATATTAATTAACAAAATATTATTTTCTTTAATTCCTAATTCTTCTTGAATTTCTTCCAGCGCTTTTTCGCGGATTGATTTTGGTTCATCAAGATAACCCGCTACGGTATTCCATTTTCCTTGATAAGTTCTAACTTTATCGCTTCTTTTCAAAAGAAGAATTTTATCTTCATATTTTAAAAAACAGGTCAAAACCGGCGCCGTATCGGAATTTGAATAATTAATCCTGCCGTCAGGAAAATGCGGCAATTTTTCTGAAAAATTTTTTATAATTTTTAAAATTTCTGTATCTTGCTTTTTCATAATTATAAACTATCTTCAATATAAACTTTTTCCACCACAATATCCTTCAAAGGATGATCATTCTTATTAGTCTCACTATTCCCTATCTTGTCTACTATGTCCATTCCTTTAATTACCTTGCCAAATACGGTATGCTTTCCATCAAGCCAAGGAGTTTCTTTTGCGGTAACAATAAAAAATTGGCTGCCGTTAGTATTCGGTCCGCTGTTTGCCATCGCAACTGCCCCTCTCACTAATTTATGTTCATTAATTTCATCTTCAAATTTATAGCCAGGCCCACCGGTACCGTCGTCTGACCAATCGTCATCGCGGCTATTCGGATCTCCTGTTTGAATCATAAAATCTTTTATCACCCGATGAAATTTTATACCATCATAAAATTTTTTCTCGGTTAATCTTTCAAAATTAGCACAAGTTTTTGGAGCATCTTTGTAAAACATTTTAAATTTAATTGTTCCTAAATTTGTTTCCAAAACAGCAACTTTTTCCTTTTGAATCTCTGAAACTCCTGAATTTTCTCCAAAATTACCTTCGGAATTATTTTTTATTAGAGAATAGACGGAAAAAACAGCCAAACAAATTACTATCACTGCTATTCCTATTCCTAAAAATTTTTTCTTCTTTTGTTTTTCTTTAGAAATTTTTTCTTGTCTTTCTAATTTTCTCAATTCTTTTAATTTTTTTGCTTTTCCCATAAATTTTAATCTCCTTATTTGTAAAAACTACGAGCGTTGTTTGCACTTCTAGCCCCTTTTAGGATAAAGTGTAAGCAATATGACTATCCATAAACGGGCTCACCTGACACCCGCATATTCGGTTCGTTAATTACTACAACACCGTGAAGCCGTACAAAGGAATTAACAATCTTATTCCTATGGAACAATTAACCAATTATTTTTATCCTAAAGAAATGTAAACAACGCGGTTAATTCTTACAGATAATTATAACACATATAGTGCGACCGCACTATATGTGTTATCTTTTTATTTTTAATAAATTCTGCAATCAAACTCTGTGTATCCGATTAGTAATTAATTAGATAGCTTTTCCCCGTCAAAACCATAAAATGTTCCTTTTATTATAATTAGAATCAAATTTTTAGCTATTTTGATTTCTTTTTGAAAATCTTTATAATTGATTTTAGAAATTGCTCTAAATATTCATCTTCTTTTTCTAAAAATTATCAACATCGGCTCTTCTATTTTAGACAAAGTCCTGAATTCCACTTTTGGAATATTATTTTGATTTTTTAATTTTTGATTTTTCTACTTCATATCCGATGCGTCAAAGCAAAGCTTTTCGCCTCTTTTCACTTCGCCTCTTAAAATTTTCTCAGCTAAGAAATTTTCAACTTTTTTTTCAATTAGGCGTTGAAGGAATCTTGCACCATAAGTCGAACTATAGCCGTGCTTGGCAATTTTTTCTACTGCTTCTTCGGTAAAAGTCAAAGCTATACCCTGCGCTTCCTCTAATCTCTGGGACAATCTTTTAAGTTGAAGACGGGCAATTGCTTTTATATCTTCGCCCGAAAGGGCTTTAAAAATAATTTTAGCGGTAAAACGATTAAGAAGCTCTGGCCTGAAATAATCAAGCAAGATTTTTTCAATTTTAGGCCTTAGTTCTTCTATAGATTTCCCAGTTTTAAGATGCTCTTGAATAATTTTTGAACCAACATTGGAAGTGGCAATAATAATCGTATTAGTAAAATCAACTGTTCTACCCAAACCATCGGTCAGACGACCATCATCAAAAACTTGCAAAAATAAATTAACTACATCGCGATTAGATTTTTCAAATTCATCAAGAAGAATCAAGGAAAATGGCTTTCTTTTCACCGCCTCAGTCAGCCTGCCGCCCATTCCCGCTGAATCTTCAGAAGGCGGAGAGCCAATTAAACGATTAATACTACCGATGGTTTGAAACTCAGACATATCCAGACGAATCATTGCTCGTTCATGACCAAAATATGCCTCAGTTAAAGCTTTGGCTAATTCTGTTTTTCCTACGCCGGTGGGCCCTAAAAATAGAAAAGTGCCAACTGGTTTTTGCTCACGCTTCAATCCTACCCGCACCCGACGAATGGCTTCAGAAACCGCCTTGACTGCCTCGGTTTGATCAATAATCCGCTGGTGGATTTCATCTTCAAGATTTAAAAGACGCTGGCTCTCGGTAGCGGTAATTTTTGTCAGAGGAATTCCGGTCTTTTCAGTAATCACTTCCATTATATCTTCATCGCGAACAAGTGCCCCTCTGCCACGAGATCTTACAACCACGGCAGTCTCAGCCAAAAGATCCATTGCTTTCCCCGGAAGAAGTTTGTCAGGAATATAGCGCTTTGAAAGTTCAACTGCTTTCTTAATTGCTCCAAAAGTAAGGGTTACTCCCTCTTCTTCTTCAATAATTACCGCCTGGCTGGCTAAAACTTGAAGAGCTTCTTCTTCGCTAATTTCTTCCACGAAAACTTTTTCAAAAATATCACGAAAATCAGCCCGCCGTTCAATAGAGCGATGATAATCAAGAAAATTAGTCGTGCCAATCACTTGAAATGTCCCTTCAGAAAAAGCCGGAGTTAAAATTTCCGCAGCATTAAAAGATTCTCTCTTGCCGGCTTCAGCTAAATTATGAATGCCTGGAATAAAAAGAATAATATTTCCGGCCATCCTAATTTCATTTAAAATTTCAAGTAATCGCTCCTCAAGTCCGCCCCCTGCTCTTACACCTGCGACAACTGCTCCCGCATCAAGCCTGACAACTCGCTTATCAGCAACAGACGGGATAACTTCATTTCTAACTATTTTTCGAGCTAAAGCTTTAACAATAGTTGTCCGACCGCTACCAGCTTCTCCGATTAAAAGAACATTATTTTTAGTTGTCCGGGCTAAAATTCTAATTACTTCATTAAGCTCCCGCTCTCGGCCAACAACCGAACCCAAAAGACCCATTCGAGCTAAATCGGTAAAATCACGGCTAAACCGATCCAACGTCGGAGTCTGGCGCGCGGTCCAGGCCCGGTTCATTATCCGATGTTCAATCTTTCTCGGTCTCTTTCTTCTAAATAAAAAAAATCTTGGCTTAAAAACTTTTGCTTTAAGCCAGAGAACAATATTACGGGCATCTTCCGGCTCTACTTCGCGATTTTTAAAGAGCTGGTTTGTTTCTTCGGCTCTTATTAAAGCTAAAAATAAAGAATTTTCCGAAATTGATTTTGCTCCCAAAATCAATGATTCTTCTAATGCTAATAATAAAATTTTTTTTAATGAGGGCGAGAGTACGCATCCCTGCCCTCCAATTTCATTCGGAGCCAGACGAGCTATTCTTTTGGAAATTTCCTTTTCAAAAGAATTGGGTTTAATTTCCAACCTTATCAGAGTTTGCTCAATTTTCTTAACTGAAAAGAGGCTTTTGAGTAAATGTAAAGGGTGTGGAACTTGCCCATAAGTATAAGCTAAATCTAAAGCATCTTCTAATACAATTTTTGCTCTTGGTGAAATAAAATCAGCAATGTTTACCGGACTCCTCGGAGGAGAGACTTTAGGATTTAAAAATATACCAAAATAAGAAAAGGAAATTTGTCTTTGTGCTCTTTCTCTTACTGTAAAATAATAAAGAAGATAAAGACCGGCAGCTAATCCAATCCAGAAAAAAAGAGGACTTATTCCAGAAACAAGAATTAATGACCAAAAACCCAAAGGATGGATTAAAGAAAACCTTATTCCGATAAGAATTCCAAAGCATAAAATTGTAAAACAAATTGTTCTTACAGCTACTGGAATTAATCTGATATTCGCCCGATAAGAAGGAAGAGTACCTGAAAACGATCCTCTACAATAATAGATGCCGCCTTTATAATCCAACCAGACTCCCTTTCCCTGGCAAACCGGACAAGTAAATCTCTTATGCTTTCCCCATCCCCAGCCTTTGCAGGTTGAACAAACAACTATTTTAGCTTTTTGCTTTTTATTAGATTTATTTAAGCCAATAACCATAGTTATCCAAAAATATTCAATAAAATCATTACCAGAACAAAAATAGGTAGCCCCATCCAAACCAAGTAACCAATTGCTATAGCGACGATTATAATAAAATAGAAAGTGATTCCAAAAATAATTCGGCCGGTACGAAAAATAGGGCCGAGCACGCGACCCATTATAGAATAATCTTGGTAAAGTGGAGAAAGCCAATGATAAATGGTTGGAATAACTGCAATTTCCTGTTCAAAACTTCCTAAAAGAAGAAAACTTTTCTGCCAATAAGAATCCGAACCTTCTATATACCAAAGCCGAAAAAAGTTCTTGATCAAGGAAAATGGTTTAATAGGAACATGAATTAAATAACGAAAAATCATTTTAATATACCTTATTTTCTGTAGAATATTTATATTATACCATAATTTTGTGATAATTTCAATAATATGATAAAATATGAATATGAAAAGGTTTAAAAAATATCAAAGTCTTTTTTTAATTCTAGTCATTTTAGTTATTGCTGGCTTCTTCCGTCTCTGGCGATTGGATTCAATCCCTCCCGGACTCTATCCTGACGTTGCTCAAAATGGAATGGACGCGATTGGAGCTATGGAGACTGGCGAGTATAAAGTTTTTTATCCAAACAATAACGGTCGGGAGGGACTTTTTATAAATTTAATTGCTTTTTCTTTCCGGATATTCGGAGTAAGTATTTTTGCTATGAACATTGTCGCGGCTTTGGCTGGAATCTTTACAATTCTCGGGCTTTATTTATTAACTAAAGAAATCTTCAATGAAAAAATAGCACTCCTGTCCAGTTTTTTTACGGCTGTTTCTTTTTGGCATATTAATTTCAGCCGCATTGCTTTTCGGGCTATCTTAACGCCTCTGTTTTTGGTTTTTTCTTTCTATTTTTTATTTAAGGGATTCCGAGAAAAAAAAATATGGAACTTTGCACTATCTGGAATTTTCTTTGGCTTGGGATTCCATACTTACATTGCTTTTAGGGTTGCCCCCCTGATAGTTTTGATAGTTTTGCTAAATTTTTTATTTATCTATTGGAAAAGCAATCTCCAGAAAAAATGGTTGACATTTACTTTTTGCTTTTTAATTTTTACTTTTATCGTTGCTTTACCAATCGGAATTTATTTCATTGAAAATCCAAATGATTTTATTGGTCGAGCCACCGACGTTTCAATTTTTGCCGCCGAAGATGAACCTGCCAAAGCATTTGCTTCAAGCTTTATAAAAACTCTGGGGATGTTCAATTTTAAAGGAGATGGAAATTGGCGTCATAATTATGTGGATGAACCGATGCTTTATTGGCCGGTAGGAATATTTTTTGCCCTTGGCCTTTTTATCTCAATTATTCAATTGTCTAAAAAAATAAAAAGAAGTTTTAAAAAAGAAGATATAAATTCAAAAATCACTAATGAAAATTCCGGGTTTTTAATTTCTTGGTTTTTAATTATGCTTCTCCCGGCTGTCTCAACTGCCGAAGGTATTCCTCATGCCTTAAGAACTATCGGGGTAATTCCGGTAGTCTACATTTTTACCGCACTTGGTTTCTATTGGTCTGTTAAAAAAGCTAATTTGTTCATTAGAAGCGAATTCTATCCTAAATTTCTAAAAAAAATATCAAAGCCAATTTTGGAATTTACAATAATTTTATTCTTACTCAATACCGCTGCTTTTAACTTCAATAAATATTTTTTCGATTGGGCAAAAAATCCTGAAGTAAGAGGCGCTTTCTTGGAAAATTTAGTTGGTATTGGCAATTATTTTAATTCTCTATCTTCAGACACCAAAAAATATGTGATAGTCAACCAAGGCGGAGGAGAAGGATTTAATCTTATTCAGACAATAAGATTTACGACTTATCCCAAAGAAAATATTGAATATTTAAAAACTAATGAGCTAGATAAAATAACTTTACTCGATAAAAAAACAGTCATCGTGATAATGACTTATGACAAAGAACTATTTAGCAAATTGCAGACAAAATTTAAAAAAGGTAAAATTGAAGAAAAAGACGGATTCTGGATATACCAGAGACAAAATCAAAAGTTAAAAATCAAAAGTCAAAATTATAATTCAAAAGTGGATTAATGGCATAATAGATGTAAAACTTTTAAATTTTGAATTTTGAATTTTCATTATGAACCCAAAATCTAAACAAGCTAATTTTTTCGCTGCCATTTTATTAATCATAATGTTCGTCCTCGCTTTCGGGAGCATGCGAGATGATTCGGCGATTAGAGACGAAATACCTCATATTGTTGCCGGTTATTCTTATTTAACCAAACAGGATTATCGGCTCAATCCAGAACATCCGCCTTTGATTAAAGACTTAGCCGCTTTTCCTCTTCTATTTTTGAAACCGAATTTCCCTTCAGATCATCCAGCATGGAAAAATGAAACCAACGGCCAATGGTTGCTGGGCGATGTTTTCCTTTATTTTTCCGATAACGACGCTGATAAAATGATTTTTTTTTCACGACTCCCAATTGTCTTCTTGGCCATTCTTTTAGGTTTCTTTGTCTTTAAATGGACAAAAGAACTTTACGGTCCGAAAGCCGGACTCTTAGCACTTTTTCTTTATACGCTTTCACCAAACATTCTGGCTCACAGCCGTTTTGTAACGATGGATCTGGGAATAACTGCATTTTTCTTTATTTCTTTCTACTATTTTTGGAAATTCTTAAAAAATCCGTCATGGAAAACGCTTTTTATCGCCGCTTTTACCTTCGCTTTATGCCAATTGGCTAAATTTTCAGGAATTATTTTAATTCCGATTTTTGGATTGACAATATTCTTATTTTCCTTGACTTCCCGGCCGCTTCCTAATATAAGAAACACGCCATCGCGCTGGATCAGTTTACTAAAGCAAACTTCATTTTATATCGGTTGCCTCTTTTTAATTTTTATTATCGCCTATCTTTTTGTCGGAACTTTTTATCAATTTCACATCGCAAATATGCCTCTTGATATGGGACACCGCCTGATAGATGAGTCTTTGGGAGATCCTAAATACGACAATGTCCAAGGAATTCTCCATAAAATGCATAACAATCCAATTTTAAAACCGTATAGCCAATATCTTCTTGGACTTATAATGGTTTTTGCTCATTCAACTGGGGGACATACAACTTATTTTATGGGAGAAATAGGTCAAAGATGGTGGAATTATTATTTTGTCGCTTATTTGATTAAAGAACCAATCGCTGGACAAATTTTATTATATTTAGCTTGTTTGTTCTTTATATGGAAAATAGTTAAAAGAAAAGAAAAAAATCTCAAAAAAAGAATTTCTGATTTTCTCCATAATAATTATATTCAAATCGGAATTGTCGCTTTTATTATTCTTTTATTAGGGCTTGCGATAAACAGTAAACTTCAATTGGGAATTAGATATATTCTTCCTATATTTCCATTTTTGTACACGTTAACCGCCGGACAAGTTATAAAAGCTCAAAATTATATTCAAAATAAAACTAAATATTCCAAAAAATCCTTACTACTTATCTCTTATAATTTATTTCTTATAATTCTTTTGATTTGGTATGGCGTTGCTAATTTGAAAATTTATCCATCATATTTAGCTTATTTCAATGAATTAATCGGCGGGCCGCAAAAGGGATACAAATATATGGTTGACTCTAATTGCGACTGGGGACAGGATCTAAAGCGGCTTGCTCAATTTGTCGAAAAAAATAATATTAATAAAATAAAACTGGATTACTTTGGCGGCGGCAGTCCAGAATATTATCTTGGAGAAAAATTTGTGCCATGGGGCGCTGATAAAGGCCCAACTACCGGCTGGCTGGCTGTCAGCGCTAGTCCTTTTCAATGGACAAGCAATAAACCTCGAGAAAGTTCTTATGCTTGGCTTGAAAGTTACAAGCCAGTGGCTCAAATCGGGTATTCTATATTTGTTTATAATATAGAATAATTCTCTGATTACCGAAGGCGATATTCACGAATGTCACCTTCTAATCATTTATAATAAACCCTATTTTTCACCCTTAAATCAATATACTCCAAATTTTTTCTTTCTTTCTTTTTAATCTTTTCTCTTAAAACATTAGCCAAGGCATCGACTTGGCTTTTTATATTCCTTGAAGTATCAAAATATATTTTCCAACCTTCGCTGGTAGTAACATGAAGTTCGCGGGAAGCCGCACCCGGAGTTTCAAAATCAACTACTTTAAGATCTACTGCACTTGAAAGTGCCTTCGATATACATAGAACAGAATTAATAAATTCAGGGTTAGCAACTTTTGTTCCTAACTTTACAAATTCAACAACCTTCTTATTTTTCTCTTTTAAAATTAATATATGTTCTTTTTTGAGACTATCTAAAGACATTTTTAAATCTTTTAACGGCGGAGTCTGGCTGTATGCTATACCAGTTTCATCAACCCAAAAGCACTGGCTCTGTTCTGAAATTTTATCTTCATCTTCAGAATTGTCAATTTCTATTTCTTCCATTTCGTTTTCTGAGTTTTTGGAATTTTCTTTTTGAATAATTTGACACCACGCAAGCTTGGCTTTTTTTTCTTTAATTTCTATTTTTACTAAATTTGGAAAAATTTTTTTAACCTTAACACTTTCAAAATAAAGATTTTTCTCAAGAAGCAGTTTTTTTGCTTCTTCTTCATTAAAAAAAATTATATTATCCCCGGAAAAAATCAAGAAAAATCTCTTTTCAAAAACCGTCTTTAATGTCTGATTAATTTCTTCTTGAGATACCGATTCATTTCCGGTAATATTTACTTCTTTTATTCTGAATACCGGCGAGAAAAAAATAATCCAAATTATTCCGACAAATAGTCCTCCTAATAATCCTTGCCAGATAATTTTTTGGAAAATGATTCTTGAGCGGCTTGAACCTGCTCTTCGCGACCCAGCGTAAATCTTCGGAGCACGCCTCCTTTTTAGTCCTAAAAAAATCCTTCGGCGATGGTATTTTTTGCCTTTTATTAAAAAAATCATAATAAGCGGTGCCATTGCAAAAAAAACGATTAAAAGGAACGACAAAGCAATCCCGCAAAAAGATGGAGAAAGTTAAAAATCAAAAATTATTCTAAATCTACAGAATTGTTTCAGAACTAAATTCCTTCGCAATGACATCTATTTTTTATTTTCAAATTGTAGCATATTTCTCCGAATTTCAAAAATTTATCAGATTTTTAAAAGACTCCAAATGAACCGTCTGTCAGCCAATCAACATTATTGCCTTCTTAAAAAACCATCCCTGATCATTATCTCCAAATAGATGTTAAATTTTTAGAACCAATTCCCGGCATAACTAAAAAGAGATTTTGTCAATATACGCTATCGATGATTGCGCCAGAGTTAAGGATTTAAAAATTTATGAAAGATGCAATCAGAAGAATTCTATTTAGTTTATTGACTGACTATGTTTTGTCTAAGCTACCGTCCATTCAATTCAAGGCGGTAATGGAAGTGAATTTAACCCCCAATTCCACTGGCATATTTTGGATAAAGGAATTTATCATAGATATATTAAACCGAGAATGTCCAGATTAAATGGCAAAGTAGATTTAAAAAATAATTGTCTTAAGACCGAAAATATGTTAAATTTAAAATATAAATTTTATTAAAAACATTCTAATGATTCATAAAATACGACAGTTACTATTCATTACCTCTTTCATTTTATTTATTATTCTTACTCCTTTAATTCTTCTTCATACGTGGGGATTCCGCTGGAATTGGCAAGAAAAAAAATTTGTCCAAACCGGAGCAATAATTTTACAATCCACACCTTCAAAGACTGATATCTATTTCAATGGCCAAATCCAAAAGAAACGAATGCTTCCAAATATTGAAGGATTAAAAAGTTTTATCGGATTCAATGGGCTTATTCCCGGCGACTACGAAGTTCTACTTAGAAAAGACGGCTATCATCCCTGGAAAAAAAGATTAAAAATAGAACCGGGGCTTGTCACAAAAGCTGAAAATATTCTTTTACTCCCTAAACGGCCTACCCTTAAAAAACTGTCCTCAAATAACGTTGAAAACTTTATTTTTTCTCCCGATAGAAAAAAAATCGCTTACAGCGAATCTGATAAAGAAAAAGCTGGAATATGGATTGTTAATCTTGAAGATAAAAATGAAACTCAAATTATCACCGAGAACTCCTGGGGTTTATCTCATACTCAAAATTATTCCGGATTTGAATGGTCTTGGAACTCTCAAAAATTATTATTCGCCGGTATAGTCGGAAATAGAAAGAAATGGTTTGTTATAGACATTAGAAAACCAAGCGAACTTATTGATTTAACTGATCTTGTTTCATTTCCTAACGACGAGATAAGCGCGGATGATTTTAGATGGCATCCGCATAATAATGAAAAAATTTTCTATCTAAAAGAAGGGAGCCTCTGGCAAGTAAATTATCTTAATAAAACTACAAATGATTTGAATATCAATAACGTTTTAGGATGGACTATAGAACAAAATACTCTCTACTGGATTCAAGGGCCTGCTGGAATTCTTTATAAGGCAAGTCTTGACGGAAAAAATAAAAAACAAGTAACATTAAATCCTCTGCCAAATATATCTCAAGGCATAAAGCAGAAAATTATTACCTCGCCCAAAGAAAGATTTGCTATTTTAGATTCAAAGGGTATGCTTTATCTCATTGACGAAACTGACAAACCTATTTCTATTGAAGAAAAAGTTTTAATGGCTGAATTTTCCCAAGATAGTAAAAAACTTCTTTACCAGACTGAAAATGAAATATGGGTTTTGTATCTAAAAGATAAAGAAACTCAGCCAAAAAAGAAAAAAGGAGAAAAAGAATTAATTACCCGCTTTAGCGAAAAAATAACTCAAAGTATCTGGTATCCGGATTTTGAGCATATATTTTTTGTTGTCGGAAACAAAATCAAATGCATTGAACTTGACGACCGAGACCAGCGGAATGTAATAGATTTTATAGAAACTAAAAAAGAAAACCAAAAAATATTTTGTGATGCGAAAACTAAAAAGTTATATTTCACGGATGAAAAAGACGGGACGAGATCTCTATACGAGGCAGAATTGCCGCGATAAATAAAAGTAAATTTATTTTACAAAAAAACGGTGTGATAGCGCGCTGTTTTTTTATAACTTATAAATTCTATAATGGAAAAGAAAAAATTATACGGTTTACTATTTGCTTTTTTCTCGGGAATAATCGATATACGATAAACAAAGTTGTTTTAGACAGCCTTTTTTATTTAATTATACTATTAGCCCTCAGCCGTCCAGGCCTGTCTGCCCTGCTGGGGCGGCAGGCAAGCAACGCACAGACAGACAGGACTGAACCTTAATATTTTGATTGTGAGAAAACTAAAACTGTGGTTCAATCGAGACGATTGAACCAACGAAAAACAACGAAAAATTTCTTTTTTCTACAGCAAATTTTGTAGCAAAATGTTCCTCAGATAAATTCTAAAACCCTTATCTCTTTCTCCATTGAGGGGCACGTCGGGCTTTTTTTAAGCCGGGCTTTTTTCTTTCTTTAACCCGCGGGTCACGTCTTAAAAATCCGGCTCGCTTAAGACGTTTTTTAAAATTTTGATTAAAAATAACAAGTGCCCGGGCAAGCCCGTGACGAACCGCTTCTGCTTGAGCTTTAGGACCGCCCCCTCTCACTTTGACTAAAACATTAAACCGATCAACATTTTTAGTCAGTTTTAAAGGGCTGATAGCAATAAGCTGATGTTCTAAAAAAGGGAAATAATCTTTAAGAGATTTATCATTGTTAATCAAAAGCTCTAAGGGGCTCCCGGGTTTGAGTGGTCTCTTTGGATATAAGCGTACCCGAGCAACAGCGCTCTTTCTGCGCCCAACCGCTTCATAATACTTCTCGGGTTTTGGAGATTTTACTTCTTTTTTCAATTCTTCTTTTTTTGTTACTTTTTTTTCAGAAACCATATAAATAAAATTTCTAATTCTTAATTTTTAATTTTTATTGAATTTTTAATTTCTTAATTTCTAAACTACGAATTGTCATTCCGAATTTATTTCAGAATTTGCCTGTCCCGCTGGGGCAGCAGGCAGACAACGCACAGGCAGACAGGACTACTATTCGTTTCAAAAATTATTATTTTAACATATGGAGTATGGAATTGAAGATCCTGGAACAAGTTCAAAGCTTGTAGGGAACGAAACGACTGGTTCTAAATTTAATGAAAATTAGAAATTAAAAATTATAGCAGTTTTAAACTTTGAGTTTATTTTTATATGGGTGCTCACTTCCCTTATACATCTTCAATCTCCTCATCATCCCTGCTCTTAATTTATTTTTAGGAAGCATCCCGAAAACGGCTTTGGCTAAAACCTTTGTTGAATCTTTTTCGAATAATTTCTCATAAGAAACAGATTTAATGCCGCCTGGATATCCAGAATAATGCCAGTATGTTTTTTGCTTGTTTTTTCTGCCACTGACCTGAATCTTATCAGTATTAATTACTACTACATAATCTCCGCCATCAACATTAGGAGCAAAATCAACTTTATTTTTTCCGCGCAAAAGTAAAGCTATTTCTGCAGCCAACCTCCCCAAAACTTTTCTGTCAGCGTCAATCAAATGCCAGCTTCGCTTTATCATATTTTTCTTTTTGATTAATTTTTTCATTGAAAAAATAACTTTGAACTTTTAATTTTTACTATACCAATTCTAATTTTACTATCTCAGCTGCGTCACCCTTACGAGAACCGAGTTTTGTTATTCTTGTATACCCGCCGCTGCGATCTTTATATTTTGGACCTAATTCTTTAATAAAAATTTCAGCCACTTTTTTTGAAAAAATGCTATGAATTTTCTTCTTGGAAGCTAAATTTTCTTTTTTTGCTACATTAACTAGGTGTTCAAAAAAGGGAGCAACTTCTTTTGCTTTCGCCCGGGTAGTAGTTATTTTTCTGTGTAATATAAGATTGGTGGCTAAAATTTTCAATAAAGCCTTACGTTCCCCCCTTTTTCTTGATAATTTTCGCCCAGACTTTAAATGTTTCATAGCAATTAAGATTTAAGTGTTAATCCTAATTTACTTAATTCCCTTTTAATATTCTTTATGCCTTCAGGACCTAAACCTTCTATTTTTGCTAAACTTTCTTCTTTCTTTTTAACTAAACTTCCTATAGTTTTAATCCTGTTGGTTTTTAAAATATTGACTACTCTTATGGGAATATTAAGTCTCGTTACTTCAAATAATAAAGTATTTTCTTCTTTTTCTTTTTTTTCTTTCTTATTTGTTTCTTCTTCTACTTCTTCTTTAAAATCATTTTCCTTGCTTCGAATCTCAGGAGTCTTAAGAATTCCGCTCAATAAACTAAAATGATCGACTAAAATATCCACTGCGGACTTAAAAGCATCTTCTGGCGAAATAGTGCCATCTGTTTCAATTTCTAAAGTCAGTTTATTATAATTAGTCATTTTACCAACTCGCATATTCTCGATATCATAACTTACTTTTCGTACTGGCGTAAAAAGAGCATCAATAGCTATAGTTCCAATGGGTAATTTCGTTTCAGTTCGCTGTTCCACTGGAAGATAACCCAAACCCTTTTCAAGAAGCATTTCCATTTCAAGAGAAGCTTTCTTGTTGGTTAAAGTAGCAATATGAGCATCCTTATTAACAATTTCTATCGACGAAGAAATTTTAATTTCTTCAGCCTTTACTTCCTTTTCGCCTTTAACTTTTAGATAGATCTTAACCGGCTTTTCAGAGTACATTTTAAACCTCAACTGTTTTAAATTAAGAATAATTTCAACAACATCTTCCATAATATGAGGAATAGTTGAAAATTCATGAGAGACTCCTGCAATTTTAACTGAAGTTATAGCGGCTCCGGGGAGACTCGAAAGCAACACCCGTCTTAAGGCGTTTCCTAAAGTCGCCCCATATCCCGGAAAAAGAGGCTTAATTTCAAAAACAGCTCGACTTTTTTCTTTTTTAATAATTTTAGGTTTTTCTGGCAAAATAATAGTTTGCATAAATTAATTCTCCTTAAATTTATCTTGAATAATATTCTACAACTAATTGCATTTCAAGTGCTGATTCAATATCTTCTTTCTTGGGAATCGCGATGACTTCCCCTTTTAATTTGTCCTTATCCAAAGAAAGCCAAGAAGGAACCTGATGATTTTTCAAAGTTCCTTTTAAATCTTTAAAATATTTCTGATTTAGGCTACTTTTTTTAACAGAAATAATATCATTTATTTTAACCCTATAAGAAGCAACATTTACTCTTTTATTGTTAATTAAAAAATGGTTATGACTGACAAGCTGGCGAGCTTGAGAGCGAGACGAGGCAAATCCAAGACGATAGACTACGTTGTCAAAACGCATTTCTAAAAATCTCAAAATAACCTCGCCAATATTTTCTTTTTTTTGAGAAGCTTCCTTAAAATATTTATTAAACTGTCGCTCCAAAATTCCATAAATTCTTTTAACTTTCTGTTTTTCCCTAAGTTGCAAACCGTATTCAGAGGCTCCGCGCCGACGTTTATCTCTGTGCATTCCCGGCGGATAAGCCTTTTTAATCATAGCACATTTTTGGGTATAACAACGTTCCCCTTTCAAAAAGAGTTTTTTGCCTTCCCGACGGCATTGTTTGCATTTTGGATTAAGATTTCGTGCCATAATATGAAAATAAAAAATGAAAAATGAAATTTGTTACAACTACTATATCAATATTTGAATGTTGACATAATTCCTTCTCTTTTTAAAACCAAAAAGTATTAATTCTTGAACAAAATTTTAGTAGCGTTTTTAGGCTTTCTTTATAATCATTCAAAACATTTTTCCTTTTGCTGTAAGTCTTATATTTGATAAATTTATTAATAAATTATACTCTTCTCACTTTCGGCGGTCGACAACCGTTATGAGGAATAGGGGTGACATCAACAATAGAATTTATAACTAAACCGCTGGCTGCCAGGCCTCGAATGGCCGACTCTCGACCACTGCCGGTTCCCTTGACAAAAACATCAATCTCTTGAAGATTAATCCTTTTTACTTTTTCAGCAACTGCTTTTGCGGTAATAGTAGCCGCGTAAGGAGTAGATTTTTTCGCTCCCTTAAAACCGACTAACCCGGCCGAAGCCCAAGCTAAAACTGCTCCATTCAAATCTGTCAGAGTAATAATCGTATTATTATAGGTGGATTGAATATGAGCCTGGCCTTTGGTGATAGTCCTTTTTATCTTTTTCCCTTTAGTCTTAGGTTTAGACTCATGAGATATCTTTATCTCTTCAGTTGTCTCCTCAATTTTTTTAATTCTTTTTTTACCCATAATGCGAAAATAAAATATCAAAATGACATATTAAATACAAAATTAACAAAATTTAAAAAGAATTATTTGTATTAAACCATTTTAAATTTTACACATTAGCCGCCCGTAATGCCTCGCCTAGCGAAATGGATGGATAATTTTTCATTTTGATTTTTAAATTTT
This sequence comes from uncultured Candidatus Saccharibacteria bacterium, assembly GCA_964430135.1. Lineage (GTDB taxonomy): Bacteria > Patescibacteriota > Minisyncoccia > JAHIHE01 > DAOWLE01 > CAYSEG01. Next base: position 4,023 of record CAYSEG010000004.1, on the reverse strand, counting down.
TATTTTTTATGTTTTCTTAGCACCCTTTCTTTTCCCGCTTCCCATTGTTCGACGAACATTACCTCGAACAGTTCTTGTATTTGTCTTTGTTTTTTGACCTCTTACTGGCAAACCTTTAGTGTGGCGAATCCCTCTATAAGATCCAATTTCCTTCAATCTTTTTATATTAAGCATAACCATTCGACGAAGATCACCTTCTATTTTAAAATCTTTTTCTATTACGGCTCGGAGTTTATTTATTTCTTCTTGAGAAAGATCTTTGGTTCTTTTATTAAAATCGATATGGGTCTCATTTAAAATCTTCCTAGCCAAAAACCGTCCTATTCCATAAATATAGGTTAGCGCAATCTCTATTCTTTTATTCTCTGGGATAATTACCCCGGCAATTCTTACCATAATATCAAAATTAAATACAAAATTAACAAAATTTAAAAAGAATTATTTGTATTAAACCATTTTAAATTTTACACATTAGCCGCCCGTAATGCCTCGCCTAGCGAAATGGATGGATAATTTTTCATTTTGATTTTTAAATTTTTATTTTATTCATCCTTGTCTTTGCTTATGTTTGGGATTTTTACATATAACATAAAGCCGACCTTTTCGTTTAACTATTTTACACCACTGACAAATTTTTTTAATAGATGCACGTACTTTCATATTATTTGTATCTCCTTACTATTCTTCCTTTTGTTAAATCATAAGGACTTATTTCTACAATCACTCTGTCACCGGGCAGAATTCGAATATAATTCATCCGCATCCTTCCTGAAATATGAGCCAAAATTTCATGTCCTGTATCAAGTTTTACTTTAAAAGTAGCATTTGGCAGAGTCTCTATAACAGTACCTTCAATTTGAATAATTTCCTTGGTCATATTATTCTATCTTATCAGAAATATTTTTCGGTGTCAATCTCGAAATTTATTTTTATTCTGATAGACTTCGATTTTTAAATATAGTTAGTATCAGTAGTTTTAAATTCTTACTCAAATTCTCTAACGGGGTTAACGGTTATTTTAATTTTGTTCGCTGAATAGGGAGCTCGTTTCACCCAAAATGGCCAAAAAGAAACTTTGGCTCGTTTAATACCACTTTGACCTTGCAAATAATTACGCAGTTCGCTTTCATCTTTACCGGCTATCTGTTTCTTAATTTCGTCTGTTTTTATTTCCCAAACAGCAACTGTTTCAATATGAACAGGCACTGTCATTTGTCCTTTGTCAAAATTAATCTGTCCTTGGCCATAGGAAGTTTTTAAAATCTGGCTCAATATTTTTCTTTCCCGAACTATACTCTTGGTTAAATTCTTCTCAATAAGATTCCTTAAATCGTCCTGCTTAAATACTAAAGCCGAAGATCTTATTTTGACAAATTGAGTAAATTTATCAGCCTGAATTCCGGAATCTACACTTGAATGAGTTTCAATTATCTGTTCATAAAAAGAGCCTTCTAATAATCTCAAATTTTCAGACACTTCTTTTTTTAATTCGCTTCTTGCTTTTTCTTGTAAAATTTTACTTAATGATTCTTGAGCGGTCTTTATATCCTCAGGTGAGACTATTTTTACTTCTCCGACTATCCCTCCTTTAATCGGTTCTTTTGACCTTCCATAAATTAAAGAATGCTTTGCTGTTCCGACAAATCCCGGAATTGTAAAAGAAGTAGGACCGATATTATAATCTTCCCCCGGCTTGTCGGCAACTACTTCCACATCAACAGTCCCGGGCATATCTTTCCCATCAATTCGCGTAAATCCCGGCACCGTTACGGTTTTTGTCGTCCTGAAAAGTTTTCCTTCTTTAGATAGAAAGCGAGTTGTCTTGACTAATATCTGGCTGGACGAATCCCATTCGTTGTAAACAGTGATAATTCCCTTTGCTCTTTCCTGCACTTTTTTTGTTCCAGTAGCTGGAAATTCCTGAGAGGTTTCTTTTTCAATGTTGATAATTTGTCCTGGTATTTTATTAGTTTGAAAATCTTCAACTCTAATATTCTTATCAACAATAACATCTAAATTAAGAGTAAGAGGCTCTGTCTTAGGGGTAATTGTAATGGTGGCTGATGGTAAAACCAAAAAAGCTGCTCCAAAAGCAGTGATAATGCAAAAAGCAAGAAAAACTAAAAAGAATTTCGCGCTAAGGGTCGGCAAAAGAATAACCATCTTTTTCTTTTTATCTGTCTTGACTGGTAATGTCTTAGAAATTTCCCCGGAAAGCGACATTCCGGAATGTCGCTTTCTTTGCTTTTCATCCACAACTTTTTCATTTATTGGTTTTATCCTCACAACTTCATCTGGCCTCTTATTTTTCCTAATAATATCAGAAACTTTAATCAATCTATTTTCTCTACCGGCAAAATTACTGTCATTCCTGTTAGTGTTAAAGGATAAAGATGAATCTTTTAAATTTTTTTTTCTCAAAGAAAAGTTTGATTCTTCTTTTACACTTTGGCGGACTATAAGCCCGGCTTTTGCCGCTAAATTTTTACCCATTCTATCAGTCGTAACAATAAAAATTCGCCTCTGTAGCTTTTCTGCCTCCTTTTTAAGCAATTTCAAATTAACAATGCTCTGTAAAAGCGCTGTTCCTTTTGGTATAACTAAAATAATTTCTTTAGCTTCACTTTTTCGCAGGCGGTCAACAACCGAAGTAATTTCTTCGTCTGACTCTAAATATATGGTTTGAGATAAAGATTTTTTATCCATTTTTAATTATTGGAAATAAATCACTAAATTATCATTGTAGATGTTTCTCGTTTCATCATTTATGAAATATTAATTAATAATCCACTGGCTCAAGTTTCTGACTTGAATTGTTTATTTCTTTTTTGTTCTATTCACTAGTGCGAGAACTGGTTTACAACTAGCTCCTTTTCATTTTGATAATTAGAGTAATATCCTGGGAATCATTAAGAATATTTATAATCATACCTCCATTTTAATATTTAAGGGCACTCAGGCATTTCTGTTCTTGTTTTGTTCCAATCCTCGCCTAAATAATTTGAATCACCCGCATTTATACAACCATCATCGTTTAAATCTGTATCAGGGAAAAAGCCAGAATCTCCTATACATTCATCCCAGTGCGAACCTATTATTACTCCATCGCCAACATTTGCCATGTCGTCTCCGTTAATATCTGAACATTTTATATAGGGATTGTTAACTTCACCGGTTCCAAGCTAGGTTCCAACCACAACACTCACAATAGCACAAGAAAAACCTACAATAATCAGACCAGTGATTCCTCCTCTTTAAAGTTTTCTTTCATTCCTCCATTATCTCTTTGTTTCCAGCAGCAATCATATACTGAATCCCTCCCCAAATAACAAAAAGAAGAGTCAATATCCCAACAAATCCGAGAATCCAGTCGGTTATGTCCATTATAACTTCATTAAAATCCTTATCCGGAACACCAGACGGCTTATTGGGCATTCCCCATCCAGCTAAAGTAGAAAATGAGGGAATTATTATTCCTATAATCCAAATAAAAAGAATAATTCTACTTTGTTTGCTTTCAAAAAGTTTAGACATAGCCCTAAACGGCGAACTGCCAAAAATTGCAAATTCACGCAGGTTTTTAAACCTATCTGAATTTATAATTCTCAAATAGCTTGCAAGGAACAGTATCAGTTTTCTAATTTATATTTTTAACTTTTGAATCTCCGTTGGTTCAGTCGTCCACGACTGAACCCTTTGCTCTATTGATTCGGTCGTCCACGACTGAACTAACGGATGAGAGGAAATAAACCTATAATGGAATAGTATTGGTTATTTAAAAAACTAAACCTATGGTTCAATCGAGACGATTAAACCAACGAGATTAGGTAATTTATGGAAAAAGAAAGAAATCTTTGGTTCAGGTCAGAAACCTGAACCAACGAGAAAGATTTGCAATTTTGAACTTTGACTTTTAATTTTTGAATTTCCCTTATGTTTGCATCATCTGCACTACTTTTCTCAGAATCTTCGCCAGGAGTTTCTCTTCTCCAGCCAAATCTAAAGCTAAATTGGCCAATCCCA
>CAYSEG010000003.1:0-50109 GCA_964430135.1 uncultured Candidatus Saccharibacteria bacterium | reverse complement strand
ATGAATTTTTTAATTAAAAGATTTCTTTCAATTGATTTTTTGGTTGGGAGGGTGGAGAGGAGGGAAGTTAAAATAGAGCGGATAGTTTCAGAAGAAAATTTTGAGTATAAATTAGTTAGTTCGTATCCTGAATGGCGGGGCGGGCATAAGCTATGATTTAACCTAAAAACAAGATTTTCAATATAGTTCTTATCCAAAGAAATTCTTTTTAAACTTTCTAAAATATATTTTTCCAATCTTTCAGCTGAAACCTGTCTTGTAGAGCAACTTTGCCAATCTCTTTTTAGAGTAGAGGTGCATCGATAATAGTAATATCTTTTAAGTTTTCCCTCTTTCCTTTTGTTGGTAAAGCAAGGAGTCATTTTTGAACCACATTCTTTACATTTTATCAATCCACCAAAGAGAAAATTTTTATAAACCCTTAATTTTCTTACTTTCTTTTTATGAATCTGTTGAGCGAGATTAAAAATTTCTTCAGAAATTATTGGCTTGTGAATTCCTTGATAAATTTTCCCAGCATATTTTACCTTGCCGGTATAGATTACATTTCTCAAAATATTTTCTAAATGGCTTTTATTAAAAAATTCTCCTTGTCTATTTCTGATATTGTTTGTTTTTAATTCATTGTAAACTTTTGAAAGGGAGCCAGTGGTGATATAAGTTTCGTAAATCATTCTAACAATTTCAGCTTCTTTTGGATTTACAATCAATTTTTTATTCTCTTTTTTATACCCATAAGGGACAATTCCACCATTCCACAACCCTTTTTTGGCTCGTTCTAACATTTTATCTCTTGTTCTTTCTGAAGCTAATTCTCTTTCAAATTGTGCAAAAGTGAGCATTATGTTTCTCAAAAGTCTTCCTGCTGGCGTTGAAGTATCAAATCTTTCGGTAATAGAAATAAAACTAACATTATATTTTTCAAAAAGTTCTATTAGTTGATAAAAATCTTTAGGTGAGCGAGTTAATCTATCAATTTTATAAACCAAAATAATATCAATTTTTCTTTGTTTTATATCCTCTAACAATTCTCGCAAAGCCGGACGATTAAGAGTAGCACCAGAAAAGCCGGGATCAGAATAAACTCTAAAAATTTCCCAGTTATTTTGGCTTTTAATAAAAGCCCTTATCTTTTCCTCCTGAGCTGAACAAGAAGAAAAATCTTTTTCAGCTTGATTTTCAGTGGATACCCTTGTATAAATGGCGCAATTTTTAACTTGATTTTTTCTCATATTTTGTTATCCTTTATTTAAGATATAGGTTTATAACTCCTATTCATTAAGTATATAGTATTGAGATACTATGTCAAGAGGATACTTAAAAAATCTTAAACAATTAAGAAAGAAAAAAGGTTGGTCCCAAGAAAAGTTAGCCAGAGAAGCTGGTATTTCTTACCAGACACTGATTAAAATTGAACAAGGAAGAATTAAAAATCCAAAACTTGATACTTTAATTAAATTGGCAAAGGCTTTAGATGTTTCTTTAGATGATTTAATAAAAGGTCGAATTTCTAACAATCAAAATAAGATTTAGATGAAATTATGAGCAAGAAGATTTTCAATTATTGGATAGAAATTCTCATTCTATTAATTCTATTTTTCTCTAAACAATATTATCTTATCCCTATTTTTGCTTATTTAGTTTTGTTAGATTATAAGCTTTATAAGAACACACAACAACTTCGTATAATGCATACACTTGGGGAAATTTCAAATAAAGCATGGCTGATGGCGTGTAGTAAAAAACTAGAAGTAAAAGAAGAGGAGGCAGAAAAAGAATTTAGGAAGCTCTTTACTTTTCTTAAAGAGCGAAATCCAGAGTTTGAAAAAGAGTTGAAAGAGGGAGGATTAACTTTAATTGAAGATTTTGACAGAGAGATAGGGGTAGGAGGAGATAGAGATAATGAACCTATAAAATAAATTATGAATTAGAAATGTATTAATTTAATTAATTTATGGCAGAAGTAAGAGTGATTAGTTATATGGGAAATAAATTTGTAATAAAACATTTAGAGAAATGTCCAGTATGCAATATCCAAATGAAAATTGAGTTGAAAGAATGGGATAAAAATAATAGGACGCTTACTGTGATATACAAATGTTCCGAGCATCATAAGACTATTGTAAAATCAATAAAAGATTTTGAGATTAGATAAGGCTGTGCTTTTGAAAAGATTATTTAGTATTATTGAAAGAAATCTTTTAATTAAAAAATTCATCAAAGAAATAATCTATTCAAAAGAAAATATAAAAATTACCTTCTTTTATTCGGAAAATTTTAAAAATTTTTCATTAGAAAATAGCCCTGCCCGCCGTCAGGCGGGCAGGGCGTCTGTCCCGTTTGAAAGTCAGGAAAGTTTAAATCCTATTAATAAAGAAGAGTTCGTATCCCAATCTATGGCTCCAGATAGAAAATTATTACAAACCTTTGACATTATTTTACCAAACCTCATTCACAAGTTAAAGAAAAGAAATTTGAAAATCTAATAGCTCGGTAGGCGGGGGCGAAGCCCCCGCCTACCTTAAAAACGCAACTTTTCTCTTTGCTCGCCCGCCCTTCAGGCGGGCTCGCTTTCGTAAAAATTTTGTGATAAATTTAATTAAAGTATATGCCAAAAATCACAATTTTAAACAAAACGAAATCCTTTATTTTAAAACCAAAAGCACCATATAATTTTGATGCTAATTTTCACAAACCTTCACATTTTCCATCTTCTGATAATATCTGGAAGAAAGGTAAATATTGGATAACAATGTTTTGGAAAAGCAAAAGATTGGGACTAAAGTTTGAAAATTTAGGAACAATCCAAAAGCCTAAAATTAAGGTATCGATTTATTCTCAAAAACCACTTTCAAAAGATTTTGTTAATGGACTGATTCCGGAAATTAAATGGAGATTTAATTTTGATCAAGATATTTCAGAATTTTGTAAAAAATTTAAGAATGATAAATTTTTAGGTTCTACTGTCAAAAAATGGAAAGGAATGAAACCAATCGCTGCTAATTCTCTTTATGAAACTTTGATAATTTATATAGTTTTGCAAAATGCTACTGTAAGGCGCTCGGTCCAAATGTTGGAGAATTTATTTGATAAATTCGGAAAGAAAGTAAAATATAATGGAAAAATTTTATCAACCTTCTGGGAACCAAAAGAAATGCTAAAAGTTACTGAAAAAGAATTAAGAGATTTAAAGGTGGGTTATCGAGCAAAATTCTTTTTGAAAATTAGTAAGCAATTCGCTAAAGGAGAGATAAATGAATTTTCTCTAAGAAAAATGCCAAAAGAGGAAATTAAAAAAGAAATGTTAAAATTATATGGAATAGGGCCTGCTTCAATAGAATATCTTCTATTTGAAGATTTTTATTTTCTCGATACCCTAGAAACCATTCCACCTTGGGAACAAAAAATAATGTCAAGATTGATTTTTAATAAAAAGTTAGTTCCGGTAAAGAAGATTCTAGATTTTTTCAAAAGAAGATACAAAGGATATGAAAAATTGGCCTTCCATTATCTTTGGGAAGACCTATTTTGGCAAAGAAAACATAAGCACATTGAATGGCTGGAGAAAGAGATAAGATTATGATTCTTTTTCTCCTTTGAAAAAATCTAAAAGTTCTTTCACAATAGGACCTTTTTCGTAATTCAACTTACAGGGAAAATCTTTGCACTCAAAACATAGATCTACTCCTTTGTTTTTTGCACATTCGGGGAGAGGACAAAATTCATTTGGTTGGCAACCTGGACATTTCTTGCTAATATATTTTGGACACCTGAAACAAGCTATTCCACAAACACCTATTTTTAAATCATTAGCCATATTTTTTCTTAAATATTAAAATATTAATTTCTTAATCTTCCTTCGACCTTTCTTCAAAAGGATAAGCACAAAGAACAATATCGGGATTCTTTTTTGTAACTTTTATTCCTCTAAAATATTTACAAATTGAGACATTTTTGACTGCACATCTATGCTTCTTCGTTCCTTCTCTTTTATTCCATGGACATTTATCTTGTTTCCAATGAATTTTACCCTCCGGGGTTGTTAAATCGATATCCATATTTGCTCCTTTTAGTTCTCTAATTTTTTCTTGATTTTCCATTTTCATTATTAATATTTTATCACAAAATTTTTACGAAAGCGAGCCCGCCCGAAGGGCGGGCGAGCAAAGAGAAAAGTTGCGTTTTTAAGGTAGGCGGGGGCTTCGCCCCCGCCTACCGAGCTATTAGATTTTCAAATTTCTTTTCTTTAACTTGTGAATGAGGTTTGGTAAAATAATGTCAAAGGTTTGTAATAATTTTCTATCTGGAGCCATTTTTTTGGATACGAACTTACTTTTCTCAGGTAAATTTAAACTTTCTTGGCTTTCAGATGAGACAGAAGCCCCGCTTGCCTGACGGCAGGCGGGGCTTTCTTTAATTTGAGAAAATTTTAAATCTTTTGGATTTTCTGAATGAATCCGTTAGAAAACTTTTTTCTAACGGGGGTAAAAGAGGGTTATTTTGATATCTGCCTTAAAGGTCGCTATCACTCTTTTTTACTTGTTCCGCCCCCGAAGTAGGGCGGGTTCGCTTTTAAAAATTATTTTTTTGTCGCTTTTTACCAACGCCGGGATTTTATGCTGGGTTTTTAAAAGTCGCCATCAATGGCGGCTTAATGAACGTTCCGGGGATATGTGAAGTTTGTCTGTTAGGGTAAATTTGGGCGAGCGTGAGCAAGCCACATATCCATCTGTTAACAGACCCGAGCGAAGCAAATGCGGGCAACTTAAAGAGTTACGGAGAATTTGGGAGTGAGCCGATAAATTATTTACTACAAAATTCATTTACTAATTTTACAAAAACAGCATTTGTCCAACCAAAACCAACCTGATTGGGATACCTTCCAGCTTTTCCAACATCGCATTTCACTACATTATATTTTTCCCAAAATTTTCCTGTTTTCAGGAAAATTTTTTGATTCAACTCCAACCATTTTTTAGCCAATCTTTCAGCATCTTCCCTAAATCCGTAATTTAACAATCCCTTAATGACAATCCATTGTTGATTTGGCCACCCATTTGGATAATCATATTGTTTAAATTCTTTGGATAAACCGGTTTTTTGTGTATTTACCAATCCGCCTTTATATTCAAACAATTTTAAATTATCTCTTATTTTCTTTGCTTGCTTTTCTGAAGCAAGTTTTGCCCAGAGCGGATAAAAACCTGCTATAGAATAAAAGTTGCTTTGTTTTCTGAGTTTGTAATTATAATCAAAGAAAAAATCTTTCTTGCTGTTCCACATTAATTTTATTACAGTTCTGCGCCTTTTATCTGCTTCCTTTGAATAGTATTTTTGTTTTGGTTTATTATTTAAAATCTGATACATTTTAGCAAGATCTGTCTCATACTTGTATAGACAGGAATTCAAATCAATTGGTAAATAATTAAGGCAACACTCATTAAATCTGGATGTCATATCCCAACCAGATTCATGCTCAGAAGTTAGATGAGTGTACCAGTGATCACAATACCTGGATAATCCTTTATAGACATAATGTACTTTTTTGCCATCCCTCCAGTAATTTTTCAATTCTTGTTCTGCTATATTCATTATCTTTTTGAGCCATTTCTTATCATCCGTTTTATTAAAAACCTCCAAAGCCATGGAAGTTAAAAATGGAGGTTGTGAAATTCCTAAATTATAATATCTATTTCTTGATGGTATTATTCCAAATCTTTTGAAGAGATGAGCAAGATTATCAATCATTCCTTTTGCTAATTCAACTCTATTTGATTCAACAAGCCCCAAAATAATAAAATAACTGTCCCAATAAAATTGGTCATTCTCAAAAATTCCCTCACTGAAAGACGGAGCCACAAAAGGGTTTGGCAGACCAAGATGAATATTTTTGTTTTTTGGAAAGTAAAAAGTTAATTTCTTCCAGTAGTTCTCTATGTATTTGAGAGCTTGTTTATAATTGTTTCTTGAAATCATACCAAAATTATTTATCTTTTGGGTTTTATAAAATTTTTGAAAAGGGGAGTCCTCGAATTTCTGCCAACCGAATGCGGATATGTGAAGTTAGGCAAAGCCGAATTTGGGTGAACCGAAGGCAAATCCTTTTATCCGCTGTTATGCGCCCCAAAGCGTTCAAACGAAGCGAGAAGCTTTCTCGCACGCCATCATTTCATCTCCTTTTGATATTCAATATAGGAATAAATAGTTGTATAAGCCGCAACCAGAATTACAGGAACAAGAACGAAAAATAATGCATAGTTCTGGAAAAATATTCCAACAAAAGCGATTACTCCAGCAGCTTTAAACAACTTTCCTCCAATTTTATGGGTTTTATCCCAGATCGCATCATTGCTTAAAGTCCAAGGAGTTCTGATTCCAATAAACCAGTTTCTTTTTGCGTTTTCTGTTAAAATTCCGCAATAATAAAATAAGATGCCAAAAGCCGGTGCTAATAGTTGAGTCATGCTGAATTTAATGTCTATATTCCAGAAGATAGTTAGAAAATAAAGATAAAATAAAAACACAATTATCAATACCACAAATCCATCATAGTATTTTCTAAACTTTTCGATATTATGCTTTAGTGGGTCTATTTTTGGAATTGTAATGAAAAGTAAAAATAATCCCGCAGAGATCAGCGGCATTAAGAACAATCCCCAAAATTTTGACATATATCCATCTACTTGTCCTTGGGTATTCCAATGTGATGCCATTTTCTCCGGCATTTGAGGATAAAAATAAATGCCAACGATGAAGGAGAGGAGAATTATCACCAAGACGATTATTTCACTTTTTCTCATATTCATAATTAAATCCTTTCAATATTTATATAACATTTCCATTCTAAAGGCGTGCGGGGGAATTGCGTATAATATATTCAGTATATACGAAGTTGTGCGAAAACGCAATTTAGGTAGAGCAGGAGTTAGTTGTGGCAAAACCGCATATATTGCGTTAAACACTATTTTTGCTTTCTAAAAAAGATTTATCAATTTCAAATATTGCCTTATCTTTTTCAAGCCTTGCAAATACGCCATAAATTTTCCGAATTTCCCATTTTTGTAAATTCTAATATATTCGCCGGTATAGGGATTAATAATATGAGAGATTTCGTAGAATCCTGGATTGGGTTGTTATTTAATCCAGTTGATAATTTTCTTGCCTTTTTTGCTAAGGCATTAGTCCACTCTTTTAAAGTTTCTTCTTTTATATTTTGATCTTCAATAACTTGTTTAAAAACTTCTTGCTAATGATTTAAAATAGCCCTTGGTTCAAGTTTAAAATTGTTGATTTAAGTTTTTGAATTAATGCAACCAGGATCTGCTTTACAGCCAATATTTTCGAGCTCGGATTTAAAATTACCTGATGGCTCTTTTGGTTCTTCTTGTTCAAATTTTAATCTTTCTTTATTATTCATGAATCTTCTGTTTTTCATTTATGAAGTAAAAATGGCGTTTAACAAATTTTAAACGCACCTTTCTAAAATTTGCTTAAAAATTTACCCAGTCCAGCGCCAAACTTTATTTTGGTGCGTAGGTCGAACTTTTTTGTGTAATGATTTAGGTAATCATACTGCAAGAATTGAACACTCCAGTGTCAGAATTTATTCGTATTTTAACATAAACTTCCCTCGTTTTAAAATCTTAATCCAAAAATTAAAAGAAATTGGCAGTCCATTAGACGATTTATAAAAACCGACAAAAAAATAATGGCAACTTTTAGGGCAGGTGAGAGTAAAATTTCTTTATGCCTTGGGTATTTCTCTTGACATAACCATTAGGTTTTTATATAATATTGATACCTATAAATATGTAAATATGAAGGAAACGCTAAAAATATTCAAGGCACTATGTGATGAAACTAGATTAAAGATAGTTGAATCTCTTCTTAAAGGAGAAAGGTGCGTTTGCAAAATTGTTTCATCTACAAAGAGGACTCAACCAACTGTTTCAATTCAATTGGCAAAGCTTGAAAATTTGGGGATTGTGAAACCAAGAAGAGAAGGAAAAAGCGTTTATTATAAACTTACAAACCCGAAAGTGAAAAAAATACTAAAAATAGTTAAAGATGATTAATATGGAGATAGGTTATTGTTCAAATATGAAAAAATTTAACGCATTTTTTAGAAAAGATCTTTTTTGCTTAGTTTTAGCTTCAATGTTTTTTGGCTTTCTTTTTGGCTGGCAATTTCAGGGCTTTGCGCCTTGGGTGTAGTTTTTGTTTCTGTTTCTTTAAAAACTAAAGCAATTATTACTCATCCTCAGGTTTTATTATGGGGAGTTTTGCTTGCTTTTGTTTATTATCTTATTACCTTTCTTATTTCCCTTTTTATGGCAGGATTATTTGTAGATTCTTATGATAACCAGATGCCTATTGTTTATGGCACTGCCTGTAAAAATCTTTCCATTGGAATTGCTTTAGCTTTGTCGGTCTTTAAGGGTCCAGTAGTTTTAGGAGTGATATTCTGTTTTATGATCCAGATGCCAATGTTGAGTTTGTTTTACAAATTTATTAGAAAAGAAGAACAAGAATTTGCTGAAGAATTAGAGGAAGAAAGAAAAAAGCATCCTGTTTCTCTGGCTTTAAGAAAAATCAGAAAAGCAAAAAATGGATTTAAAAAACGAATTAAATAAAATAAATAAAATTATGTTAAGAGATATTAAATGTAAATGCCAAGTTATTAAGAACTTTACACCATCCTGGTTCGCAAGTGTTATGGGAACGGGAATACTGGCTATAACCAGTTTATTCTATTCCCAGTATATCCCTTTTTTGAAAAACCTAGCTTATATCCTATTTTACTTCAATATTATTCTCTTTTTTACTTTATTAATCCCTTGGATTCTTAGGTGGATATTTTTCAAAAAAGAAGCGTTAAAGGATTTAGAGCATCCTGTGCTTTCAAATTTCTACGCTACAATAGCAATAGGTATGCTTGTTTTAGCGGCAGATTTCATTGTAATTGGCAGAAATATAGAAATGGGAGAGGTCTTCTGGTTTACAGGAACACTATTCACGGTGTTCTTCGGTATACTAACACCATATATAATGTTCAAAGGCGAACATGTTAAACTTGACCACATAAATCCGGCATGGTTTATTCCGTCAGTTGGGCTAATTGTAATTCCCATTGCGGGAAGTTTAATTATTCCACATGTTTCAGGAATGGTGCGGGAGTTTGTTATACTCTTCAACTATTTTGGATGGGGAGCGGGGTTTTTCATTTATCTTTCATTGCTGGCTATAGCAATGTATCGTTTTATTCTTCATCGTCCTCTGCCAAATATTCTTGCTCCCACAATATGGATAAATCTCGGGCCTATCGGGGCTGGAACCGTTGCGTTGGTTAATCTTGTTAAAAACTCATCTTTTGTAATTATACAGGAGCCTTTCTTTGTGTTTGGATTTTTATTTTGGGGATTTGGCATATGGTGGGTTATAATGGCTATTGCATTAACTCTGCATTACATAAAAAGACTAAAGCTTCCTTACGCAATGTCTTGGTGGGCTTTTACCTTTCCTCTTGGAGCGTATGTAGCCGCAAGCCACACAATCTCACTGCTATTTGGACTTCAATTGATAGATTACATTGGTTTTGCCTTATACCTGCTTCTAATTGGTTTTTGGCTGATCACCCTTTTTAAAACTTCCATTTATACATATCATGGGACGCTATTTAATAATAAGTAATACATATTAAAAAATACAAAAGATTCTATCAGAAAATATAGTATTATTGCGCATTAGCAGTTATATTATTGGGCATAATACTGGTTCATCTTTATAGCCTTCAATTTTTATCCAAATTCATAATCCTCGTTGCGTTTATCGTTTGTCATGATATGCCATATGATAGTCAATTTATCTCTTCTTCTAATCTTTGAGAAAGATTAAAAAATCGGTATAATATTTTTGACGACTTATTTGCATTTTAGCGGGCATTGCATTTTAGCGAGCATTGCATTTTAGCGAGCGTATAGAAAAATGGCGGATAAGATATTGTCGAAATTATATTATAGAAGAATCAAATTATGGAAAAAATAAATTATATACCAATAGGAATTATTCGTTCTTCATTTAAAGAGCCAAAAGGAACGCCTATACAATCCTCGGCTACTAAAGGCGTTAATGGAGCGGTTGAGGTATTTCCAGAATATACTGAAGGCTTAAAAGACCTTGAAGGTTTTTCTCATATCATTTTGATATATCACTTTCACCTATCCAAAAAACCATTATTAAAAGTAAAGCCGTTTATGGATAATCAGATACGCGGAGTTTTTTCAACAAGAGCTCCAAGCAGACCAAATCCAATCGGTATTTCGGTAGTACGTCTTGTCAGAATTAAAAGGAGTATACTGTATATTCAAGATGTGGACATTGTGGATAATACTCCTCTTCTGGATATCAAGCCCTATGTTCCTGAATTTGATATAAGGGAAGTTGAGAAAATAGGATGGCTTGAGAAAAATATTCATAAACTTTCAACATCAAAGGACGATGGAAGATTTCAAAATAATTAACCCATCATGATAACAGCGGCAACACGGCTATACTATAATGGGTCCAAATTTAACAAAGTCAAACTTCGTATGTCCTGACAAGTGAGGTAAAATGGAGCCAATAACACAAATGATAATATATTTTCTGATTGGTCTTTTTGCCGGATTTATGAGTGGCATGTTTGGAATAGGCGGGGGTTCTGTTAGGATACCCTTGCTTTATGTTGCTGGATTGCCTTTACTAAGTGCTTTTGGAATAAATCTATTGGTTATACCATTCTCTTCTCTTACCGGCGCTGTAAGCCACAGAAAGAACATAGATTTGAAAATTGCTCAATACGTAATAATTGGCGGGATAATAGGAAGTTTAGCAGGAGCATTTTTAACAGGGCTTATTCCAACATTGGTTTTGGTAATTATTTTTGTTATTGTTTCTATCATAACGGTATTCGGAATTCATTTTGATAGAATTTTTCCAGGAATTGCTCAAAAGATTAATCCAGGCCCGAAGGATTTTATTGGCGGGGCGTTGCTTCTTAATTTCTTGGCAATTATGCGCGGAGGTTCAGGCGGTAGTTTATTCCCTCCATTTCTAAGGATGATGAAACTCAATATTCGCAAGGCAATAGCGACATCATTGTTTGCAACTATTTTTACAGCAATTGTTGGAGCCATAGTCTTTTGGTATCGGGGCGATATAGTATTGCTTCCTGCTTTAGCGGTAATTGTAGGGTCAGTAATTGGAGCAAGAACAGGTAGTTTGATATCTCTAAGGACAAAACATATATGGTTAGAAATTGGACTTTCAATACTTATTACGATTCTTGCATTAATTGTTTTAATTAAAGCAATGCGATAATGATTAGAGAAGTATTTAATAATAGAAGAGAAATTTCTTGGTGTTTAATTTAGGATATTAGATAATTTAAATTGAAATATTGAACAATTTATGGCATTGAGCCTGCCGGCATTCGTCTTTTTTATATATTTTCTTTTACCTAATAATTCTTAACTACTTATGTTTTGGTTTATCCTTGCGTTCTTAACAGCCTTGTTTGCGTCACTGAAGGATGTTTTCAGTAAAAAGAATCTAAAAGACATTGATGAGTATGTAGTCTCATAGTCCTTAAGATTTTTTGCTTTGCCTTTTTTAGTTCTCCCTTTGTTTTTTTTGTTAAGATGCCCTCCTTGGGAAATCAGTTTTGGATGGCCTTGTTTATTGGAGGTTCTCTCAATGTTATTGCAACAATACTTTACATGAAAGCCATAAAGTATTCGGACCTGTCCATTGCCGTTCCGATGGTTACATTTACCCCATTGTTTCTTTTAATAACTTCTCCGCTAATCCTTGGTGAATTTCCAAATTTTCTAGGCCTTATCGGTATTATTCTAATTGTGTTAGGGTCCTACACATTAAATATTAAGCGAAGACATGAGGGCTATTTTGCACCATTTAAGGCGTTTCTAAGAGAAAAGGGGACCAAAACTAATGTTGCTTGTAGCCTTTATAGGGAGCATAACCTCTAATTTTGACAAGGTCGGTGTTCAAAATTCTTCGCCTATTTTCTGGCCTATTGGAGTAAATATATTTATGGTATAATGCTGTACAAATCATAGGGAAGTTTAGGCCAGATTTCAACAAGTTATAAATCGCTATTTCCAATTGGTCTTTTTAGCGCTTTATCATTGATATTCCAGATGGCTGCAATAAATTTGACGCTCGTGGCATATGTTGTTTCAGTAAAACGAACCAGCGCGATAATGAGCGTATTATTTGGCTATCTTATTTTTAAGGAAAGAGGTATAAAAGAAAGATTAATTGGTGCCACAATAATGATTATTGGAGTTTTACTGATAGTGTTATCTTAATTAATTGAGCGGAACACTTGCCTCGCAGGTTCACGACCCTGCGGTTGCTTTATGACTTGTTATTCGGATCATATAGCAACGGACAAAGGGAAATCTTTGATTTCCCCTAAATTACCTTCGGCAGCTTCTTTTATGCTAAGTGAAATTGGTGTCTCACTTAAAATGATGATTTTATATTACATCCTTTAAAAGTTTATAAATTCCCGTTAGGTGATCTATCATGAAGAATAAATATCTAAGCCCCGTTAGAAATCGAATATTTTCTAATGGGGTAAAATGGATTAATGCAAATATACTTTTATTAGGTATTGTCAGTTTTTTGAATGATCTAAGCAGTGAGATGATAATGCCGATTTTGCCGATGTTTATTACGGCATTAGGCGGTACTGGCTTGATTGTTGGGTTAATTGGAGGATTGAGAGATAGTATTTCAAGTATTCTGAAAGTTTTTGCCGGCTATTGGTCCGATAAATCTGGAAAAAGGAAAATTTTTGTTTCGTCAGGTTACTTGACTTCAGCACTTTTCAAATTATTTTTAGCGTTTTCTAAAATATGGCAGCATGTTTTAGCTTTCGCTACCTTGGAACGGATTGGTAAAGGATTAAGGACGGCGCCGCGCGATGCCATTATTGCAGATTCCATGCCAGAAAAAAGAGGCAGGGGATTTGGAGTTCACAGGGCAATGGATACTTCAGGAGCAGTTGCAGGATCAATTGCCGTTTTTCTTTTATTTTGGTTTCTGGGATTTAATTTTAAGTCAATTATACTTACAGCTGGAATTTTAGCCTTCCTTTCTTTAATTCCGTTATATTTTGTAAAGGAGAAAAGAGGAAAACCGCAGGATATAAATCTAAAAATCGGTTTGAAAAATCTTCCGCGGCCACTTAAATTATTTATCTTGATTTCCGGCATATTTGCTTTGGCAAATTTCAGTTATATGTTTTTTATTCTTAGAGCGCAGGAGTTCTTTATCTCTTTAGATAATGTTTATCTAACAGGGCAAGCAGCCAGATTATCCATCGGAATGCCGATTCTCTTATATATTCTCTTTAATATTTTTTATGTCATGTTTGCTATTCCCTTTGGCGAGCTCTCTGACAAAATAGGAAGGAAAAAAGTCATCGTTTTTGGTTACTTATTATTTTCGTTAACTTCTCTTGGATTTGCATTTTTCAACTCATTAACATCCTTTATAGTTTTATTCGCTCTTTATGGCATAGTTTATGCTATGGTAGATGGTAATCAAAGGGCTTATGTCTCTGATTTGTCTTCGGAAGAATTAAGGGCTACAGCCTTGGGAACATTTCATACCGCAATAGGTTTGGCAGCGTTGCCGGCTAGTTTGATAGCTGGATTTTTATGGCAAATTAATCCGAGTATAACTTTTATCTATGGTGCAGTGATTAGTATTATTTCGGTTGTTTTGTTCCTTGTTTTTAGAAATTATTTTAGAGAATGAAAGGAATGCGAGTTGTTTCAGAAGCTTCATTCTGCCGCACAACCTAAAATCCTTATCGCTGAAAAGTTACTCGGGGAAATTTTATTTAATTTTTTAAGAAATAATTTTATAAAGAATCTAAAAAAGGTATGGAAGTACCTTACTGTTTTTATTTTTCTTGTGGCGAGAAAAAATACTTCTCGTATTCGCAGGGTCTGTTGTTAGACAAAAGAGAAAAAATGAGATAAAATGTAAAATATGGGATATAATCTGCGAAAAATTGAATCCAAACGGCCGCGCCAAAATTTTTCAGGAAAAAATTTAAGCCGGCAAGCGGGATATAATTTTCAAGAAATTGAGAAAAAATGGCAAATGAGATGGGAAAAAGAGGGACTTTATCGTGCTGAGGATTTTTCTGAAAGGCCGAAAAAATATATTTTGTTAGAATTTCCTTATCCCTCAGGCGAAGGGCTTCATGTTGGTCATTGCCGCAGTTATTCTGCTTTAGATACTTTTGCCCGCAAGAAAAGAATGGAAGGGTATAATGTTTTGTTTCCTATGGGGTGGGATGCTTTTGGCTTGCCAACAGAAAATTTCGCTATTAAAAACAAAATTCATCCTCAAAGAGCAACAAAGCAAAACATAGCCAATTTTAAAAAGCAGATTAAATCTCTGGGGTTATCTTTTGACTGGTCGCGGGAAATCAATACTACTGATCCGAAATATTACAAATGGACACAGTGGATTTTTTTAAAACTTTTTGAGCATGGTTTGGCTTATCAAGCGGAGATGCCGATTAACTGGTGCCCTTCTTGTAAGATTGGTTTAGCTAATGAGGAAGTAGTTAATGGCAAATGTGAACGATGCGGCGCAGCAACAGAAAAAAAAGTTAGAAAACAATGGATGCTGAAAATTACGGCTTATGCTGATAGGCTAATAGAAGGTTTAGAAAAAGTTGATTATCCGGAGAGAGTGAAGGCGCAGCAGGTGAATTGGATTGGGAAAAGTAAAGGAGCTACTGTAAAATTCCAAATTACAAATTACAATCCCCAAAAAAATACAAAATTCAAAATTTCCCCCTTCGTTCCAAATGGAACTTCGGCGGACAAGCAAAATTCAAAATTCTTTTTGGAGGTTTTTACAACTCGTCCCGACACTCTTTTCGGTTGCACTTATTTGGTTGTTGCGCCGGAACATGATCTTGTCGCTTCGCTCCTAAAATTCCAAATTCCAAATTCCAATAATCAATCAAATCCTAAATTCCAAATTCCGAAAGAGATTAAAATTCAAAATATAGAGGAAATAAAGGATTATTTAGAGAAAGCGAAAAGAAAATCAGATTTAGAGCGGACAGAATTAATTAAAGAAAAAACAGGCGTTGAATTAAAGGGAATTAAGGCAATAAATCCGGTTAATAACCAAGAGATACCTATTTGGATTGCTGATTATGTTTTGCCGTATTATGGAACTGGAGCGATTATGGCAGTGCCGGCGCACGATGAAAGAGATTTTGAATTTGCGAAAAAATTTAAGATTGATATTCAACGAGTAATTATTCCAAATGACGATTTGAAAAGTTTTTTTATGGAGGATTCTTTCAATGGCGATGTTGAAAAGGAACTAAAAGAAAATAATTTCAATTATACTATTAATGATAAAGGCGGTTTTTATGTATTATTAAAATTGTCTGATTTAGACAATTATATAGAAATTGTTAAAAAGCATTTAAAGAAAGAATTTTGGTGCGAAATCGTCGGCACTAAAACAATTTTTATTTATGGCGACGGAGAAATTATTGAAGTTATTAATAAACAGGATTCCATTAAAGCATTAAAAAAATGTAAAGAATTTTATGAACCGATGAACGCACATTATAATTTATGGGAAATGTTATGGAATTGCGAATTTTATCATGATATTTTATGCTTTACCGGTGACGGAATAAATATAAATTCAGATTTTTTAGACGGGCTTGAAACTAAAAAAGCTAAAGAAAAAATTATAAGATGGCTTGAGGAAAAAGGGGTTGGCAAAAAAGCGGTTAATTATAAATTGAGGGATTGGGTTTTTTCAAGGCAGCATTATTGGGGAGAACCGATACCATTAATATTTTGCCCTGCGTGTAAAAAACGGGTGGAAAATTACAAATCCAAAATTGCAAATCCCAAACAAATTCAAAATTCAAAATTCAAAATTCAAAATTTTGAATTTAATCTCGGAGAGATTTTAAATCCGGGTTGGATTGCAGTTCCGGAAGAGGAATTACCTGTGGAATTACCTTGTCTTGAAAAGTATCAGCCGACGGGCACTGGCGAATCGCCTCTGGCAAATGTTAAAGAATGGGTTAATTGTAAATGTCCCAAATGTGGAGGTGTAGCGAGAAGAGAAACAGATACAATGCCGAATTGGGCCGGATCTTCATGGTATTTTATGCGCTATATCGATCCAGAAAATGACAAATTTTTAGCTGATAAGAAAAAACTAAAATATTGGATGCCGATTGACTGGTATAATGGTGGGATGGAACATACCACGCTTCATCTTTTGTATTCCCGTTTTTGGTATAAATTTCTCTTTGATATTGGAATTGTATCGCAGGATGAACCCTATCAAAAGCGGACTTCTCACGGTATAGTTTTAGCGGAAGACGGAAGAAAGATGTCAAAATCTTTCGGCAATGTGATAAATCCCGATGATATTATCAGAGAATATGGCGCAGATTCTCTTAGGCTTTATGAAATGTTTATGGGGCCGTTTGAACAAACGATTAGTTGGAATATGCAAGGTGTTGTAGGAATGAGAAGGTTTTTAGAGAAAGTTTGGACATTAAGGTCAAAAGTTAACAGTGAAGCTGTCGTTGGGAGCGAAGCGGAACAATCCCGAAGTAATACGCTAAATAATTTAAACAACGGGAACAGGCTTAAAAGATTAGTCTGTCAGACAATTAAGAAAGTTACTGAGGATATTGATAATTTTAAATTTAATACGGCAATTAGTGCTTTAATGATATTAGCTAATGAATTTGAGAAAGAGAATCAAATATCAAGTATCCGGTATCAGGTATTTCTAAAATTACTTTCGCCGTTTGCACCGCATATCTGTGAAGAGATTTATCAATCTTTAAAGCTTCGAGTTCCAATAACTGATGGCCAGTCATATCTTAAGTCACAAATTCCAAATCACCATAAAGAGTTTAAATCAATTTTTCAGGAAAGGTGGCCAAAATATAATCCGAAATTAGTCAAAGAGGAAAAAAATACTTTAATTATTCAAATTAATGGCAAACTTCGCGACAAAATAGAGGTTGAAGCAAATATTTCAGAAGAGGAAGTTAAAGAGCTTGTTTTATCTCGAGAAAAGGTGGTAAGATGGACGAAAGGAAAAGAGATTAGAAAAATAGTTTTTGTATCAGGAAAACTAATAAATATAGTATGTTAAAAATTTTCAATTTTCAATTCCTGAACCTGTCAGGGACAGGTTTTCATTTAGTACATCAAGGTTCGCAGTCCCTTGTAGGACTGCGAGCCAGCAAATTTTGAAATTTTGATTTGTAATTTTGACTTTTGCATTTTGATTTTTTGAATTTTTATTATGTGCGGCATTATCGGCTATATTGGCAAAAGGCCAGCTTTTCCAATTTTGTTAAGTGGTTTAAGGCGGCTGGAATATAGGGGATATGATTCCTTTGGTTTTTTTGTTTTGGATAAAAATAAAAATTTTTTATTAAAAAAAATAGGGAAAATTTCAGATTTTGAAAGTGAATTTTCTGACGGAGAAAATATAAAAGGGAAAGCGGGAATTGGCCACACAAGATGGGCAACTACCGGACAAGTTACCGAAGAGAATACTCATCCCCATTATGATTGTGGGCATAATATCTTTTTAGTCCACAATGGGATTATTGAAAATTATAAAGAATTAAAAGAAAAACTAATTTCTGAAGGACATAAGTTTTATTCAGAGACAGATACTGAGGTTTTAGCGCATTTAGTTGAGAAATACTTTGATGGAAATCTTGAAGAGGCAGTAAGACGGGCATTGAAAGACGTGAGAGGGACTTATGGAATTTGCGTTATTTCTAAAAGAGATCCCCAGAAACTTATAGCAGCAAAGTTTGGTTCGCCTTTAATTTTGGGAATCAATAATGATGAATTTTTAGTTGCTTCTGATCCATCAGCAATAATATCTCATACAAGGCAGGTCATTACTTTAGACGATAATGAAATTGCCGTAATTTTTCCCGATAAGTTTTTTATACTAAAAGAAAAACCGATTGAAAAAATTGAATGGGAGCGAGGAGAAGCTCAAAAACAGGGATTTTCTCATTATTTGTTAAAAGAAATTTATGAAGAGCCGGAAGCAATTAAAAAAAGTATTGTTGGACGAATGATTCCCGAACAAGGGCTAGCAAAATTAGGCGGATTAGAACAGGTGTCGGAACAATTAAAAAAGATAAGGAAATTAATTATTGTTGGATGCGGGACTGCTGGTTATGCCGCCGGTGTCGGAGAATATATGCTTGAAGAATACGCTAAATTGCCAACAAAAGCAGAGGTTGCTTCGGAATTTCGTTACAAGGATTCTATTCTTGACGATAAAACCGCAGTTTTAGCTATTTCTCAATCCGGAGAAACCGCGGATACTTTAGAAGCAGTAAAGGAGGCAAAAAGAAAAGGAAGTCTGACTTTGGGTTTGATTAATATAGTCGGTTCTTCTATTGCCAGAGAAACCGATGCCGGAGTTTATTATCGCATTGGATCAGAAATTGGAGTAGCTGCTACTAAAACTTTTATTTCTCAACTTTCTATTTTAGTTTTGATGACTGTATTTTTAAGTAGACAAAGAGAAATGAGCTTAGTTACCGGCAGAAGAATTTTAGAAGAACTGCAAAAGTTGCCGGATCTGGCCAAAAAAGTTTTAAATCAAGCCGAACAAATAAAAAAGATAGCAAATAAATATTCCGAATATAGAAATTTTTACTTTTTGGGAAGAAAATATAATTTTCCACTTGCTTTAGAAGGGGCTCTAAAACTAAAAGAAGTTGCCTGGAAGATTCATGCCGAAGGATTGCCAGCCGGCGAAATGAAGCATGGTCAGATTGCTCTTATTGATAAGAATTTCCCAACCGTTTGTATCTGTCCTTCTGATTCGGTTTATGGAAAAATGAAGAATGCGATAGAAGAGATTAAAGCAAGAGAGGGGAAAATTCTGGCTATCTCCACTGAGGGAAATCAAGAAATAGAAAATTTAGCTGATGATGTAATTTATATTCCAAGAACTTTAGAAATGTTGACTCCAATTTTAACGGCGATTCCACTTCATCTTTTTGCCGCTTATTTGGGATTAGAATTAGGCTTAGATATTGACAAACCTCGAAATTTAGCGAAGTCTGTTACTGTAGAGTAATACCATAAAATGTCATCCTAAGCTTGTCGAGGGATGATATTTGGTCGTGATAAATCTTTCATAATTCAATAAGCTCACCATAACAATTCAAAAAAAATTATGGGTAGAATTTTTCAGAATCTTATTAGAAAACATAACCGAAGAATTCCTTTTGTTATTTTAACTTATTTTCTTGCTACTTTTATTTTAGTGCGGATTTTGGTTTACGGATGGACTTACGGCATAATTCCCGAAATTTCTCTTACTATAGAGGGGGTAGAAATTCACCATTTCAATTTTGGTATTTTTATTTTAGTTTTAGTTGGTTATTGGTTGTTAGTAAAAGAAGTTGATCATTTTAAAATAGCGAAATTTTATGGGATTGGACTTGCTCTTGCTTTTGATGAATTCGGAATGTGGCTTCATCTTAAAGACGACTATTGGATTCGTCAAAGTTATGATGGAATAATTGTTATTACCGCGATACTTTTAAATATTATTTATCTTGGCAATATTTGGCAGAAAATTATTGATAAAAATGTAAATTTAATTAAAAGAATTTTTAGGAAAACAAAATGAATTTTAAAAGTTTCAAAGATCTAAAATTAAAATTGTTTTTCTTTGAAACAGTTTGTTTCTTGGCTACTGCTGGATTAAGCGTTATTGGAGCCGGTAAAATACTGGCTCTTCGGAAGATAGCAGTTGAAACTCCCCAGGGAACATTTATTCCGGTAGAAGGCGGAGTAGAAAGAGTTTTTCTCCCAGATCCGATTACAATTTTGCAGTTTGTCATAGCTTTTATTTTAACGACTATTTTAGTAATTGCCCTTGTAAAGTATTCTCGGGGTGAATTATTGTTAATTTTACTTTTCGCTTTAGCTGCTTGGGCCGGGTGTCAACTTATTTTTAATTCATTTTTTTCTGTCTTTTGGGCTATATTTTTGGCAATCGCTGTGGTGATGTTAAGATATCTTATCCCGAGAGTTTTTATTCAAAATTTGATTGTTGTTTTGGCAATTGCCGGAATTTCCATGCATTTCGGTCTTTCTCTTTCCTTTGAAAAGGCGGTCGTAATTTTGGCGTTTTTGGCGTGTTATGACATAATTTCTGTTTATAAAACTGGTCATATGGTTAAGATGTTTAAGGGACTCGTTAAAAGCGGAGCAATTTTTTCTTTGGTTATTCCGGAAAAAGTTTCAGGTTTTAAAGTTAAATTAAAAGAAGTTAAACCTAATGATGGATTTTTATATTTAGGGGGAGGCGATTTGGCTTTCCCGGCTATTTTGATGGTTTCGGCTTTATCATATAGCGTTATCTCATCTGTAGCGATAGCAATTGGCGCGGTCCTTGGTCTCTTTGTTGCTCATTTTCTTTTTGTTACCCAAAAAAAGCGCCGACCAATGCCGGCGCTCCCTCCAATTGCTTTGGGTTCTATTTTAGGATTTTTAGTTTCGATGTTTTTCTAAAGTTTCCTTTTGAAAAAAGATTTAAGAGCGTATAAATGCCTGATAGGTAAATTTTCTCGTGATAAGTTATAAATGTATAAAGATAAACAAAGAAAGAAATTGCTCCTTACAAGAAGAAAATCTTGTCGGGATTGAAAAAATAGGAGGTGAAGCAATTAAAAAAACAGAAAGAGATTACTTATAAGAAAGGTGCGTTTAGTTAGAGGTTTTAATGTAGATGGTAAGCCATTGATGCAGGCTTTAGGTCTTCAACCGGAGATTCTATTTTGGTCTTAATGGCTCAGTGATTACTGAAATGCTTAATGTTCCATGGAAGCTTTTAAAGCTCGTAGATTAAATAAATGAGAGATTTTTTATTCTAAAAAATAGCCATTTTCGAATAGCTTTAATTTTTTTTTATTTGATATTTTATAACACATATACGACGGCCGCACTATATGTGTTGTAATCTTTTCATCATATACTCGTCTTGCAGGCGATAACCTAATTTTCGCCAATAACCTCGTACGCCGACACCTGAAATGACGGCTATTTTTTTTATCCTGAATTCTTTTTGCGCGATTTTTTCCGCTTCTTGAATAAGTTTTTTGCCTAATCCTTTGTGTTGAATCGCGTCTTTGGAATACTCTCCGATTTTGACTGTTTCGCCGTAAGTATGGATTTCCCGAATGATTGCCGCATTTTCTAAAACTTTGATAAAATGTTTTCGGTTTTTTAGAAGATAAGAAGGGATTCTTAGCCGTAAAAACGCATAAATGTTTTTTCTGTTCTTATCTTCAAAACTTAAAAAGATTTCTTTTCCATCAGAAGCGTCATAATCCTCACGGAAAAGTTTTAAGATTTTAACAATGTCTGATGCTTCTTTAATTTGCCGGCAGCGAATACATTGGCAGGGCGTTCTTTCGTTTTTTAATTTTTGCTGGACAATTTCTCTAAGATTAGAAATTTTACTTCCAGCAATAATTTTAAATGCTGGAATGTCGCGGATAACCCGAATAATCCTAACCCAATAGGGAATATTCTTTTTAATATCTGTTAAAAGTTCAATAAGAATTTTATCTGAATAGGGTTTATATAATTTCTTTTTATACCACTCGTAAATTTTTGCTCCCCGAGTTATTACGCAGGGATAAATTTTAAGCATATCCGGCCTAAAAGAAGAATTTTGAAATATTTCTTTGAACATTTTTCTGTCGCGTTTAGTATTGGAACCGGGCAAATTGGGCATCATATGATAGCAAACTTTAAATCCCGCATCTTTTAAAAGTTTAGTTGCCTTGATTGCTGTTTCGATTGTGTGTCCTCTTTGATTTAATTTAAGCACATCGTTATAAGTGCTTTGTACGCCGATTTCCACTCGGGTTGCCCCAAGCCTTCTCATCCATTTAATTTCTTCTTCGTTAATATAGTCGGGTCGAGTTTCCAAAGAAAGACCGACAATTCGGTGTGTTGCTTTTTCGTTTATTCTTTGAGCCTCTTTTAAATGCCGGGCAGTTTTACCGGAAGCTGCATCAAAACATTTTTTAATAAACCACGCTTGGTAGTTTTTTGAAAGCACCGAAGAAGTTCCGCCAATTATAATTAGTTCAATTTTATCTGTTGGATGTCCGGTCATCTCCAATGATTTTATCCGCATTTTTACTTGTTTTGCTGGATCATATTTATTCAAAATCGCCCTTTCAACTGCCGGTTCGCCGGAAAGATAACTTTTAGGAATTTTTCTTTCGGTTGGGCAATAGACGCAGCGGCCGGGGCAAGGGAATGGTTTGACTAAAACCGAAACAACGGCTATTCCTGAAAGCGAGCGGATACCTCTTGTTTTAAGGAGTTTCTCAAGAATTTTATTTTTCTTGATTTTTTTTTCTTTAACCATTGTCCGATAGGCTCTAAGGAGTATAATGTTAGTAGGAAGTCCTTTCTGAAATTTTCGAGCCATCTCTCTTTTTAATTGAGAAAGCCCGTTAATTCCGGCGATTTTTTTTCTGAGAGCTTCTCTTATAATTACTTGATTAAAATTGGCCATATCTTTGATATTATAATAAATCCAAAATATAAACTTTAAATACTAAATCAATGTCAAAGTCTAAATGACAAATCAAAATTTACCCCACAGGGGATCATTCTGAGGTCTGCGTAAGTAAACCGAAGAATCCCGAATTCTACAGGATCCTTTATCGTCCCTTATGGGACCCCTCGGCATGACTCCGTAAGGGGTTATTTTGTATTTTGATTTTTTAACTTTTATATTTACAACTATTACTATACAATGAAAAAATATTCTTGTAAAAAATGCACTAAAAGGAAAATAAAGTACCGCACACCGAGTGATTTTGTTGGACGAATTTGTAAACAGTTAAGAAAGAAAAAAGTTAAAATCTGACAAATAAAAAGAGAGGGAAAAATTAATTTTTTAATTTTTTAGATACCCTCTTATTCTAGTTTTTTTTCCTTAAGACAATATCCCCTGTAAAAATAAGGACATTGGCGGGGATTGCCTGGAAATACGAGATCTTTGCACTTTTCGTAAGTGCAGTGATTTATTTCTTTCGTTTTTTTACCTCCGTATTTATTTTAAAGGTTTTTTTAAAAAGGTCAAGAGTAGGAGATGAAAATTTTACTGTGACCAGATAAGTGCGGTATTTTATATTGAATTTTTTCAGCAGATATGTTAATCTAAAACAAATGAAGGTTTCAATTCTATTCAGCGGCGGAAAGGATTCGAGTCTTGCAGCCCTGATGTTATCAAAATTTTTTGATCTTGAACTTATTACTTGTAGCTTTGATATTCTTTCAAATTGGAAATGCGCTGAAGAAGTAGCTAAAAAATTAAAATTTTCCTTCGATGGATTCAGAACAAGCTCTTTTAAAGTATTGAAATTAGAAAAAGAAATTATTTTGGAGGCGGCAAAACTGACAATAGAAGACGGTTTTCCAAATAATGGAATAAAATATATTCACCAGAAAGCGTTAGAAAAAGCTGCTGACTATTTCCAAATAATTGCTGACGGCGTCCGAAGAGATGATCAGGTGCCAGTTCTTTCTCATTCAGAGGTTAGGCGGCTTGAAGATAAATTCAATATTCATTACCTTCAGCCGCTTATGGGCTATAGTCGAAAGACAATTGACCTTTTAGTAAAAAAATATTTTACAATCAGAGAATATAAAGGCGGTGCTTTTACTGGCGCAGAGTATGAATTTGAGTTAAGAGAAATTATCAGGAGAAATTATAGCTCTCGGTTAATCAACAAAATTTTTCCTAAAAATCATACTCATTCAATGGTAATTAATGTAAACTCCGTTAGAAAGAATGGAGCTTTAACTTCGCCTTTTCTTAATAAATGTTTTTTTTCTTCAAGGAGGAATGGTGTCTTATAGGAGGGACAAAAAAATAAAATGGAAACTTTGCTTTTGACAATTTTAATCCTTGCAGTAGTTTTAGGAGGATTTATTTTTATTTATTGGCAGTTTTCTAAAAAATTTAAAGAACTGGCTGAAAAGAATAATAAAGATGAAACAGCGCTTTTTATTAAGCATGATGTTGAAGCAATGAGGCAAAGGTTTGATGAAGGATTAAGTACGACTACCTCTGAAATTAACCGGAGATTAGACAGTGCCGCCAAAGCTTACAATGAAATGACTAAAGAACTTGGGAAAATGCAGGAAATCGGCCGAGATATGAAAAGCCTCCAAGATTTTCTGCGTTCTCCAAAGTTGCGGGGAAATTTAGGGGAACAAGTTTTGAAAAATTTATTAGAACAGGTGTTACCCAAGAAACATTATGCTCTTCAATATCGGTTTAGAGAGGGCGATATTGTTGATGCGATTATCAAGACTAATCAGGGAATTGTTTCGATTGATTCAAAATTTCCATTGGAAAATTTCAGGAAAATGACCGAAGCTGCTGATAAGGAAAAAAGTTATTATTTAGCGCAGTTTAAAAGAGATATTAAAGCTCATATTGATGCAATTAGTAAAAAATATATTTTACCTCAAGAAGGAACAGTTGATTTTGCGATTATGTATGTGCCGTCAGAGGCGGTTTATTATGAAATTGTTATTCATAATGAAAATCTTCTTAATTATGGCTATGATAAAAGAGTTTTCTTTGTTTCACCAAATAATTTTTATTATTTTTTGAAAATAATTATGTTGGGTCTTGAAGGAGTAAAGATTGAAGAGAAAAGCCGCCAAATTTTAGAAGTTCTCAAGGGTCTTCAGCACGAAACAAAAAAATTTGGCGAAGAT
This sequence comes from uncultured Candidatus Saccharibacteria bacterium, assembly GCA_964430135.1. Classification (GTDB taxonomy): domain Bacteria; phylum Patescibacteriota; class Minisyncoccia; order JAHIHE01; family DAOWLE01; genus CAYSEG01. The sequence goes on along the minus strand of CAYSEG010000003.1, from coordinate 25,207 downwards.
TTAGGAATTTTAACAAATCATATCAATCATACTAAAAGCGCTTTAGAGAGAGTGAACGCCAGATTCGTTAGATTTTCCAGCAAGATTGACAATGTTAAATTATTAGAACCAGATAACAGCAAACAACCAACAGATAACAACTAGAATAGTTGTCATTGCGAGGAATTCCGCACATAAATTTATGTGCGGAATGACGAGGCAACCCCGAGGAATTAAATGTAGGCTTTTATAAATCTACGAGATTGCTTCGTTGCTCATCCCTCTCGGGATTTACTTCTCACAATGACATTTTGTAATTTAAAGGATTATATGTTAAATAAAATAAAATTAGCATTTAATCGACCTTATTGGAAAGACAAATTAGCTCTTTCTATTCTGTCAGTTAGTTTATTTGTCAATATTGCTCTTTGGATTTATCTGAGATTTATAGTTAAGCCAACTTCTCAACCAATAATTCTTCATTATTCTGTTCGTTTTGGTCCGGATATTTTGGGGGAATATTTTCAAATTTTCAGTATCGCTTTAGTTGGAACTTTTATAATATTAATTAATGCAATCTTAAGCGACTTTATTTATTCACGGAAGAAATTAGCCGCTTTATTTTTAACTGGGAATATTCTCATAGCGGAGATTTTTTTATTTATTGCCGGAATCACTATAGGGATGATTAATTGATAACTTTACATTTATTATGCTTTACCTCAAACCGTTTTCCGTAGCTTTGGTTGCCAGTATTATTTTAACTTTTTTTATCAGAAAAATTGCTTTAAAGCTTAATGTTACTGCTCCGAGAGGCGACAGGCACATTCACAAAAAAACAGTTCCTCTTTTGGGGGGAGTAGCAATGATTTTTGCCTTTATTTTGGCCATTCTTTCAACAAAAGAATTGGTTATTAGTCGAGAACTTTTTGGAATGCTTTTAGGATTTGGAATGATTTTAATTGTTGGCATTTGGGATGATATTAAAGAGATTTCTTGGCGAATCCAACTTTTCTTTCAATTTATTCTTGCTTTGATTATTATTGCTTTTGGCGTCAGGGTGGATTATTTAACTAATCCTTTTGGCGGTGCAATTCGTCTTGACCAAATACAATTTTCAGTTTTAAATTCCTCGGCTTTGTTCGGGACAAACTTTGAATTTTCTGTTTTTGGTTCGCTTTTTATAATTTTTTGGATAGTGGGAATGATAAATGTTTTTAATTGGCTTGATGGAATAGATGGCTTGTCTGGCGGAGTAGGAGTTATTGGCGCTGTCGTTTTATTTTTTCTTTGCTTAAATCCTATTGTTGATCAGCCGCCAATTGCTATTTTGGCTATTGCTTTTGTTGGAGCGGTTTTAGGATTTTTGATTTTTAATTTCCCTCCGGCTAAAATTTTTATGGGTACCAGCGGGAGTATGTTTTTAGGATTTACTCTTGGTACTCTCGCTATATTCAGCGGGGCAAAAATTGCTACTGCTGTTTTGGTGATGGGTTTTCCGATTTTAGACGGCTTTTGGGTTATTGTTCAGCGTCTTAAAAGCGGCGTCTCTCCTTTTAAAGGAGATAAGCGGCATTTGCATTATAAACTTATTTCTCTTGGACTTTCACAAAGGCAGATTATTTTATTAATTTATTTCCTTTGCGGTTCATTTGGAACTGCCGCTCTTTTTCTTCAGAGCATTGGAAAATTGATTGCTCTTTTATTTCTCGTTGCTTCAATGATTTTAGTTGCTTTTGTTGTATCTTGGTTTTTGGGCAGAAAAAAAGAGTTATCTTAAATTTTCTAAATTAAGCCTTGACGGAAATTTTTTCGAGGGTTATACTAAAAGCGGTAAATGAAATCTTATTGATATAGAACATTATCCCGAAGAAGAATTAAAAAAAGAAATTTTGGAAATTATGGGGAGATATTTAAATCTTCGGAATTATAAAATTTTCTTTTTTGGCTCGCGGATAAAAGGAGACAATTTTTTCCCGTTTAGACGTATAATTAGTTGGTTTAATCGTCTCGATTGAACCACTCATTTAGTTTTTTTATAATCAAAACATTAAGGTTCAGTCGTAGACGAGTGGGCTAAAAGAATAATTTCTGAATTTATAAATTTATGGCAGATAATAGTATTGAAGTGTAAATAAAAACACCTCTTAGTAAAGATGATTATAAAAGGATAGGAAATAAACTTAAAAATTTACTAAATTTGAAAAGGGATTTCATCAGGTAGATGAATATTTTACTCTTTTTGTAATCATTGATAAGAAGAGAAAAACTTATATTTATAAAGATGAGTTTGAGGTTGTTTTAGATGAAGTAAATGATTTAGGTTATTTTATAGAAATTGAAGCATTAAAAGATTTCGGTAATGTTGATGCGACCCGAAAAAAAATTTTTAAATTTGCAGAGAAATTAAAACTTGATGTTTCAAAAAGAGATAAACGCGGATATCCATTTTTAATGATGAAGAAAAAAGGATTGATAAAATCTAAAATTTAGAGAAAGGAACTAAACAATTATGATAGCCATTATCAAAACCGGAGGGAAACAATATAAAGTTTCCAAAGGGGATAAAATTAAAGTTGAGAAACTTGATGTTGAGAAAGGCAAAGAGGTTGTTTTTGACGAGGTTTTGCTGATTTCTGACGATAAAAAAACAGAGATTGGAAAACCTCTGGTGAAAAACGCAAAAGTTATTGGTAAAGTTTTAAAGCAGGCAAGAGCGAAAAAAGTTGAAATCGTCAAGCACAAGGCGAAGAAACGGTATAATGTTAAAAAGGGACACAGGCAGTATTATACGGAAGTGGAGATTATGGATATTAAAGGATAAACCCAAAACTCAAAGTTAAAAATTCAAAACTAAAACTTAAAATTAAAAATTATTAAAAGTTCTTAATTTCTGTTTCTTGGCTCTTATTTAATTCTTAATTTCTATTTCTTATTTAATTCCAACAAAAATCAAGAAATAAAAAATAAATAAGAATTAAAAATTGAGAAAAAAAAGAAATTTATTCGTAGTTATCAAGATTTGAGATTTCCGTTAAGAAGTTTTAAGTTGAGGTTTTGAGTTTTGCGTTTTGAGGCTTGAATTATTATTGGTATTCTCTTCTTCCTGCCAATGCACTCCCCAGCGTCGCTTCATCAGCGTATTCCAGATCCGCTCCGGTAGGAAGCCCCCGCGCCAAGCGGGTTATTTTTATATTAAGAGGCTTTAATACCCGAAGAAGATACAGGGCAGTTGTATCCCCTTCGGTAGTCGGATTTGTGGCAATAATAATTTCAATCTTGTTGGTTTGATTTTTTTGTTGTATTGTTTTTACTCTTTGAATTAATTGGCTAATATGCAGCTTTTCTGGGCCGATACCATTAGTAGGTGAAAGCACGCCTCCTAAAATATGATAAAGCCCGTTATATTGACCTGTTTTTTCTAAAGGAATAATATCTGAGACATTTTCAACCACGCAGATTTTATTTCGATCTCTTTTGGGGTCTTGGCAAATTGAGCAGAGTGTGTCTTCAGCCAAGTTAAAACATACTGGACAAACATTAATTTTTTCTTTTAATTCTTTAATGGCTGAGGCCAAGAGTTCCCTTTCCTGATTCGGCTGGTTTAATAAATAGAAGACCAGCCGTTCAGCTGCCTTAGGGCCAATTCCGGGCAATTTTGAAAATTGGTCAATTAAATTTTGGATAGAAGGAGGAAACATAATAAAAAAATCAAGATGCGAAAATTAAAAATCAGAATGACAATTTAAAATTTTAATTTGTTATTTTGTATTTTGATATTTGATTTTTGAATTGAACTTTTGACTTTTGGTTTTTGAATTTTGAGTTATTACTCCGTGTATCTTTTTTCCAGATTTTCAAACCTAACCGAATCTTCATTAAAGTGAAGTTTTATCTGCCCGGTTGGGCCATTGCGGTGTTTGGCGATAATAATATCAGCGATATTTTTTTCTTCGGAGTTTCGTTTTACTCTATCTTGTCGATAAATAAATAAAACTACATCTGCGTCTTGTTCTATCGAACCGCTTTCCCTTAAATCAGACAATCTTGGCACTTGGTCCGGGCGGCTTTCAACTGCTCGCGAGAGCTGGGAAATAGCCAGAACCGGAACATTTAATTCTCGAGCCAGTCCTTTTAGGGAACGGGTTATTTCACTAATTTCTTGAACGCGGTTTTCGGTAACAGAACCCTGCATTAACTGAAGGTAATCAATAATAATTAGTTCCAATCCATATTCAGCCTGAAGACGTCTAGCCATTGTTCTCATTTCCATAACATTGGAAGAGGCGGCATCATCAATGTAAATAGGCGCTTCGGAAAGCACTCCCATTGCCCGGCCGATTCGAGAAAAATCGTCGTTTTCGCCTTCGCTGGAAAGCCGGCCAGTCCGAAGTTTCCATAGACTAACGTTAGCTTCCGCACAAAGAAGGCGATCAATTATTTGTTCTTTAGACTGTTCTAAAGAGAAAATTCCAACCGGCGCTTTTGCGCGAATTGCCGCATGTCTGGCAATATCCGTAGCCAAGGTTGTTTTTCCCAAAGATGGACGAGCCGCTAAAATAATCAAATCAGATTTTTGTAATCCTCCTAAAAGATTATCCAATTCATAAAAACCAATTTCCAATCCCCGAAGTCTTCCTTCTTTTTTATGGATTTCGTCAATTCTATCAAAAGCCTCCTCAAGAATTGGCTTAATAGGCAAGAAATCTTGTTTTAAGTATTTTTGAGAAACACTGAAAATCTTTTGCTCGGCCTTATCTAAAAGACGGTCTATTTCTTCGGTTTCTTGATAACCCATATCAACAATTTGACTCGCTGCATCAATAAGTCGTCTAAGCGTGGATTTCTTTTGGATGATTTTGGCATAATGGACTATATGAGCCGCCGTTGGAACCGTATTAACCAGGCTGGTTAGATAACTTGAGCCGCCTATCTCTTCTAATTTTTCTTTTTCTTCAAGTTTATTGGAAAGACTTAATATGTCAATTGGCTCATGGGCTTCATAGAGCTCTATCATCGCTTCATAGATGGTTTTATGAATTTCACGGTAAAAATCAGTCGGTTTGACAATATCAGCTATTTTAATAACAGCATTTTTATCAAGCATTAGCGAACCGAGCACTGATTGTTCAGCTTCAATATTTTGAGGCGGAAGGCGATCTATTTGCTGATTATTATTATTAGACATATCTAATTTATCCTTTTAGGGGAGTTAGATAGTTTTCAAATCTGGCTCTCTTAATGGCATTTTGATTATAGCACGCCGATTATTTTTAGCAAGATGTGTTTACTTGCGGACCCCCTGTCAAATTATTATAACTATTCAACCGAAACAGCTTGGCGAAAAGGCTTAAGTTTTCTGATCAGATATTTTCTTTTCAGCTTTGCCTTTTTCAATTTCATCCCGCGCCGGCGGTTCCGATAAAAATTTGGACCTTTCCATTTAATGGAATTGTTAGGGTTAAGACTACGATCTTATCAGATTTCGGTTACATTTTAAATGGTTTAACCAATACCTTTTCAGTTACATTTTAAGTGATTTGATATGGGGTCTTGTCTGAAGTATAAAAATGTGATATAATAACAACAAAGGATGGGAGAATAAAAAATGAATGATTTATTTAAAAAAGGACGAATCATAGGAATTTCAAAAAAATCTAAGGAAATTCATAAAAGACTTAGAAAGTCTTCTATGGCGAGAAAGCTTATTATTAAGCCGGAAAAAGAGAAGCTATTTATTGAAGGTTTAAAGAAATATGGAGGCAGGACTATTACCCGAAGGGAAATGAGCAAGTATTTAAAAAAAATAGGACAAAGTAAAAAGGGACCTTTTTGTGAACCTTTTGGTAAAAGAGAAGCCCGGGCAATCAGAAGAAGCTTATTAAATAGGCCAATAAATAAGGAAGTTAATAATTCAAGTAAACGCCGTTAGAAATATGCTAATGGCGGTTGTTTTAAATCTTGTTAGAGATCTATAATTTCTATCTAATGGAGTAAAAGTAATATAAATACAAAAGTTAAGTTTAAATAGGCGAATTCAGTATTATTCTGTTTAAAATTAAGAATTATACCGAAGAGTCTTATTATAAGCGCTATGAGAAAAAAATTATTTCATTCTACTACCGGGATTAAAGATTTTTCCGGCAAAGGATCAGAAAGGTTAAGAGAATATTTAAAATTAGCCCGAAAGAGGGGAGAACTCAAAGGCATTTCCTCAACAGATACTAAAAGATTTATAACTCGCGCCAAAGAAATTGCTAAGGCGAGAAAAGGGAAATTCGGAAGTGATATCAGCAAGACGGAAATGGATAGAATAATAAGGCGGATCGCCAAACAAACATCTGATAAAATAAATCCAAGAGAGGCGGGAATTTTAAGAAAAGCTATACTTAAAAGATAGTCCTATGGAATTATTGTTCTGGAGTATAATTTTTATTATTAGCTTGGGGGTTCTTTTAAAATCAGCTGATTATTTTACTGAAGCGGCGGAAAAACTGGGAAAGTTTTTAAGAATGTCATCTTTTATAGTTGGAGTGTTAATTGTTGCTTTCGGTACCTCCTTACCGGAAATTATTACCTCTATTTCCTCTGTATTGCAAAATGAATCAGGAATGGTTGCTGGAAATGTTTTAGGTACGGTAATAGCTAATACTCTTTTGGGTTTGGGGCTGGCAGCGATATTCTGTAAAGGAATAGTAAAGCCGAATTGGGATATTTTTTACGGCGATTTTCCGATTTTGGTTATGGCTATAATAATGGTTGTTTTTACCACAAGAAATGGAAACATAAATTTTTACGAGACGCTTTTATTTATTTTCGGACTTTTAATTTATTTCTTTTACTTAAAAGAAATACATAAAGAAGATAAAAAAACGCGGAAAAAGGAGGGAGAATTAAATTGGAGAATTTTAGCAACTATATTATTAGGTTTAATTGGATTGATTTTAGCAGCTAAATATACTGTTTTTTCAATAATAAATATATCCGTGCTAACCGGCTTAGAAACTTCTGTTTTAGCTACAGTTTTAATTGCTGTTGGAACTTCTTTTCCAGAAATCGCCGTGGCGATTTCAGCGGCAAAAAAAAGAAATTGGGATTTGCTGGTAGGGGATATTATTGGTTCTAATATCTTTGATATTTTTGCTATTTTTGGAATTTGCGGAATATTTTCCACTCTTACTATTACTTTTGAAATAATGGCTATTGTTATTCCTTTTTTGATTGCTACTTTAGTTTTAAATTGGGTTGTTTTGGCTGATAAAAAAATTACCACATCAGAAGGAATTATAATGGTTTTGCTTTATGTTATATTTATAGGTAAGATATTTAATTTATTTTGAATTGTAACACACATATATGACGGCCGTCGTATGTATATTATAAAAGAAAGGAGAAAATATGAGTAATATTGAAAATGAAGGATTTAATCTTGAAGAAAGTAAAGAATGGACATCGTCTAAACAAGAAGAAGGAAGTCAGCCAGAGGAGGAGTGGACGCCAACATTAGAAGGAGAAGAAGATACAGAGGAATTGGAAGAGAAAGAGGAAGCAGAAAAAGAAACTATATTAGAAGAAAATAAATTAAAGGAAATTAAAGAGGAATTAGATGAAGAATCTGCAAAAACAGGACAAACAGAAGAAATAAAAGAATTAACACTAGAGGAAAGAGAAATAATTAAGCAACAAGAAGAGGAAAGAGAAAAAGCGATAAAGGAAATACAAGAAATTGACAATTGGAGAGAAATGGAACGAAAAGGATTGTTAACAGAAGAAGCAGAAAAACTTGTAAATAGATTAGAGAAAAAAAATTCAGAAATAGACGAATTAACAAAAATATTAAATTCAATAAAACCTGATATAGAAAGGTATTACAAAGAAGAGGAAGAAGGCAAAAAACTTCCGGAGCCTATTAAGGAAGACAGAGAGAGGACTATATCGCATTTTGAACAGCAAAAAAAAGAACTTGTAGGATTTAAAAATGATCGCGAGCGATTAATAGTTGAATTGCGAGCATTAGAACAGAGAGGAGAGCTTGTGAAGAAAGCAGAAACAGAAAAAGCGGAAGAAGAAATTAGTGAGGAAGTTAAAGCGGAAGAAAAAGAAGGGAAGGAAAAGCTAAAAGGAATTTTTGGGAGATTTATAAGGAAGAAATAAATTAAATTGGTTCAATTGTCACGGTTGAACCATTAGTTTGGTTTTTGCAATCAAAACATTAAGGTTCAGTTCTGCCTATTCGGCAGGCAAGCGTTCACGACTGAACCAACAGGTATTTGACATTTGGAATTTGAGCTTTGATATTGATAAAATTATGCCTTTAGGAATCAACAAAACAAAATTTTCCGAAAAAGAAAAAAGGGGGGTTCAAGTCAGAGACTTGAACCAACAAGAAAAGGAAGAAGGAAAACGAGAAAAACTTAGTCCCCAAGAAGAAATTGCTGAATTGGAAAGAAAATTAGCCGAAAAGAAACGAGAATTAGCCAAAGCTCGAACAGAAGCCCGCGAGATTATTGAAGATGAATTTAAAAAAACTCGAGAAGTCGAACCGAGTATTGAGAAGGAAAAAGGGGCCGAAGTTCCTCTAAGTGAAAGAAAAGAAGTGCCCTCTCAAAAAGTTTCTCCGATTCCATCGCCGTCCACGGTTCAAATATCAGATGAGGTTAAAAGAATAAAGACCCTTGAAAAAACTCATCAAGTGAAAGTTTTGACTGATTTGGCTTTTGAAAAGGGAATTATCTACGCAATTAAAGTAGCTCGAGGCCTAAACAATGCTTATATTTTGGACGAATTTCATGACAAGTTAGTTGACCAATTATACGAGCAGTTGGTTAAAAAGAGAAGGTTGAAGGAGATTTAGAGATTAAAATTCAAAATCAAAACTATTTCAAATTATTCCAAACCAAGTCCAAAATTCAAATACCAAAAAATAATCTGTCATTTAGATTTTGATATTGTTTTGGAATAATTTAAGCTTTGGAATAGTTTGGATTTATCTTAATTTATTAACCTTTTTGCAAAAAACTAATTTTAGAAAACTTTAATCGTTTATTTAAATGAACATACAACTTTTTGGTTTTATAATTAATTTTTCATTTCTTGATTTAGTTTTGATTACTGGAGTTGGATTTTTATTGGTAATTTTTATTTTTTTCCGCTATTCAATAATTAGAAAAGGCCAGATTACCCGGTCGTTAAATATGAGCTTGTTTTTGATTACTCTTCCCCATAAGGCGAAAGATCAAGATTCTGGTATCCAAAAAAATGAAAAAGAATCTATTTCAGTAATGGAACAATTTTTAGCCAGCCTTGTTAGTCTTAGAGAGGGGCCCATAAAGAGATTTTTATATGGTCCGCCCTATTTTGCTTTTGAAATTGCTACACCGGTAACAAGTAACGAAATTTTTTTTTATCTTGCCTGCCCCAGGCATTTTGAAAATTTAATTGAAAAACAAATTCTTAGTTTTTATCCGATGGCTCAAGTTGAAAAGACCGAAGATTATAATATTTTTACTCCTGAAGGGAAAACCGCCGCCGCTTATTTAAAATTAGCCAAAAAGAATATTTTGCCAATTAAAACTTATCAAGTGCTTGAGGAGGATCCCTTGAGCGCCATTACCAACGCTTTAAGTAAAATTCCTTTAGGTCAGGGCGCAGCCATTCAGATTTTAATAAGGGCAGCTGGCGTTAATTGGCGTCAGGAAGGGGAGAAAATTATCAAGAGCATTCAGGCCGGAAGAAATCTTAAAAAAGCTTTGATTAATGAAAGTATTTTTATAAAAGCGGTAAATCTTTCTTCGCAGGCTTTAAAGACAAAAACATCTTCTCCTGAAATTGAAACTCAGAAAAAAGAGCTTACTCCCCAGCAGGAAGAAGCTATAAAAGCAATTTCAGAAAAAATTAACAAATCAGCTTTTGAAGTAAATATTCGTCTTATTGCTTCAGCGCCAAGAGCTGAGCGAGCCGAACAGGTTCTTAGCCATCTGGAGGGTGCCTTTAGTCAGTTTAATCAGCCGAATTTTAATGAGTTTAAGATTTACCGATCCCGTTTTCAAAAGCCAAGATTTTTAAAAGAAATTATTTACAGCTTTATCTTTCGTAATTTCTCCAGAAGCAGGCGCATTATTTTAAATACTGAAGAAGTGGCAAGTATTTTTCATTTTCCTCAAAAGGAAATTGCTACTCCCAAATTAAAACGGCTTAGAGCGAAGTGCGCCGGGCCTCCGGCTAATATTCCTAACAGAGGATTGATTTTAGGTCATAATTTTTATCGCGGTGAGGATACAATTATTCGTCTTGCCGAAGATGATCGGCGCCGTCATCTCTATGTAATTGGCCAAACTGGCACCGGGAAATCAGTTTTTTTCGGCGAACTGGCAAAACAGGATATTGTCGGTGGTAAAGGCGTTTGTGTTATTGATCCTCATGGCGATTTAATAGAAGATATTCTTGAAAATATTCCGCGTGAGAGGGCAGATGATGTGATTGTTTTTGATCCGTCTGACACTGCGCGGCCAATGGGGCTTAATATGCTTGAATACAGAAACCCGGAACAGAAAGATTTTGCGGTTCAGGAAATGATAGCTATTTTTATAAAACTATTTCCGCCGGAGATGATTGGTCCGATGTTTGAACATAATATGAGGAACGCGATGCTTACTTTAATGGAAGATGAAGAGAATCCCGGCACGATTGTTGAAATTCCCCGTATCTTTTCCGACAGGGATTTTCAAAAATATAAAGTATCTAAAGTTAAAGATCCTATTGTCCGCGCTTTTTGGGAAAAAGAAATGGCAAAGACATCTGATTTTCATAAGTCAGAAATGCTTGGTTATCTAATTTCAAAAGTGGGCCGTTTTGTTGAAAACGAAATGATGAGAAATATTATTGGTCAGTCCCGTTCGGCTTTTGATTTCCGCGATGTAATGGACAAAGGGAAAATTCTTTTAGTTAATCTTTCCAAAGGAAGAACTGGCGAAGTAAACAGTTCTCTTTTAGGATTGATATTGGTTTCTAAATTGCAAATGGCCGCTTTAAGCCGCGGCGATATTCCTAAGGAAGAAAGGAAAGATTTTTATCTTTATATTGATGAGTTTCATAATTTTACCACTGACAGCATTGCGACGATTTTAGCCGAAGCTCGCAAATATAAATTAAATTTATCTATGGCTCATCAATTTATTGGGCAATTGCCTGAAAATATCCGCGATGCAGTTTTCGGTAATGTTGGTTCTATAGTCTGCTTTCGAATCGGGGCCGATGACGCGGAATTTATAGCAAAGGAATTTGATCCGGTCTTTAACGCTCAGGATTTAATGAATATTGATAATTATAACGCTTATGTAAAACTGATGATTAACGGCACAACAAGCCAGCCGTTTAATATGGCTACTTATCCTCCAACAAAAGGCGATTCTGAAATAGCAAGGAAAATCAAAGAACTTTCTCGCTTTAAATACGGCAGAGACAAAGAGCAAGTGGAAAAAGAAATTTTAGAACGCTCCCGGCTTGGCGCTTCTGCTCAAGCTGCACCGACTTTTATTCCTGGTGAACAAAATCGGTAGATGTTTAAATTGTCATTCTGTTGGCTCTATTTTCTTGAGTGGAGCCGCCGTGTGATGATAATAAGTCGTCCTGCAAACAAAAGCCTATGCGATCTTTAACAAACGGCTCCAATCAGAAAATTAGAGCCAACGAAGTATAGCAGATTGAAAAACTTTGTCGAAGCTCCAAATCTAAAATTTGGTTTTTGAAAAGATGATTGATTAACTTCAGCTTTCACTATAGAATAAAAATAACAAAGATTAAACTTTCAGAAAAAAATAAAAAAGAGCTTAGGAAATTAGGCATAGAGATTGTCTATCTTTTTGGCTCTTACGCAAAAAAAATGGCTTTTGAGATGGAAAGGCAAAAATTATTCCGATGAATTTTACTAAAAACAAACTTTATGAAATGGCTGGCTATAGAAACAGATTAACTCATTTCTATTTTGAAGTTACTCCAAAAGAGATGTATAAAATTATCCAGAATAACTTAGGGGATTTTGATAAGTTTTTAAAATATATTAAAAAAATCTTAGAAAATTTTTAAATTATCAATAAATAACGAATCTACTACGAATTTGCGAATAATTTTTAAGGTCAATGCGCAATTCATAAATTCAAAAAGAAAAGGAGAAAAAATATGAATGGTGAATTTAGGGAAATTCCTCTCTTTTTATTATTTTTGACCTGACATAATCTTAATAATTCGTTAGCTTTATTGTATCGGCTTAAAATTTATTTGAGATTATCAAGGAAGCAAATATGAACGGATAACGGCAGAGTATCCCGTTTATCAGATAACAGATAAAGAGATATAATTTAGACAAATAAAAAATATTCTTTAAGAATAAGAATAAGAATTTTAAGGCGGATTTAATTTCACCTTATTTTTTTTATCTATATTATCTGTTTATCTATGAAATGAATTTGGGACAAACTCTGAGCTTGTTTTAAGGTTTTTAATGCTATGCAGCAAAATAATGGTTTGCGAGATAGGCAGCTGGTTCTGAGATGAATTCAGAATGATATTTTTAAACTTTTTATTTCGTTAAAATCATTCCTAAAATTAACAAAGCAAAAATAATTCGGTAGTAAACAAAAATATTGTAATTATTATGCTCAAGATATTTAAGTATGTATTTAATAGCTAAAAATCCGGTAATGGCTGAAGTTGAAATTCCGATTAAAAGGATAGAGAAATTTATATCTCTATTTATTAAATGGGGAATTTCTACGAGTCCCGCACCAAAAATAATTGGGGTTGCAAGCAGAAAAGAAAAGCGCGCCGCGGCTCGGCGTTCAAACCCTAAGGCGAGCGCCGTCGTAATTGTGATGCCGGAACGGGAGACTCCCGGGATAATTGCTAAAGCTTGAGAAAATCCGATGAAAAGCGCTTGACGCCAAGTTATATTTTCTAAGAAATTTTCTTTTTTCCCTTTTTTGTCAAAAAACCAAAGAAGGAATCCCAGGGTTGATAAAGTAAAAACAATTAAGATAGGCGAACGGAGAATTGTTTCGGCCCAATTATTTAACCATAAACCAAATATAGCTCCGGGAACAGAAGCGAGAATAATAAAAAAGAATAGATTATAATAATTTAGATTTTGGATTTTGGATTTTGTTTGAAATTTAGAATTTGAATTTTGTAATTTATTATCTTGATTAAAACCGGATAATTTTTTATTTTCTTTTAGATAGTTTCTGTGTGATAATACTGCCTTGAACATTGTTGTCCATTCTTTTCTAAAGTAAAAAATCACTGCCAGAAGAGTGCCCCAATGCAAAGCCACATCAAAAGCAAGTCCCTGATCTTTCCAGTTTAAAATCCAAGGCAGGACAATCAAATGAGCTGAGCTGCTAATTGGCAAAAATTCACTCAACCCTTGGACAATGCCTAAAATTATTGATTGGATGAATTCCATATATTAATCTGTTTATCGTGAGATATTTAACAAACTATACTTCACTTCATTTGCCATCATAGATTATTGTATTTTTTAATTTTTAGTTCTTATTTCTTGTTTAATTTTTATTTCTTTAATTTTTATTAGTTTTTTTAATACCCCGTCCGCTTGCGGCGGGGTAATTCATTAAAATTAAATTGGATTAACAGGGTTAAGAAATAATAAATAGAAATTAAAAATTAAATAAAAATAAAAAAAATAAGAAATAGACTGAATCATATCGCCATATATAACAGTGAAGCCAAGCTAGCCAGGGTAAATATAACCAGCCAGGAATTTGTAAAGAATAAAATTCCAACTAGACTCCAAGCCATCAGACTTCTTCCTAAATTTAAAGACATTTCCCGAAAAATGACGCATTTTAGATTTCCTCTTTTGCATCCGGCGTCATAAATTATAGCAGTCATTGGAATGCCAATGCCATCTTTAGAAATTCCTGACAGAGAATTAACTAGGAGCAGTCTCCAGCTTGTTCGCGCAAAAAATCGAGCTAGCCATAACAAAGAAAGGGTAATGGCGCTTATTTTTATTATTTTTCTTTTATTTTTTTTATCAGTCCATTTTCCAATAATTAAAATAGATAGGAAAGAAACAATTGTCGCGCCAGAAGTAATAAAACCCAGATCAGTATAACTCGTTAGAACAACAAAAATAAAAATCGGCCAGCAAGTTACGTCGATTATTTCCTCAGCAGAACCCATAAAAGCAAGACGGGCCCGGCGAAATCGGGGGTTAAAAAGCCGCCTAAACGCCTCAAAATATCCGAATTGAACGGGCTTAAAAGTTTCCAAAGTAGTGAACAAAGGAATAATTGAAATAGATAATGCCAGACAAACTATAATAAATAGAATCTTAAATCCAAAAACAGTTAAAACAATTCCTCCAATTATCGGACCGGCAACGACAAATAACCGAATTAGGCTGTTAAGAGTGCCAATTTCTTTGCCGCGCCTTAAATTGTTTCCATAATGAGCAAAATCAGTATGGTAAGCCGGCCAGAAAATAATTTTGTAGAGAACCGCAAGAAAAGCAGCTGAAAAAAAACAAAGGGAAAAAGAAGGAATGAAATATAAAGTTAGATAATAAAGAATAAGCACAGGAATACTGTAAAGCATACAATGTTCAAAGCCAAAACGAGCTGAAAGTTTTCCGCCGATAGGAGCGAGAAAGAAAAAACCGGTAAAGATCATAGCATAATAAAAAATAATCCATTGAAGCGGATAGCCAAGAGTATAGAGATAAACCGGCTCAAAAATAGAGATAAGAGAAATGGCAAAATTTCTGATAATTGTAGAAATGTATAATTCCAAAATTTCACGTTTGATATTTTTTGCAAGATAGCGGTTTTGGAAGCGGTTTTTAAAACCGGTAATTTTTTTAAATAAAAAAATATTTTTAAGGCGGCTAAACATAGATGTGAATTATGCATTTTTCTCTTGTTGTTTCCGTAAAAGTGGAAATCCTCTAAATCAAGAGAATGGTAATTAATTTATGCAGAAACAATGAAATGCAATAGTAGATTTCTGTTTCTATATGAATGACAGATGAGAATAATTTTCATTAAAAGAATAAAAGCTTAAAAATTGTGGATATATCTAGATTTTCACCCCGCACTAAATTTGTGGACGATGCTGGACTCGAACCAGCGACCTCGTCGATGTGAACGACGCGCTCTAACCAACTGAGCTAATCGTCCGTAATTTTAGTGCGGGGCAAACCAGAAATCTTCCGGCGCATAGTTTATGCGCTGAATACTCTGCTATCGAATTACCCAGTTATTTTTTAGATTTCTTTTCTGTTTTTATTTTATTAATTAAAATTTTATTCGGCTTTTCTAAAAGATCAGCAATAAATTTATCACACATATTTTGGCGGTATAAAAATTCTTGGTTTGTCATTAAGACATAATTAATTTCTTTGCCGATTTCCGCTTCAAGATTTTCTAAAAAATTTTTCAGTTTAGCTCGACGAATATTTTCTCCAACAATAAAAAGGTCAACCGGAGATTTGTCAAAATTAACGAATAATCCGGAAAGAAGAGCAAATTTAATTTTCCCTAATTTTTTTATTTGATTTAAAATTTTAGTTCCAGACGGAGGATTTATTTTAAGAATAATTTTTTTTAATTCCGGATAAAAAATAAAATTCTGGCAGAGTCCGTAATATCTTTTTTTATTTCTAAGGGTAGTTTTAAGAAAACCGATTTTTTTTAGTTTTTTTAGTTCTTTTTGGAGGGAAGGTGATTTAACTTTTACTTTATTGGCAATTTCTTTCGTCTGAAATATTCCTTCGGGATTATTGAGAAAAAATTTTAAAATTCTCGCTCTTGTTTTTGAATCAAATAACTTTTCTAAAATTTCCATAATAATCTCCTAATTCACCGTCATTGCGAATAGAAGTCCTAAGAGTGAGAAGGACGACGACGCGGCAATTCCGTTGTTTGGCTCTTTGAATTATGCTTTATCTCTGGTGGGACTTGCAGTGACAGTTTATTATTAAATAAATTTATAGTAATCCTCCTATCACTATAATAAATTTTTAGACACTTGACAAGGAGAGTGGTATCTGATAAGGTATTAGGAAAATGTTCTTTGAAAATTAAAATTTCTCTTTGGGGAGAATTTGTCTGTAATAAAAAATGTTACAGGTTTTATTCCAGGATCTGATTTTTCCCACTTTGCAAAAAGAATTAGGCGGATCTCCGGGATGAATTTTAAAATAAGCCTGTTTTGGCAACAGGCCGTAGTTCAAAATGACAATATTATAGATAATTTCTCCTCAAAGAGGAGTAAAAAAAATAGGAGGTGAAAATAAAATAAGAGAATTGAATAGTTTACAGAAAGAATTTATTGAGCACATAGCAATAACTGGAGCGCTGGAATTCGGGAAATTTACACTGGCAGACAGAGAGACGCCATATTATTTTAATCTTACTAAGACAATGAGTGATGGACTGGGAGCGTATAAAATGGCAGGCATTTGCGCCAAAGCAATAAAAACTATTGTCGGTCTAAATAATTTTGATTACATTCATATCCCGGATTGCAAAGCAATTCCGCTTGGGAGTTTAATCGAGTACAAGCTTCTTACGCTATATGGAGCAAACAAAAGGTGCGGTTATAGCGGTTATAGCAGAAAAGAAGAGGAAACACACGGCGGCGAGGGAATGCTCATGGGAGATATAAGAGACAAAGACAGAGTTTTAATAATAGGCGGAACAGAAATCAGAGCAGTTAAAGAATTACTGGAAGAGACACAGAGAAAAGACATAGAGATTTCTATAATTGGAATTTTTGTTGGAATTCACAGAGAAGAATTAAGCAGAGAGAATCAGAAGATACTCAAAGAAAATGATATTCGAGTTTTTCATCTTGTAACAATAAGACAGGTAATAATTTATTTATATAAACGTAAGATAAACGGTCATATCTATGTAGGGGATAAAGAAGCAGATTCTTTCTGGAGATATTTTGAGCGGCACGGAAGAGTTTAAAATAAACAAAATAAGAAATAAAAACGGTCAGGACTTTTTTATCCTGACCGCAGATTTTTAGGAAGAAAGAATGAGAAAAAGAGGCAAAAAGAAAAATGAGAAAAAGTTAGAGATTTTAGTAATAACAGAAAAGTCAATGTGTAAAATGTCCAAGTCTACTTTTACAGAGATAGTGGTAGAATGAGTCTTAGAACAAATTATAAATAATAACAAAAAAGCAAGATAGTTCAAGGATACCTGTTTAAAAGAGTAGGAAGCAATTAAAAAAGAATAAAAAAATCAACCAATAGCTGATTCAAATTTTTGAAAAAGATGGAATCAGCTCTTTTTTTATTTCCAAGGGATGTTATTGCGAGGAGTCCTATCAGGGACGACAGAGCAATTCTGACTCCATAAGGAGTAATTCTAAGAGTTAAATAACGGGTTGCTTCGTTTGCTTATTTGGACTTATTTGCAATGGTAGGGTATTGTTTTTTAAATAACCTCTTGTCACTTTTTAAAAAAATTATTATAATGACCATGGAGTTGAAAATATCCACATAAAATTAAAAAATTATGCTATCTATTAAAGTTCAAGAATTGGTTTTAAGCGAAGAAAAACAGGATAAAGCCTTTTGTGATACCTTTGTTTATGAACCGGAGAATATTCAAGAGAAAGCCCTTGGCAATCTTTATATTGTTGGCGAGGTAACAAATTTCTCTCGAGGTTCAAGCTATTTAATTAATCTCTTAGTTTCAATTATTAAAAAAGAATATTATTCCAATCCAAAGAGAACTTCCCTAGAAGCTTTAGAAGCAGGACTTCATCGGGCTAATTCAGCTCTGTCTGATTTTATTGAGGAAGGAAATGATGAATGGATGGGCCGTTTGCATATGATTTGCGCTTCTTTCAAAGAGAATATGCTTCATTTCAGTTTGACTGGGGATGCGCGCGTTTTTTTAATACGCTCTGGAGAAATGATTAACCTTGGCAAAGATCTAAAGTCATTTAATCAAAAAATCCATCCTTTAAAAACTTTTGCCAATATTGCCAGTGGTTCTCTTGAGATAAGCGACAGACTAATTTTAGCCACGCCTGAACTTTTTAGAGTAACGTCTTCTGAAATTATTGAAAAAACAATAAATCAGTTTACTCTATCCGAAGCGGTAATAAAGTTTAGAGAATTATTAGAGACTACTGGGGATGTTTCTGCCGCCGGAGCTTTACTTTTGGAGATAGCTGAACGAGAAGAGGAAACAATTGAGACTTTGCCTCATATTGAAATTAAACCGGAAGAAACTTTCCAAAGGCAACAATCTTTAAAATTAAAAGACATTATTGGACAGGCTCCTTCAAAAGTTATTGAAGAGCAGACCTTAGAAGAATCTCAGGATGAGATTCAACAGGAGGAATATAGAATTAGTCAGACTCGTAAAGAATTAATTTTAAATAAACTTTCTAATCTTTCCGGGGCTTTAAAAAGATTTTTAAATTCTTTAAAGGGGACCGGGGTTCGGGCTCGGCAGTTTATCGGCGCGAATTTATTTCCAGTTATAAAAAAAGGCAGCCAGATGTCTAAAGAGATTTACCAGTCCGGAAAGGAAAAAATCAGATCAACTGATCTTGAAAAGATAAAAGTTCCGATCATTAATCCTAAAAAAATAGCTAGAAGGTTCATTGAGTTTCCGAAAACCTGCAAAGGTCTTCCAAAATCAAGTAAAGTTCTTTTAGCCGGTTTTTTAATTTTAATTGTTTTATTATTTACGAGCCTTGTTCTTCTTTCTCAAAAGAGATCACAAGAAATTAAATTTACTCACTACAGCGGAATTTTAGCCCAAGCTCATCAAAAAGAGGATGAGGCAGAAGCCGCTTTAATTTATCAAGATGAAGCCAAAGCAAGAAATCTTCTCAGAGAAGCCAGAGAGTTAACTATTCAAGTTTTAGAATCTAAATATCTTAAAAAGGAAAGCCAGGAGTTAGCTCGACTTATTGACAAGCAAGTTGATAAAGTTGATCATATAGTTCGTCTTACTGAAATTTCTCCGCTGGTAGATTTTAGAGAAGTGAATCAGGACGTAAAAATTTTAGAAGTAGAGATAAGCGGAGAAAATCTTTACTCATTTGATTCGTCGGATAATGTTATTTATAAATTTAATTTAGAAACAGAGAAGACAAAGATTGCTTTCGCTGATTCAAGCGGTCTTGGACATTTTAAGGCAAGCGTCGCTTTAAAAGATAATAAAATTGTTTTTCTTACTGATACGCCCGGAGTGGCTTTGTTTGATCCTGTTCGCGAGACGCTAAAAGGGCAAAAGATAACTTTTAAGTCAGATGAAAAAAATTTTCAAGATATAGCCAGTTATTCAAATAATATTTATTTACTTGATTCGGAGAGTAAACAAATTTGGAAGCATCTGAGGATTCTTGCTGGATTTTCTAAAGGAAAAGCCTGGATAAAGCCGGGCGAAGAACGTCCGCTTGATGACGCGGTTTCCTTGGCAATTGATGGGGCGATTTGGATTCTTAAAGCTGATGGAAATATTTTAAAATATCTTACTGGATATAAAAAAGACTTTGAATTAGCCGCACTTATTAATCCTTTAGAGCAGCCAACTAAGATTTTTACCGCGCCTTATTTGAATAATCTTTATATTTTAGATCCGAATAACAGGCGGGCGCTTGTTTTTAACAAAAAAGGTGAAATAATAAATCAATATGTTAGCGATAAATTTGACAACCTTAAAGATTTAACAGTTTCTAAAGACGAGAAAAAGATTTATCTTTTGAATGGGGCTGAAGTGTTTGAAGTGGAGATGTAAAACTGACTACTAAATGAAATCCAGCCTTTAGGCTGTTATGAAATCATGAAGGGTGAATTTCAAAGATATTTTAGGAATAAAAAAAATAGGTAATCAGATTTAATTCGGATTATGTTAAAATTCATCCGATAAATTTGATTACCGTTTTTTTTTACTTTTACTTTATTTAATCGCTGTAAGCAATTGCAGATCCAACTAGAATCATACGACTTTTTCTTATTCTTTCTTTATATTCTTCTTCTGTAATTTCTCCCTTCTCTAGTTGTTTCTTTAAGAATTCTATATTTTTATCTGCTATTCTTTTTGCGGCTTCTATTGTCGGATCTGGATGGGTTTTTTCCTCCATTTTTCATCACCTCCTAATGATTTCTTCTTTTTTCTTGAAAACAAAGTTTTCCAATGCTTCCTCTGCGACTTCTAATATAGAACCAGAATATTTTCCTTTTTTAAGATCGTCTATGTCATACCATCCTGCGCCGAATGTATCTGTGCCATTTCTTTGTGTTTTTATTTCACCGCCTGTTTTCTTTGTCAAATAGTGAATTCTGATGTTATGGAATACTTTTTCTTTTTCTTTGTAGTAGAAGCAACTTTCTACGATTCCTAAAATTCTCACTGGTTCCACTATAAAACCTGTTTCCTCACAGAATTCTCTCTTTAAAGTTTCACTATAGATTTCTCCTTTTTTGATTCCGCCTCCGGGAATATCTAATTTTCTCTGGTTAATCGATTCTACTAGAAGTATCTTGTTATTCTCTATTAAAATGCCTTGGGTAGCAGTTCTGATCTCGTCTATTTCAGAAATCGAAATCCATCTGAATTCTTCGTCTTCGTTTGGAAATTGGCAAAGAATTTCATCTCTTCCGTTATTTTTTCTTGTTTTAAGCATTTTTATTCCCCCTTTAATTTCCTATTCCTGATTTTCAATTTTTCTCGAATTATATCTATCACTGCAAACCCCAGAGCAATTCCCATGCATATCATTGTTGCTGTAACCACTACATAAACTATCCACAGATACCAGATTACTATTTCCATTTTTTTATCCACCTTCTATTTTTTTGTAGAGAACAATTGCCTCCTTTTATTCTGTAGTTTAATGGAATTGAAATAAAATGTCAAATGTATTATTGTCGCAAGTTTGTAACTTGCGACTCGTTCTTGTTATCAGTTTGTAACTGATATTTTTCAAAGAGATAAAAGTTAAAATTTTTGATAAGAATATGCTGCAGGTTACAAACCTGCAGCAACTAAGATCAATTTGAGACAAAAATGTCAAATATTTTTTCGTTTATTCCACCTTTGCCAACTAACTAAAAGCGGAGAGGCGGTAAATACCGAAGAGTAAGTTCCAGAGATTATTCCAATTATTAAAGCCAGGGCAAAATATTTTATTGTTTCGCCTCCAAAGAAATAGATAGCAAAAAGGACAAATAAAGTGGTCAATGATGTGTTCAGGGAACGGACCAGAGTTTCATTTACTCCTTTATTGACTGTTTCTTCAAAAGTATTGGCCGGAGATCTGGCAAGATTTTCTCGGATTCTATCAAAAACAACAATCGTATCATTAACCGAGTAACCTAAAATGGTCAGAAGCGCGGCAATAAAAGGAGTGCCGATTTCTGCGTTTTGGAAATGCCCTAATATTGAGAATATTCCCAAAACAATTAAAATATCGTGGAATAAGGTAATTGTGGCGACGGTTCCATATTTCCAAGACGCCACCGGGTAGGAAACTTTTCGAAACGCCCAGGCAATATAACAAATGATAGCGACAAGAGCTATAACAATCGCATAAATCGCTTTTCGTTTTAACTCCTGACCGATTACCGGGCCGATTGACTCAAATCTTTTTTCTTCAATAGTAAATTTTTCATTTAAAGCGGATAGAATATTTTGATGCGTCGTTTCATCGATAGCTTTCATTCGCAACAAAAGGTTGTTTTCTCCGGAGGGCTGGATGTTTATTTCTCCTAATTCTAAAGGATTGAGAATTTCTTTAACAGCTTGAATTTCCGGATGGGTTCCATCTTTACCAGAAAAACTTAGTTCCATCAGAGCTCCTCCGGTAAAATCAATACCAAAATTAAGTCCCCAGACACTTAAAGCAATTATACTGATCAGGCAAAAAATTCCTGAGACAGTAAACCATAATTTTCTTTTTTGGATGATTTTAAGCATATTAAGAAACGTGATTTATTTTTTTATTCCAAACAGCCATAATCGTTTTTCCATTTTTGCCGTGGTAAAAATTCTGAGAAAAGTTCTAGTGATAATAATAGCTGAAAACATACTCATAACAATTCCGATTCCAAGAGTTAAAGCGAATCCTTTAATAAGACCGGTGCCAAACCAAAAAAGGATAACGCAGACAATGAGAGTTGAGGCATTGGAATCCCTTATTGAACTCCACGCTCTCTTGAATCCTTCTTCAATGGCTACTCCAAGACTTTTACCGGAGCGAAGTTCTTCTTTCATTCTTTCGAAAATTAAAACATTAGCATCAACAGCCATACCAATAGACAGAATAAACCCGGCCGTTCCAGCCAGAGTCAGAACAACAGGAATTAGTTTAAAAAGAGATAGAACAATTAAAATATAAAGTCCTAAAGCAATAACTGCCAAAAGACCAGGAAGGCGATAGTAAATGATTAAAAATAAAGCAAGAATAATAAGGCCGATTATTCCAGCTAATAAACTTTTTTGGAGAGAGTCTTTCCCTAAACTTGCTCCAATAGTTTGCTGGCTGATAAGTTTAATTGGGACTGGCAATGCTCCGGCATTAAGCCGGCGGACCAAGAGTTTTGCTTCATCAAGGGTAAATTTTCCGCTGATTACCGCTCGGCCGTCCCTGATTGGTTCCTGGACGACCGGTGTGCTGATAGGGACATTGTCTAAATAAATAGCCACGATTTTTTGAACGTTCCTCTCGGTAATTTCAGCGAAAAGTTTTTTTCCTTCGTCGTTAAATTCAAGGATAACTTCCGGTTCGTGAGTTTGCGGATCAAAAGAAATATCAGCCCGATTAAGCTGTTTCCCAGAAAGTCCGGTTGGTTTAAAATAAGGACCCGACGGCATTTCTTTCGGAACTTCTTGTCCTGATGATTTGATTATTTCTTTTAGTTCTTCTTCGCTTATTTCTTCCCGAAAATCCAAAGAAGGCGTATCTCCGATCATTTTTATCGCCTTGCTGATATCTTTCACTCCAGCCAATTCCACTATCAAGCGATCTTTCTGGGCTATTTGGATAACCGGTTCAGAAACGCCGAACATATTGACTCTTCTTTCAATTACATCACGCACTCCTTCCATTGCTTCAGAATAATCTTTCTCTTTGATTTGCGACAAGTCTGCCTGGTAAACTAAATGCGTTCCGCCTTGCAGATCAAGACCTAAATGAATTTTCAATTCTTTATCATAATCAATTCCCCATTTATGAATGGAGATATCTGGTCCTTTGGGCCAGCTTACTAAGCCGGTCAAAATTCCAATAACAAGAATTCCCAGAAAAGTAAGCCAAATTTTTTTGCGGTTATTCATATAATTATAATTTATACTAAATATTAAACTTTGTCAAATATAAAAAGAGAAGAAATTTTTCTTCTCATTTGTTTTTTTTTATAGAAGACCTGCTTTTTTTAAAATTTTTCTGACTTCTTTTCTTTTTCTTCTTCTCTCTCTTTTTTCTTCTATAAGAGCTGCTTTGTTAAAAACGTCAATTGCTTTGTTGATTTCGTCGATTATTTTTTTTAATTCTTTAAAAGCATTTCTGACTTTTTCTTTTTTATTTTCGCATTCAATTCTAATATAGTGGTGATCTTCATAGACATCACAGCAATCGTAAGGTGGATGTTTTCCCGGTTTAACGGTTCGGTCATATCCAAGATTTAATTTATGTAGTTTTAAGACTGCCTCGACTATCTCCAAGGCCTCACTACCCCAATAAGTAAGTTCAGTACTAATACTTACTTTTCTATTGTCTGCATCAATTTCTAAAGATTTTACGAATTCGTTTTTACGAATCTTTTCCTGTAGCCCTTCTTGTTCAGCCATTTCTTTTAGTTCTTTATATCTTATTTCTTTTTCTTCCATTTTTTTCTTTTTAAAATGTGCTACCTCCTATATTTTTAACTTATATCATTTAATAAAGGCTGTCAAGTAGAATTTTATTAATATTACATTAAGGCATTTATAAAGCATTGGCTTTCAATTAAAATTGTAGTATAATTTTAACGTTGTAATTTTAACTTGTGTGGATAATGAAAAGAGAAACAAAATTAAAAAATATCCCCAATCACATAGCAATTATTCCTGACGGCAATAGAAGATGGGCTAAATCTAAGGAATTAAAACCTTGGGTAGGTCATCAATACGGCGCTGAAGTTCTAAAGAAAATATTAAGAACGACTTTAGATTTAAAAATTCAGTATCTGTCTTTTTGGGCTTCTTCAAAAGATAATCTAAAAAAACGTCCCTTAAGAGAAGTTAAATTTTTATTGAATTTATTTCAAAAAGAATTTACTGAATTAGTTTCTGATAAAGATATTCATAAGAATAAAGTAAAGATTAATATTATCGGCGATTGGAAAAAGCAGTTTCCTAAAAAGGTAAAAGCGCCAATGAAGCGATGCATAGAAGCGACTAAAGATTATAATCAATTTTATTTGAATTTTTTTGTCGCTTACAGCGGAACTAGTGAGATATTAAAAGCGGTTCAGAAAATTGCTAAGCGAAAATTAGTTGATTCTAAATTGAGAATAACTCCAGAATTTATTAAAGAAAATCTTCTAACTCGTAATTTGCCGCCGGTTGATTATTTAATCCGTACCGGCGGAGAACCGCACTTGAGCGACGGATTTATGATGTGGGATATTGCCAATAGCCAGCTTTATTTTTCGGATAAACTCTGGCCTGATTTTACCGCTCGGGATTTCAGAAAAGCGATTGAAGAATATTCTCGAAGGGAGAGGAGGTTTGGAGCATAAAACGGAATAAAAATCCAAAATTCCCGCCCACCTGCCTTCCCTTTATTTATATCTTCTGTATTTCATCTAATAAACTTTCTTAAAAAATTCACTGCACAATCTAACGGGCAGGAAGGCGGACGGGCAAATTATTCCAAATTATTCTAAATCAATTCCAAAATCCAAAAAATCCTCCTAGCCCTTTTAAAAAGGAAAAACTTTTAAATTTCCTCCTTTAGAAAGAGGGATTAAGGGGGATTTGAAATTTTAACATTTGACATTGATTTGATATTTGGATTTTGAAATTTGGATTTATAAATCGGATTTTAAAGCAGATGGAAGCTTTGATTGACAATTTAATTGAGCAAGGCTATTTAAAAACTCCATCCGTTATCGATGCTTTTAGAAAAATAAATCGGGCTGATTTTTTACCTGAGGAAATAAAAGATGAGGCAGATTTAAATATCCCTT
>CAYSEG010000002.1:50935-55782 GCA_964430135.1 uncultured Candidatus Saccharibacteria bacterium | reverse complement strand
TTGTTTTGGAAGCGCCGGGACTGAAAGCGGATAACGGTGAGATAATTATTGATTTTTTGGAAATTACCTTAATGAAGTAAAACGAATTAACGTTGATTAATAAGAATAAAGACGGTTTATATAATTATAGTATAAACCGTTTTAAATATTTTACATTATAGTAAAAAAACTGAAACTGAATTTCATAATGTTAAAATGATGTATATGTCCTAAAAGAGTTTTAAGAAAAACAAAACCTAAAAAATATTTCCTAAATTTTTACGTTTTTTTTACTTCTAAGCAGAGAGAATTCCTTTAGAGGAAATGAGATTTTAAGGAAGTGGATTTGAAACAATTAGAAAAAATTAAGAAAATTGTTAAAGAAAATTTTTTGACCGAAATATCTTAAATCTATGTTGAACTATTGACAATTAATAATAACTCAATTATTATTAAAAAAGAGTTAATAATAATCAAATTAAAATGAAAGAAAAAGAAGAAAAACAATATTTTTCTCGAGTTGTCTTAGAAAAACTGAAAAAATGGATAGACAGAAGAGAAATTTTCGCTATTAAGGGACCTCGTCAATCCGGCAAAACCACTCTTTTAAAGATGCTTAGAGATTGGTTAATTAAACAAAAAGGGATAAAGCCGGAAAATATAATTTTTATCACTTTTGAGGATAGAGATATTTTAGAAAAGTTTTCTTTAGATCCAAAAGAATATGTCAGAAGTTTTACCGGCAAGAAAAGTGGTGAAAGATTTTATTTTTTTATTGACGAATTCCATTATCTGAAAAACGGAGGACAGATATTAAAACTTTTGTATGATATTTTTGAAAATGTAAAATTTGTTATCACCGGCTCATCTTCTTTGGAACTTACCGGGAAAACAGCAAAATTTTTAGTGGGGAGGGTTTTTTCTTTTTATCTTTGGCAGTTAGATTTTGAAGAATTCGTTAAAATAAAATCCTCCCAGCTTTATAATGTCTATAAGGAAAAAAATAGTTTTGTTAAAAATTTCATTTTTGAAGGAAAAAATTTTTCGCCCTTTGAAAAAGATATTTTCGGAAAAGATTTTGAAAATCTTTTTGAAGAATATGCTGTTTGGGGCGGATATCCAGAAGTAATAAAGACAAATGATGAAGAGACAAAAAAAATTATTTTAAAAAATATTTATGACACTTATATCACCAAAGATATTATAGAACTTTTAAAAATTACCGATTACTCAAAATTTAAAACTCTTATCGCTCGTTTATCTTCTCAAATAGGTAGTTTGATAAATTATAATAGTTTAGTTCAAGATGTTCAGACTTATTTTAAGGAAGTAAAACATTTCCTTTCTGTTTTAGAAGAAACATATATCATCTCGTTTTTAAGGCCGTTTTTTACCAATAAGGTTTCTGAGCTTAAAAAAAATCCCAAGGTTTATTTTATTGATCTTGGCTTAAGAAATTACATTCTGGAAAATTTTCAAGATTTATCATTTAGGACTGATTTGGGTCAAATTGTTGAAAATGCGGTTTTTTCCCAGTTTAAATTTAACAAAGAGAATGAATACTTAATAAAATATTGGCGGACCTTAGGAAAAGCAGAGGTAGACTTTATTTTAGAGAAAAAGCAGGAAGTAATTCCCATAGAGATAAAGTATTCATTATTTAAGACGCCGAAGATTTCTCGGGGATTTAGAAGTTTTATTTCAGAATACAAGCCAGCCAGAGCGGTAGTTTTAAATAAGAGTTTTTGGGGAGAGTTAAAGATTAATTCTACTTTAATAAAATTTATTCCAGTGTGGTATTTGTAATTTTAGCAAATTAAACATCTATCATCCAATGTTTTCAATCAAAAACAAAAAAATAAAAAAGGCATGGAAATTTATCATTGATATCAACCAAGATGTATTCACGATTTCACTGATAACATATCTTGTTTTTTTGTTGCTGGAAGAATTAAAAGAAGGATTTGTTTCTTATAATTTAAATTTGAATATTTTGCTCGGCTTGGTGATCGTCAGCGGCGTCTTGACAGTCTTTTCAGACTCGAAAAGGATAAGGAAAAAGAAAGAGCCGGAAAAAATTACCAAGAAAGATTATTTTTTTATTTTTGGTCTGGGTTTTCTTGGGGCAATTTTGATTTTTTACAAAACCAAAGAAATTGGTTGGATTTCCTATGTGATTTCTGCTGTTTCCGGGCTCTTGATTATTTTACTTTCGGTTTTAATTTTAGAAGATGATCAAACAAATTAACACAAGCATAAAACGAATCTTCGCGAACGAAAAACGAATGGAGGCGAATAATGAATTGCCAAAGTGGTTGATATTTATTCCGATTATAATAATTCTTGTTTCGCGGACAGTTCCTTTTCTTTTTTTTGAAGCGCCTTTGGGTTATGACACCGGGCTTTACAGAAAGACAATTGAAATTTATCAATCTTCCCTGCCTTATCTGCCTTCTGGAGTCGATCAAATTGGAATTTTTTTAATCACTGATCTTTTAGGATTATTCGGTTTCTCAATAGATCAAATTTTATTCGGTTTTCATATTTTAGCAGATCTTTTTTTGGGAATAGGAATTTATATTTTAGTAAAAAAATTTTTCAATCTTAATGCGGCAATTTGTTCTTTTTTTCTTTTTGCTGTTTCAGTTACTCAATTTCAGGCGTACTGGTTTATGTTTTATAAAAACATTCTTGCTCTTTTTTTAATGCTTGTTTCTTTTTGGCTTTTAAAAAAGAAATCCTGGCTGGTGATTCCGGTAGCCGGTTTTATGGGCGGAGTTCATTCAATGACATTTTTTCTTTTTGTTTTAATTTTCATCGCTCATTTTGTTTTTAATCGGCATAAAAAATACTGTTTTATCAGCGGTATTTCTATTTTGTTCGTCGCTTTGTCGTTGTATATTTATAATTTTTCCGGCATTCTCAATCTTTTCCCGGAAGTTAATCCGTCAAAATTATTCCAACCGGAAGTGATTTACGGAGGAAGATTTTTTGATTTCTCCGCTTATCTTCATTTATCTGTTTTTTATTTTCCTTTTGCTGTTTTGGGATTTATTTATCTGATTAAAAAAAGAGAATTTGATTATTTGTTTTTTTGGTTTCTTATCAATTTTCTAATAGTTTATCTTGGTTTTTTCTTTCATAATCGGTTTATTGTTTTTTTGGATATTATTGCGATAATTTTAGCCGGAGCAGTTATCGATAAAATTTTAAACAGAATTTCTTTAAATATTTACCCCGCAGAAAACTCCTGCCGTAAGACGGTAGTAACCAATGACAAAATAATTGTGAGAGCAATGGCAAGAGTGGCCAATATAATCCCTTTTAACGGGGTTTATAATAAAACAGCGGTCTTAATTCTTATTTTTGGGATGATTTATTTTTTGATGGGCAATGTTTTTTCAACAAAACCGCTAATTAGCAAGGGAGAACTAAATGAAATTAAATCTCTGGATGCTATCACCGAAGAAAACGCTTTTGTGATGTCGACTATTTCTCATTATTCGCCTTGGATTTATGGTTACAGCGGACGCAAGACTATCGCCCCTGGTTTATTTCAATACGACACAAAATGGTCCAGAGAAGAATGGGATATTTTTTGGGCAACTGATGATTTAGAAATTCGCCATAATTTGTTAGACAGATACGAAAAGCCCCTTTATATTTTTGTAGGAGACTGGCAGGAAGAATTAAGATTTAAATTTGATCGAGACCCGGCTCTTGTGAAATATAGTAAGAGAGTGTATAAATATAAATAACAGAAGTCAAAAATCAAAAGTCAAAAGTAATTTTTATTAATTAAATATGTTGCGCTTAATAAAATATATTATCGGAACTTTGATTAGTTTAATTCTTATTTCTCTAATTGTTTCTATTTGGCTGCCGTTGGCTCAATCGTTTAGAATTGTTTTTGGCTCGGTTTATGTTTTGTTTCTGCCCGGTTTGGTTTTGTCTTTTGTTTTTTTTAACAAAAAAGAAATTGATTTTATTGAGAGAATAGCTCTTTCTTTTGCTTTGTCTATCGCTGTAGTTCCTCTTTTGATTTTTTATTTGAATTTGCTTGGAATGAAAATTAATTTAGTAAATTCAACTTTAGTTATTGCTTTTATTATTATAGGGAGTTTGGCGGCAATCGTTTTTAAAAGAAAAAAATAAAAGAAAGTTAAAATTCGGTTCCGTGGATAACTAATCTGGACAAATTTAAATTTATAGTGTATAATATAAACAACCTGTGGATAACTTTTATTTAATCTTTTCTAAATTATTTTTTGGATAAGCAATAGTTTTATTTTTATATATACATTTATCAATCTATTAAATTAAGGAGGAAAACAAATTATGAAAAAAGAAACATCTTTGATTAACAAACTACAAAAGAAATTTGAAAATTCGCGCCTAAAGAAAAAATGGCAATCAATGAGCGGTGCTTTTTTAATTGTTGCCTTATTTGTTTGCGCCTCAATTTTATTCAATAATGCCGACCTATCCCTAAAAAATGTTGTCTTTGGTTATGGCGGCGGTTATATTCCACCTTCTGTTTCAGCAAGTCTGTCCACTGTGGAAGCTTCGCCAACTTCTGTGACTGCAGATGGAACATCTACCTCAACAATTACTGTCACTGTTAAAAATACCAGCGGCGGCGTGATGTCTGGAAAAACAGTTAGCGTCTCCTCTAATTTAGGCACTGTTACTCCTTCCAGCGCAATAACTGATTCAGATGGTCAGGCGACGTTTACAATTACATCTTCTACTACGGGAGATGCGACTATTTCTGCCATGGTTGATGCAACAACTATTACTGATACTGCCGCGGTTAGTTTTACATCCGTTGAAGAAGAGGAGACTCCGCCCGAAGAGGAGACTCCGCC
>CAYSEG010000002.1:0-50835 GCA_964430135.1 uncultured Candidatus Saccharibacteria bacterium | reverse complement strand
CTACGCTACCGGACCTGATGTATGCTACAGGCCGTAGTTAGTTAGAGTTATAATACCTCCTAAGGGGCAGGCCCCATTAGGGGCAAGAAGGCGACCTTACAAGGGTCGTCTTCTTTTCATTTCTTTGAATTTCTGGTAGAATAAAGACAATGGAGAGATGCCGGAGTGGACGAACGGGGCGGTCTTGAAAACCGCTGTGGCTGCAAAGTCACCGGGGGTTCAAATCCCTCTCTCTCCGCCAATTTTTCAAAATCAGAATTATGATCAAATTCAAAGTTGATAAATCAAAATGCGCCGGCTGTGGAGCTTGTGTTAAGATTTGTCCGTATGGAGCCGTTAGAATTGACAAAGATGGAAAAGCGGTTATAAACGAAGAAAAATGCCAAAAATGCGGCAAATGCAAAGAAGCTTGTCCTTTTGGCGCCATAGAAGAAATAAAGGCCGGTTAAATTTTAAATTTCAAAAAATGCCAAAACAAAAAACACTTCTTCAATGGTCAGCTTTAAAATCCGGTCAGGAAAATTTTCAAAGCAAGTGGCTTTTGGTTCTTAGCGGCGTAGCATCCATAGCGATGACCGCCAGAGGAATATTAACAAAAGATGCGATCGTCGCAATCACTTTCGGGGTACTTGCTTTAGTATGTTTTATGTTTGTTTTTGAAAAGCCAAGGAAGATTAAAGCGGCTATTACCGAAGAAGGGATAATAATTGATGATAAGTTTTACTGTTTTGATGAGTTGGAATCTTTTTGGATTGTTAAGGAAGGAGAGGTTATGACTCTTCAGCTTAAAACGACAAAGATTATTCTGCCGTTTATTTTTGTTCCCTTGGAGAATCAAAATCCTGAAAAAGTAAGAGAAATTCTTTTGAATTATTTAGAAGAGAAAAAAGAAAAGGAATCGTTTATTGATATTTAACTCAATCTTGGCATTCTGCCAAAATTAAGAAATCACAAATTCAAAATTGCAAGTTCCAAATAAATTGCCTACTCTGCCGAGGTAGCTTCGGCTAGGAAGACCGGGTAAAATCACAATGACCAAAATCTAAAACAATCTTTAAGAAGTTTTAAGCATTTGAATTTTGAATTTGTAATTTATTTAGAATTTAGTGCTTTAGATTTTGGATTTTAGAGCTTTGGCAAAGGATTTATCAAAGTTTAGGGTATATTATTCTATAAGGAGATTTAATGATTTAATTTGATTTGCCCTTATAGCTCAACGGATAGAGCACGGCCCTGCGGAGGCCGGGATAGAAGTTCGATTCTTCTTAAGGGCGCAAAATGAATTCAAAAACCAGAAGTCAAAAATCAAAATAATAATTCAAAACTCCAAACTAATCTTTTAAACTCAAATATTCCAAAATTCTTAATTTTTATTTTTTTAATTCTTACCCCGTAAGGAGTCGCTAACGCCGATTTAATTCCTGATTTCTATTTCTTATTTAATTTCAACAGAAATCAGTAAGTAAGAAATTTACGCCGTTAAATAATTGTAGAGGGATTTTTATAAAGGTTTTTAGTTTTAAATTGTAGTTTTGAATTTTGCGTTTTGAACTTTGAGTTTAATTCTTATGAATCTTGATTTTCCCCTTGAAAAACTTAATCGGGTAACACCGGTTTATGCCAAAAGATTAAAGAAACTTGGTCTCTTCAATATCAGAGACCTGCTTTTTTATTTTCCCCGCCGTTATGATGATTTTTCAGTAATTATTCCGATAGGTAAATTAAAAGCGGGCGAAACTTCCACAATTCAGGGAAAAATTTTGGATGTCCAAAACAGAAAAACTTTTCGTCGAAGAATGGTTCTTACCGAAGCCTTGATAGAAGATGAAAGCGGAACCATAAAGGTAATTTGGTTTAATCAACCGTTTCTGATGCGTAATTTAAAAGTTGGACAAAAAGTTAATTTAAGCGGAAAAGTAACTTATTCTGAAGAAGGACTTCAAATGTCTAATCCTGTCTATGAAATAGCTAAAAGATATTTAATACATACTGGTCGTCTTGTTCCGGTTTATCACGAAACAGAAGGAGTTTCTTCTCGTTGGCTTCGTTGGCAAATTAAGCCCTTATTAAATTTTACCAACCAGATAAAAGATTTTTTACCTTATGAGATAAAGAAAAAAGAGAAGCTGATGGATCTTTCAAGAGCAATCAAAGAGATTCATTTTCCTCAAAGCATATCATTAGCTGAAGATGCTCGTCGTCGGTTTTCTTTTAGCGAGCTTTTTTTAATTCAACTTTTAAAATTAAGATTAAAGAAGAAATGGCGTCTTCAGAAGGCTTATTCTATTGGCTTTGATGAAGAACTTATTAAAAAATTTACCCGCAGTCTTCCTTTTAAATTAACCGATGCTCAGAGGAAATCAGCTTGGGAAATTTTAAAAGATTTAGAAAAGACCTGGCCAATGAACAGGCTTCTTGAGGGCGATGTCGGGTCCGGAAAGACAGTTGTCGCTGGAATTGCTCTTTTGCAAGCGGCGTCTAAAGGTTATCAGGCGGCTTTAATGGCGCCGACAGAGATGTTAGCGCGCCAGCATTTTTTTGAAATAATAAATCTGCTGAAAGATTTTAATTTAAAAATCGGGCTTTTAACAGGAAACGAAGCAAGGATATTTAGAGAAAAAAATAATTCAGTTAGCCGCGAGAAAATTCTTAAGAAAAATCAAGATGGGGATATTGACATTCTCATCGGCACCCACGCTTTAATTCAGGAAAAGGTCGCCTTTAAAAAACTTGCTTTGGCAATTATTGACGAGCAGCATCGTTTTGGAGTTTTTCAAAGAGCGGCTCTTCAAAAAAAATACGAATCGTTCTCTACTGTTGTGCCTCATCTTTTAACAATGACTGCCACTCCCATTCCCCGCACTCTTGCTTTGGCTATTTATGGAGATTTGGACATTTCTTTTATCAATGAGATGCCTAAAGGAAGACAAAAAATTATTACTAAAGTAATTTCTCCAAACGAAAGAGAAAATACTTATCAATTTATCAAAAGTGAAGTAAAAAAGGGAAGACAGGTATTTGTTATCTGTCCTTTAATTGAAGAGTCAGAAAGTTTACAAGTAAAGTCAGCTGTTCAAGAGTATGAAAGACTTTCAAAAGAGATTTTTCCGGATTTGAGAATTGGTCTTTTGCACGGAAGATTAAAACCGTCTGAGAAAGAGAAAAGAATGAAGGATTTTATCGCCCAGAAAATAGATATTTTGGTTTCCACTTCAGTGGTTGAGGTTGGAATTGATATTCCCAATGCTACAGTAATGATGATTGAAGGTTCAGAAAGATTCGGATTAGCCCAGCTTCATCAATTTAGGGGTCGGGTTGGCAGGGGCCCGTATCAATCTTATTGTTTTCTCTTGACTGATTCTCAAGCTGGAAAAACAAACCAGCGACTGAAAGCTCTTCTGAAGATAAATGATGGAGCAAAATTAGCCGAGAAGGATCTTGAGATAAGGGGCCCAGGTGAGTGCTTTGGGCGTCATCAGTCAGGCATTCCGGATTTGGCAATGACCGGCCTTTCTGATATTTCTTTAATTAAAAAAGCCCGGGAAGCGGCGATTGGTCTTATAGATAAAGATCAATCTTTGAAAAATTATCCCGAGCTTTTAGAAAAACTTAAAGAGTTTTCAAGGAAATTGCATTTGGAATAAATATAAAATCAGAGATCTGTTTCTGTTATTCTGAACTTGTTTCAGAATCTATTATATATTATAAAACTCTATTTCGGAACCCCGCCTTTAGGCTGTTATAAAATCCTAAAGGATTAATTCCGTTTATACATTAGTTATGGTAATTTTAGGAATTGAAACATCTTGTGATGATACTTGCGCGGCAATTATTGAAGCCCGAAAAGGAAAGATTAAAATTTTATCTAATGTTGTTTCATCGCAAATAAAACTGCATGCTCCATACGGGGGCATTGTGCCAATGCTTGCATCGCGCGCGCATTTAGAAAATATTATTCCTGTTTTAAGCAAGGCGATAAAAAAAAGCAAAAAATCTTTTAAAGATATTGATTTTATTGCCGTGACCCGTGGGCCAGGACTCATGCCAGCCCTTATTGTTGGAGTGAATGTGGCAAAAGCACTGGCTTATGTTTGGAAAAAGCGAATAGTCGGAGTTAATCATATTGAGGCACATATCCTTGCTAATTGGCTTACGTCAATTAACTCAAATTCAAAAGTTAAAATTCAAAAGTCAAAACTGCAATTCAAAACTCAAAACTTAAAGAAAATAAAATTTCCAGCTATTTGCCTGATTGTTTCAGGGGGGCACACTCAATTAATTTTAATGAAAGATTTTGGAAAATATAAAATTTTAGGTGAAACTTGCGATGATGCAGTTGGCGAGGCTTTTGATAAAGTAGCCAGGATTTTAGGACTTAGCTATCCCGGAGGTCCAGCCATTGCCGAACAAGCTCGGCAATGGAAATCCCAAATCCCAGGTTCCAAATCCCGAATAAATTCAAAATTCAAAATTCAAAATTCAAAATTTATTATTAATCTTCCACGGCCGATGATTGACAGCAAGGATTATGATTTTAGTTTTTCAGGCCTAAAGACAGCGGTCCTTTATTCAGTTAAAAATTTAACTAAAAAATATTCTTTGGAGGATATTCGTCCGGCTGTAAGTTTTGAATTTCAGGAAGCAGTTACCGAGGTTTTGTGCAGTAAAACCGTAAAAG
The DNA here is from genome assembly GCA_964430135.1 of uncultured Candidatus Saccharibacteria bacterium. Taxonomy (GTDB): domain Bacteria; phylum Patescibacteriota; class Minisyncoccia; order JAHIHE01; family DAOWLE01; genus CAYSEG01. The sequence goes on along the minus strand of CAYSEG010000002.1, from coordinate 46,157 downwards.
CCATAGAGAAATATCAAGTAAAAACATTAATGCTTGGCGGAGGTGTGGCGGCGAATAACCGGCTTCGTCTTGAATTTAAAAAAGAGGCTAAAAAATTAAAAGTAGATTTTTTATATCCGCCGAAAAAATTTTGCTTAGACAATGGAGCAATGGTTGCTCTTGCTGGATATTATCATTGGGCAGAGGGAGATTTTGAGGATTGGCGAAATATTAAGACAGAAGCGGATTTGAGATTATAACTATTGCTTGTTATATTTTTATAAACTTGTTATAATAAAACTGTTGACAAAAAAAATAATGGTTGAGTTGTTGTTTTATTATCTTGTTAGATGACAATTTAATAAAACAGCAATTTAACGAAACAATTTATGTTAAAACAAAAAAAATCATTTCTCAGCAGAATCGCCGGAGAAAAAGACGAAGAGAAAAAAGAAGCTGAACAAATTTCTTCTTCGGTTGAAGAATCGGTTGAGATCAGCAAAGAAAAAGGAAACGGAGAAGAGGAAGGGCAGTTGACTATTGATGTTTATCAGACGCCATCCGAGATTGTAATTTCCTCTATTATTGGCGGAGCAAAACCTGAAAATATTGATATTTCCATTACTGATAATATGGTTACAATAAAAGGAAAGCGAGAAAAATTCGAAGAAGTTAAAAAGGAGGATTATTTTTATCAAGAGTGTTTTTGGGGGGCTTTTTCCCGTTCTGTTATCCTGCCAGAAGATGTAGATGCCGAGAAAGCGGACGCAACAATGAAAGACGGAATTTTGACTATCAGACTTCCGAAATTAAAAAAAGCAAAGACAAAAAAGGTTCGAATAAAAAGCGTATAGAATATTGACAAAAGTCTCTTTATGTGATAAAATAATAGAATAAAATGGTCTAGTTCTATTTGAGATTGTATGTTTATCCGACGCCTCTTTGAATGCCACCGTTTGCGACGGGGTTATCGAGGATAAAAATAAAATTCTTTCGGCGAGGTTTAATACTTTGTTGAAAGGAGTTAGATTTATTGTATTGGAATTTTAACTTAGATGATTGAATTTTTTAAAAAAAAACCAAAAAGCTATTTGGGAATTGATATTGGTACGAGCTCTATAAAAGTAATTCAATTAAAACGTCAAGAAATTAAGCCAAAACTCGAGACTTATGGTTTTTTAGAAACTTATGGTTCTATTAAATTAACTACAACACCTATTCAGACTTCATCTCTTAAAATTTTAGACGATCAGGTGGCCAGTATGTTGCAAAAACTTTTAAAGGAAGCAGAAGTTACTACAAACTTTGCCATAATGTCTATTCCGGTTTTTTCCACATTTTCAGCAATTATGGAGCTGCCAGAAATGCCGGAAAGTGAAATAGCTTCAGCTATTACCTATGAAGCAAGACAATATATTCCCATTCCTCTTGATGAAGTGGTTTTAGATTGGAGTATTATTGGAAAAAAGACTAGAAATTCAATCAAGGGAGCAACCAATCCAATTACTAAACTGCAAGTACTTCTTTTAGCTATTCCTAAAGAATTAGCTCGAAAATATACTAATATTACCGAGATGCTTGGCCTTGAGTTGAAGGTTTTAGAAGCGGAGCCGTTTTCTTTGGTAAGATCTTTAGTTGGAGAAGATAAAGCTCCGATTATAATTATCGATATAGGGAGGCGCACAACAAGTATTAATATTATTGACAAAGGGTACGTTATAACAAGTAGAGCGATTGATACAAGCGGCGATGAGCTTACAAAAGTTTTAAATCTTGGTTTAAATATTGATTTTTATCGAGCTGAATCTTTAAAAAAAGATATCGGGCTTACGGGGCACAATGGAGAAGCTCAAATTTCAAAAATTATGTTTCCGGTTGTTGATATTATTGCTAACGAAACCCAGAGACTGATGGATTTATATTTTCATCACAATAGCAAAAGAATTGAAAAAATAATTTTATCTGGGGGTTCGGCTAGACTTCCTGGGTTAGTTGATTATTTTGCTAAAACATTTGGTCTCGCTTGTTTTATCGGTGATCCATGGGGAAGAGTTATTTACCCGGAGGTTTTAAAGCCAACCCTAAAAGAAATAGGTTCTTATTTTTCTGTTGCCGTGGGGTTAGCGATGAGAGGAGTGTCAAACCTTTGATAATTTAGTGATAGTTTGAATTCATCTTTTGATTTCTGTTTTTTGGCAAGCCATAATGACAAGATGAATTCAAAAATCAAAATGAGAAATACAAAATGACAATGTAAAATTAAAAATTTTGAATTTGATTTGTAATTTTAATTTTTGCATTTTGCGCTTTGAATTTAATAAGTTATGCCTCAGATAAATTTATTGCCAGAAATAGTTAAATCAAAATTTGAAAAACCGCCGAATTATTTAGCTTTGTTGATTTCGATAATTTTAGTTATTGGAGTTTTGGGAGGTTATTGTTTTTTGGTCAAATCAAGGAATGCTCTTTCTCAAGAACTTGTTGGGCTTGACGAAGAGCTTGCCAGACAAACAAAGTTGATACAACAAGAAGATATTGAAGAAATATTAGATTTCCAAAATCGGCTTGACACACTTAAGTCGTTATTTGAATCACATTTCTATTGGTCTCAGATTTTTAAACTTATAGAAAACTCTACAGTCAAGAATGTTTTCTTTAAAAATTTTAATGGCGTTTTTACTCAAACAGATAGTAAAAAAGAGACTCCTGAAAAAGAAGAGGTAGAGGTAAAATTGAGCGGCGAGGCAGCAAGTTTTAATGATTTGGCAAAGCAGATTATTTCTTTTAGAGAACTTCCAAAAATCAAAACCGTTGATTTTTCTTCAGGGGCTCTAAAAAAGGAAGGCGGAGTTTCTTTTAAAATAAAGCTAATTTTTGAAAAAGACGCATTGCTAAAAAATGACATTTAATTTACTTCAATTCTCCGGGACATAGCGGCGAAGTCCTGTGAAGCCAAAGGCAGGACTTGTGCATTACGATGCCACGGCCATGACAGAACTATAACACTATCGGATAATACTCTATTGAAATTATGAAGATTACAAAATCACTGATAATTTCGTTGCTGCCATTTTTGTTTATTCTTGTTGCTATTGGAATTGGCTTTTTTTATCTTAAACCGTGCTATAAAGAAATTGACAGTTTAAGGAGTCAAGTAGCCAGCAAGAGAGAAATTGTTAATTTAAAACAAAGATCAATTGAAAAAGTAAAGGAGTTTAAAACCAATTATAATCTTATAGAAGAAGAGAAAAAAAAGAAAGTCTTTTATATTCTGCCAACCGCTCCAGAAATTCCAAATCTGCTTGTTCAGCTCGAGGCGCTTGCTTCTGAAAATGGAATGATGTTTGAAGATGTTACTTTTACCGAATCAGAGTTGAAAAATGCAACAAAAAAAGGATCTAAAGAAAAAGAATCTGAGAAGAAAGGCGGTTTAAAAGAATTAACAGTGGATATTAAATTAAGCGGCAGATATGAAGCCTTTAGGAATTACCTTAAAGCTCTTGAACAAAATATTAGAATTATAGATATTGTCTCAATTGATTTTTCGTCATCAAAAGAAAATACAAAAGAACCATCAGAGAATTTTGGAGTTTTTTCTTATTCCATTAAAATGAAAGCCTACCAGCAATGACCTCGGTAGAGAACTTTACTTTCTGCCGGCTTGTACTGGGCCGTTAAATGTTCGCTATTTAACGACACTGACGGCGATCTTCTTTAATGGGTAGATATGATTTTAACAAAGGAGCAAAAAAAGAAAAAAAGACAAAAGTTTTTATTGATTATTTTGATTATTGTGGTTTTTCTGGCAGCAATTATTTTATGGTGGAGTTTTTTGCAATCAGATAAAAAAATAGAAAAAAATTATTTATTGGAAATAATGAAAAAGAAAATTATTCTTGAGTCAAAAAAGTTCGCCAATCTTGATTTAAGTGTTTTGGATTCTTCTTTATTTAACGAATTAAAAGGTCACGGTGATCTACCCATAAAAATAGGAGAAGTGGGACGGGATAATCCGTTTGTACCCTATTAAAATATCCTATGAAAGTGACTCAAAGCTAAAAACTGATAAATAATTTTGAATTTCCAATTTTGAATTTCGAACCAATTTTAAATAATCGAATTTTTGATGTTTTAAAACTTACTTGTTGGTTCAATCGCCTCGATTGAACTATAAGTTTAGTTTTCTCGGCAATCAAAAAATTTAGGTTCAGTCGTGGACGGCTGAACCAACGAAAGAGAATGGTTAAATTTTGAATGTTTTAAAATTAGAATTTAAAAATTCAAAATTTAATCAAAATTCAAAATTAGAAATTTTTATCTGCTTTTTAGGTTTTAAACTGTGGTTTTAAACTTTGAACTTTAAGCTGAGAGTGCATATTATGGATGATACAAAAAAAACAAAAACTATCACAGATGTTCTATTAAAAGAAGGATTACTGAAACCTGATCAGTTAAAATTTTTACGAGAAGAAGCAAAAAAATATAACCAATCCGTTGAGGAATACATTTATCAAAATGAAATTATTAGCGAAGAAAATTTTGTTCAAGCAAAAGCAAAACTTTTGAAAATTCCTTATATTGATCTTAGGAATAAAAAGATTTCTCCAGAAGTCTTGCAGGAGACATCTAAAGAAGTTGCTTCTCACTATAAATTTGTTCCTTTTTCTAAAGTCGGAACGCTTCTAAAAGTAGCAATGGTGGACCCCGAGGATATGAAAGCCTGCGAGGCTTTGAAATTTATTGCTTTAAGACATCATCTTGCTACAAAAATTTATATTACTTCTGAGACCAGTTTTGCTTCAGTTCTTAAGCAATATAGAGCTATTAATGTTGAAATAAAGAAAGCTTTAGAGAGAATAGAAAAAGAAATAGAAATTAAAGGAATTCCCGAAGAGAAGATTTCTTCAAAAACAGAAATAAAAAAGATAGTTGAGGAGGCGCCGGTGAGCAAGATCATAGATATTATTTTAAAACATGCAATTGAAGGAAAAGCTTCAGATATACATATTGAGCCGACGGATAAAGAATTAAGAGTCCGCTACAGATTAGACGGAGTTCTCCATACTACTCTTATTTTACCCAAACGGCTTCATCCGGCAGCCATATCAAGAATTAAGATACTTTCTAATTTAAAGATTGACGAGAAACGGAAACCGCAAGACGGAAGATTTCGGATTACTTTTAACGGGCGCGAGATTGACTTTAGGGTTTCTACTTTACCTACAGCTAATGGGGAAAAGACGGCGATAAGAATTTTAGATACATCAACCGGGCTTCAAAAATTAGCAAATTTAGGTTTAAAAGGAAAAAACTACAAGTTAGTTTTAGAAAATATCAAAAAACCTTACGGGATGATTTTGATAACTGGACCAACTGGTTCCGGAAAATCAACAACGCTTTATTCTATTTTAAATATTTTGAATCAAGAAGGGGTAAATATTGTTACTTTAGAGGATCCAGTGGAATATTATATTCATGGAGTAAATCAGAGCCAAGTTGTGCCGGAGATCGGGTATTCTTTTGCTTCTGGTCTTAGATCAATTCTTCGCCAGGACCCGGATATTATTATGGTAGGAGAAATTAGGGATAAAGAGACGGCAGAATTAGCCGTTCATGCGGCTTTAACCGGACATATTATGCTTTCTACTCTTCATACTAATGATGCTGTTGGTGTTGTCCCGCGATTGCTTGATATGGGAATAGAACCATTTTTAATCACCTCTTCTTTAAATTTAGTTATTGCTCAAAGATTAATGAGAAGACTTTGTAGGTATTGCCGCCGTCAGGTAGATGTTTCGCCGGGAGTAGAAAAAATGATTATTTCGGAATTCGCTAAAATTCCTTCTCAGCAAAAAGAAAGTTTTAAATTAAAGCGTCCCTTAAAAATTTATCAGAAAAAGGGATGTGCGGCTTGTTCCCAAACCGGATTTAAAGGACGAATTGCCGTTTTTGAAATTCTGGCAATGACAAAAAAATTGGAAGAAGTTATTCTAAAAGAATCGCCAGAGTCGGTAATTCGAGAGGAAGCTCGAAGACAGGGTATGATTACAATGACCCAGGATGGAATTCTGAAAGCTCTCAATGGAGTGACTACGATAGAGGAAGTTCTGCGAGTAACTAAAGGATAATGGCAGGAAGGCGGGCGAGTAATTTAAAAGTTTAAAACTAACTGATAAATAATTTTGAATTTCGGATCAATTTTAAATGATTGAGTTTTAAATGTTTTAAAATTAGAATTTAAAAATTCAAAATTTAATCAAAATTCAAAATTAGAAATTTTTATCTGCTTTTTAGGTTTTAAACTATGGCTTTAAACTTTGCTTCTTGAGCTTTGAACTTAGGTAATAAATTAGGAGGGATTATGTTAGCCCAAAACAAAAATTCAAAAAAAATTCTGATTATTGAAGATGATTCTTTTATTTCAGAGATGTACTCAATGAAATTTAAATCTTATGGCTGGCAGACCTTTAGTGCTGAAAACGGTCAGATCGGTTTAGAAAGAATCCATCAGATTATGCCAGATCTTGTACTTTTAGATATTGTTATGCCTCAGATGGACGGTTTTGAGACATTGAGAACTCTTAGAAAAGATGAAGTTTTTAAAAATATTCCAGTAATTATTTTGTCTAATTTAGGGCAAAAGAGCGATATCGAAAAAGGTCTTTCTTTGGGGGCAAATGATTATATAGTCAAAGCTTATTTTACTCCCCAGGAAGTTGTTAAAAAAATAGAAAAATATCTTAATTAATTTTTGTAGGTGAAGTGGCGCCACTTCGTTTATAATAGGGCTAATTTTATGCTTGATGTTAAACAAGAATTAAATGAACTTTTAGGCAGTGCCGCTCAGAAGAATGCTTCTGATCTGCATTTTTCAGTTGGACGATATCCTACTCTTCGTATTGACGGACGACTGATTTCATTGACTAAATATAAAATTTTAACTCAAAAGGATACTGAAGCTTTTGCTTTTGAGTTGATTTCAGACAAGCAAAAAGAGCGACTTTTTAAAAATAAAGAAATTGATTTTTCTTATGATTTTAAAGATAAAATAAGATTTAGAATAAATATATTTTATCAAAGAGGGTATCTAAGCATTGCCCTGAGGCTTATTCCGCCTAAAATTAGAACCATTAAAGAGTTAAATTTGCCGTTCGTCCTGAATAATTTTACTAAACATTCCCAGGGATTTGTTTTAATTACCGGCCCTTCAGGTCATGGGAAATCGACGACTTTAGCCGCCCTTATTGATTTGATCAATCATACGATGTCAAAGCATATAATTACCATTGAAGACCCCATTGAATATATATTCTCTCAGGATAAATGTATTATTGATCAAAGAGAAGTTTATCAAGATGCCCTTTCTTTTCATAGAGCGCTTCGTTCTACTTTCAGAGAAGATCCAGATGTAATAATGGTTGGAGAGATGAGAGATTTAGAGACAATTTCAACAGCAATTACCGCTGCTGAGACGGGGCATTTAGTTTTTGCTACTCTTCATACGAATAACGCTTCTCAAACAATTGATCGGATTATTGATAGTTTTCCAGCAAACCAACAGAACCAAATTAGAAGCCAACTTGCCGGAAGTCTTTTAGGGATAGTTTCTCAGAGACTTATTCCAAGGCTTGAGGGCGGGCGCATTCCAGCGGTGGAGGTAATGATAGCTAATTCGGCGGTAAAGAACATAATTCGTGAGAACAAAATTCATCAGTTGGACTTAGTTATTGAAACGAGCAGTGAGAAAGGAATGATATCGTTTAATAAATCTTTAGTTGAATTAATTCAAAGAAGGGAAATATCAGTAGAGAGTGCAGAGGTATATTCCCTTAATCCATCAGATCTAAGGATGTTATTTCAGAGGGAAGTTTAATATTGCCATTGCGAGAAGTTCCATAAGGGACGACGACGCAACTCCGTAAAAGAGTCATCGTTCATTAATATGAATTAGTCTTGTTATTTTTCTACGGGATTGCTTTGTTTCGTTCGCAATGACGTTAGAAATGCAATTTCTTTATCAAATAAGAACAGAAGACGGCAAGAGGCAGACTGGAACTATTGAGGCTGGAGATATAGAGAGGGCAATAGATATTCTTCATCGCCATAAGCTGTATATTGTTTCGATTACGCCGGTGAAGCCATCTTTCTTGGGTGCCTCGCGCCTCCGAATTTTTAAAAAAGCAAATGTGAAAGAGGTTGCTGTTTTTTTCCGTCAGCTTGCTACTTTAGCCGAGGCTAAAGTTCCTTTGGTTGAAGGGTTAAGAATTTTAGTCAAACAGCAGACTAATAGATTTTTAAAAGACACACTTTTTCAAATTGCTTCTGATGTAGAAGGAGGAACATCTTTTTCTGAAGCGTTGGAGCGACATTCTAAAGTTTTCTCTCCTTTTTATATAAGTATTATAAAATCCGGAGAAGCCTCTGGAAGAATTCAGGAATCACTTATTTATCTGGCTGATCATTTAGAACGTCAATACGATTTCAATAATAAGGTAAAAGGGGCGATGATGTATCCAGCTCTTATTATTATTGGATTTGGCACAGTCGCTTTTATTATGATGACTTTCATTCTTCCTAAATTATTAGCGGTTTTTAAAGAATCCGGACAAGAATTGCCCTTGCCCACCAAACTTCTGATTAGTTTAAGTAATATTTTTCAAAATTATTGGTACTTTATAATAATTGGAATTATAGGGATAGTTTTGGGAATAAAATATATTTCAACCATTCCAGAAGGAAAGGCGAAATTGGATCTTTTAAAACTTAAACTGCCTTTAATAGGAAAACTTTTTAAAAAGATATATTTAGCTCGTTTCGCTGAAAATTTAAGCACTTTAATAGAAAGCGGTCTTCCTATCACTAAAGCGCTTAAAATAAGCGGTAATGTGGTTGGAAATGAAATTTACAAGAGGATAATTTTTGAATCAGCAAAAAAGGTAAGGGTCGGAGAGCCAATCGCTTTTGTGTTTGAGCGAAGTAAAGAAATTCCCTTAATGGTTTCCCAAATGATCGGTGTCGGAGAGAGAAGCGGTAAGCTTGATCTTGCCTTAAAAAACATCGCTCGCTTCTACACAAAAGAAGTGAACAATTCCATTGACAATTTAATGGTGTTGATTGAACCAATTTTAATTTTAATTTTAGGAGCAGGAGTTGCAGTTTTAGTTGCGGCGATCCTAATGCCGATTTATAATTTAGCAGGAGCATTCTAGATAAGTAAAAAGTAATAAGTTATAACTGATAAGAAAAATGGAAAAGAATTTTCAGGATATTAATAAAAGAAGTTTTAATTTTGCCGTTAGGGTTATAGTTATGATTAATCAACTGCTAAAAGGTATACCTTTTTATGAGTTAGGCAAGTAAGTTATTAGATCATCTACTTCTATAAATTCCAATGTTGTTCAGGCAAGATCAGGTGTAAGCAAAGCAGATTTTCTTCAGCATATGAGAGTTACTCTAAAAGAAGCCAAGGAAACCGAAAGATGGATTAAAATGATGATAGCAGCTAAATTAGTTGCTCAAGAGCAAGTTAATTTACTTTTAAAAGAAAATTTAGAAATTATAAAGATATTAGTAACAATTATCAAAAATACCCAGAAGAATATGAAGAGAAAATAAAAATTCTTATTCTTTATTACTTTTATTACTTATAACTTATAACTTAACTAGAAAGGAGGTGAAAAAAATGTTAAAGGTATTTTCTAAAAAAGGACAAAAAGGGTTTACCTTGATTGAACTTTTAGTTGTAATTGCCATTATCGGGATTTTAGCCTCAATTGTTTTAGTTTCGTTAAATACTGCCAGGGTTAAAGCTCGAGATTCGAGAAGACAATCGGATATTGTTAGCCTCAGAGCGGCTTTAGAAATGTATTATGATGAAAATCAGGCCTATCCAAATCGAAGTTCGGTGGCAGGGACTGACGCCACGGCAGCTGGTTCAGATGTTACATTTACTCAGATGATTGGTGATATTGCAACCTATCTTCCATCTGGTTCTCCTTACGATCCAAAAGATGCAGATAAAGATAACGATGATGCTGACGGGGCAGATCAGTGGTATGGATATGATGTTAGCGATGATGGAAACTCGTATGAAATGAGTTATTATAGCGAAATTGATTCAGCAAGAAAAACATTGCCATAAACTAGGCAAAGAAAAGAAACAAAATTTGTCTCTGGCTTTTCTGTTTTTTATTGAGGAATGCACTTCTTAGGCTAAGAAGATGAAAAGTCAAGCAGGTGCAGTTGATAATTGGAGTAATTTTGTTTTTCTCGCGTTGCTTGGCTTTTCTCTTGTTTGCCTAATTAAGTATTTACTTGTTGGTTTAATCATCTCGATTAAACCATAAGTTTAGTTTTCTCGGCAATTAAAAGATTTAGGTTTAGCCGTGGATGACTAAACCGACGAAGGGGACTGAAGCAACGAAAGATTAAAAAATTAGAAGTTCAATCAAAATTCAAAATTAGAAATTTAGATGTTCATAATTAGTTTATTTATATTTATCTTAGGTCTTGTGGTCGGCAGTTTCCTTAATGTAGTTATTTGCCGTCTTTATACCGGTGAGAAAATTTTATTCGGCCGCTCACATTGTTTATATTGCAAAAAGGATTTAAAATGGTTTGATTTAATTCCGCTCGTAAGTTTTATTTCAACTTTTGGAAAATGTCGATACTGTTCCAGAAAAATTAGTTTGCAATACCCAATGGTCGAAATGGCAACAGGGTTGCTATTTCTCCTAATTTTTAATTTTGAATTTTTAATTTCAAATCAATTTTTAATTTCAAATTTTTTAAATCTTTTTTACTATTTAGTAATTGTTTGTTTTTTGATAATAATTTTCGTCTACGATTTAAAACACTATATTATTCCAGATAAGATAATTTACCCGGCGATTGGAGTTGCTTCTTTATATCAAATAATTTTCAATTTTCAATTAACTAATTTTTGTTTTTTGCTTCTTGTCGCTGTTCTTGCTTCACTTTTTTTTCTTGCAATAGTCGTGGTATCTCACGGCGAAGGAATGGGAATGGGCGACGTAAAACTTGTCTTTTTGATTGGGCTGATTCTTGGCTGGCCAAATATATTAGTTGCTCTTTTTTTGGCTTTTCTTTTGGGAACAATTGTCGGTCTTTTACTTATTATAATTAACAAGAAAACTTTAAAAAGCAAAATTCCTTTTGGTCCGTTTTTGGTTACCGGAACATTAATCGGGTTATTTTTTGGCGATAGAATTATAGATTGGTATCTAAGTTTATTTATTTGCTATTGACAATTTTTATTTTTTATGTTACAATTAAATTGTATCTTCAAAGTTGTGCCGCGAACCAAATTGCGCTAATGGAAAAACTGGTTGACGCACGTACACGTAATGGAATTACTGTTAGTGCGTTACGATTCCAAATACAATTTGAAACCAACAGAATATTATTAAATTAACATTTTTAAATTTGATCTTAAAAGGGAGGATAATATTATGCCTAAGGTAAAAACAACTAAAGCTCAATTGATTCTTGTTATTGTTTTACTTGTTTCTCTGGCTTGGCTTGGTTTGTTTATGATTGGTATTTCTAGATGGATTAAATATCAGTCATCCGTTCCAATTTCTCTGCGTCCAGGTTATGATTTTTCTTCTTGTAAGCTTCTTGCTGATTCTTGTATCGATGAAGGATGTAAATATTTCTTTCTTTGTAATGAAAAAGAGATTGCTAAATGTAAAGTATACGACTGCGGCCAAGATTACGGAATAGAGATTATAGATAAAGACGGTAAATTTATCAGTAAAAAGAAAGCAAAGCCAGATTTTAAAAAGGTTCAAGAGGCGGTTGATAAATGCCGAGGCGAAATAGAAATTTTAGATAAAAGATGCGATCAAGGCAATTTAATGGTTCACTTTAAAATCAATACGAGAGGTGAATGTATTCCAGAAGCATTTTTAGTTGATTTAGGAGAGAAAAATTATACCGTTCCTCAGTTTGAAAAAAGGGGAGATTCTTTCTATCTTAAAGTGGAAGGGAGTTGCGATGTTTCAGAGATAATTGCTATTGGACCCGGAGGAGTGGGAATTAGGGGAAAGATTGAGGATTAAGAGTAAAAGATATAAAGTTTAAAACCACAGCTTAAAATTCAAAAGCTTAAGATTCAAAAAGCAGATAAAAATTTCTAATTTTGAATTTTGATTAAATTTCGAATTTCTAAATTCTAATTTTAAAACATTTAAAATTCAACCATTCAAAATTGATCCGAAATTCAAAATTATTTATCAGTTTTGAACTTTGAGTTTAAGTTAAATATTATGAGGAGGCTACTATTTTTTATAAATTTTAATTCAACAAAGAATCTCTTAGCCATCTTCGGCATTATCGTGGTGGCTTTATTATTTTTGTCTTCTTTAATGATAATTGGTTTTAGAAACCAGAGCGCGCAAGCAACAACTTGCGAAGGGTTTACGGTTGATCCTTGTATTTGCAAACCGGCTGACATAATGCTGGTGGTTGACCGTTCTGGAAGTATGGCTTATCCAATTGAAGAGGAAGATAAAACTAAAATTGCCGCGGCTAAAGAAGCTCTGAACAGTCCTTATTGTTCTGGAGTTTCAGAGTGTGTGAATGATGATGGATGTTGTCCAATTACTTGTAATAAAGACAGTGATAATGATTGTGTAGGATTTATAGATAATCTTGGAGTGGGAGATCAGGTGGGACTGGTTTCTTTTTCAGATGGCGCTACCTTAGATAATGGTCTTACTTTTAATAAGACAGAAGTTAAAGAGAGAGTCAATGCATTGACTCCAGCCGGTCACACAAATATGGCTGGCGGAATAGGCGTAGCTTATAACGAATTAAGAGACAATGCCCGGCCAGGGACCGTTAAGGTGATGATTATTTTAGGCGATGGTTATCCTGATCGTCCTTACAAAGAGGATGATCCAGATTATCCTGCGAATACAGCAAGAGCCATTGCTACTACAGCTAAAAATAATGGGATTAGAATTATTACTATCGGCTATAATATTCCAACTGAATCCGAGGCAGAATATTTAATGAAAGAGATCGCCTCGGTTCCGGCTGATTATCATGCAGCTCCAGATAGTGCGGCTCTTAAAACGATTTATAATAATATTAAAGGTTCTCTTTGCGATTGTAAGGGGCCGGATCTGACTTTATCCCGCATTCCGGCAAATACTATTTATCCTGGAGATGAAATTACTATTATTTCTAAAGCGGATGATAATTACGGGATAGGATCTCACGAATTAGAATGGACAACTAATGGTTGGTTAAGTTATGATTCCCATACTTGTTCACCGGAAGGCAAGACAGATACTTGCAGTAAAAATATAGGCTCTTTTAACAGTGGGACAATTGATTTTCGCGCAAAAACAGAAGATACTGCCGGAAATAAAACCAATGAAGATGGCGCTTGTACTTACGGTTCATTTTCTGTAGCTACAGTTACCATTAATTCTGGCGATTTAATAAAACAGAGAGAAAATGTTGTTAAAGTTCATATAAGCGATCCTCAAGGAAAAGCTGATCTGAATTCATTTTATTTGAATGTTGATTCTCCAGCTTTAAGCGAGACATGGAAAATTGACAAGGGACTGATGACTTGCACCGGTACTGGTTTTGAGCTTGATTGTATTTATAATGTTACACCTGAGTGTAGCTGGGGGGATTCCGGGCGAATTTTAGTTTTTCCTTATGACGGTGTCGTAGGATTTCACAATTTAGTAGCCGAAAAAACGATTAATGTTAATATTATTGAAGAAGAAGGCGACATGTATTGTTCTGATGGAATTGATAATGATTGTGATGGATTTATTGATGATGCCGATCCTTCTTGCGACAGTGAAATAGATACTTTATTTATTTCCCGTGATCCAAGCGGAGTGGTTCTTAATTCAGATATTGTTACTTTGACTTCTACCGCGGCAGACGCTTCGGGGATTCAAAATCATAAAATTAAATATCAAGTAAATAGCGGCGGCTGGATTACTGCCTTTGATTGTTGGGATACTGACTCGGTTGATGGTAAGTGCGATGCCAACCTAACAAAAAATATTAGTTCGTTTGATGTAACTATCGGACCGTTTAACGTTGGAGATTTTGTTGAATATAAATCAGAGGCAACTGATAATAATGGATATACTGGATATACTTCAACCTATTCTTTTACTGTTCAAAACGCAGAATGTTATATTGGAACAACGCCAATTAATGATGTGACTGTTAAGTGCAACGGCGGAGCTGGCAGGTGCTGTGGAGGGATTTGCGATACAAGCTTTTCTTGCTCTTTAGATGATGAATGCCGAGAAGAAATTTGCTCTGGAACTTCTTGGACTTGTGGTCCGGCTAATGAAGGAACAAATTGTTGCGATGGTTTAGATTGTGATGGCTGTTATTCTTACGAAGATGGCTGCGAAGAAAGAGATTATTCCTGTGCTTCGGGCGAATGCGTCCCTTCTATTTCAAATCGTCACCCTGATGCATGCGATATAATATTAAAATATCGCTTTTGGGATTATGGTTGTCAACATATTCCTTTTTTGGGTGAGCACTGCATATTAAAAAATAATATTGATTGTCGGCTTCCCAATAATTGGGATGGGGATGGAATTTTGTGCAATTGCGACTGCGACGATTATGATGTAGAAGAAACTATTTCAAACGGAAATTGCACCGATGGAAAAGATAATGATTGCGATAGTAATATCGGCGGTAATGATTGCGGCGGAGGAAGCTGTATTGATTGCGAAGAGCCGGCTTGCGATGATGAAGCGCCAACGACAATAATTACTGCCTATGATAAAAATGGAATAAAAATACTTCCCAAAGAAGGGGGAAATGTTTTAGATGCTGATACTAACAAAGTTAGCTTGAATGTGCAAAGCGTTGAAGTTTCGCCTTGTCCCACAAGCCCAAATTCTCTTTATCAGGTTAAGGTTTTTTATAACGAAAATGATGGGCCTTGGAATTTAATTTTTACCTGCACTGACGCTGACGGCGATGGTCAATGTGATGAAGACATTTTAAAAAATATCGCAAATTTTAATACGGAAATTCCGGTGAGCGGTTTTTCTTCAGGAACAAAAGTTGGCTATAAATCAGAAGCGACCGACACCGCGCCTATTATCCCTAATACAGGCGATGATGAGGGTTATTTTATTGTAATAGATATAGAATGTGCAGGAGAAAATGATCTTACTTCCTGTACGGGAGGAATATGTTGCGGCCAGAGTTGTGATACTACTCAAGATTGTTCTTTGGATATCGGATGTTCTAAAAACGCTTGTTCAGGTACTTCTTGGATTTGTGTACCGGATAATGAAGGAGCTGACTGTTCTAAAGATGGACAAAGCGATGGGTGTTATGCTTATGAATTAGGATGCGAAGAGAGAAATTATTCCTGCACGTCTGGCTATTGCCTTTATTCTTTATCAAATCAAAATACTGATATATGTTCTTTAAGCAATCTTTTAGATTATGCCTGCATAGGAGATGGATGTGATTCAAATTCAATTGATTGCACCCAGTCAGGTTCTATTGAGGGTTGTGCCTGCAATTGCGGGGGCTATGGAAGAGAAGAAAAATTTTATAATGCTTTGAGTTTTGACGGCGTGGATGATTATGTAAATATCAATTCTATAAATGATGATATTAATATTTCTCAAGGTACAGTTGAAGTTTGGATAAGGGCAGGATCTGTTGATCTTTGGGGAGATTCAAAAAATCATTATATATACTCAAGTAGTGTAAATAATAATAACCAGATTTTACTTTGGAAATGTTCCTGTAACGCTATTCATTGTTCTTATGAAGCAGAAGGGGTATATAGATATACTAGTTTCTATCCAGTGTCTGAAGGATGGGGAACTGAATGGCATCATTTAGTAATGACTTGGGACAAAGATCAAGATAAACTTCTTGCTTACGTTGACGGGGAAGAAAAACAGACAAAAACAGGATTAAAAAATTGGTCGGGTTCAATAAACACTTCTATGATTGGTAGTTCCAGCAACGGAGGACGTAACTGGAATGGCGCCATCGACGAAGTCCGCATCTATAATCGGGCGTTGTCAGCGGATGAAGTTGCTGAACATTACCGGGGAGAATTTATTAACGATACCGGATTGGTTGGATATTGGAATTTTGATGAAGAGACTGGAAGTGCTGCTAATGATAGTTCTGGGAATAATAATGACGGGATTTTGAAAAATGGACCAGTTTGGATAAGCGGGGCAGATGATTCAGAGAATGTTGCTGATCCTTGGAGGGTTTGCTCTGATGGCAAGGATAATGACTGCGATGGAGATTTCGATCTTGACGGGTCAAATCCGGAAGCGACCTGCGATAATTTGGCTCCGACTGTAGTAATTAGCGCTAAGGATAATCAAGATAATTCAATTGATGATGGAGCAAAAGTTCCTGATGAATACACGGACAAAATTACCATTACTTCTACTACCACAGAAAATCCAATCGGGCTTAATACAGTTAAATATCATGAAGTTTTTTATCGGATAGATGAAGGAACTTGGAATTCTGTTTACAGATGCGACGATGTGGCTCCAACTGATGGCAAATGTGATAGTGATTCATCAAAAAATATTTCTTCTTTTTCTGTTGAAATTGGTCCGTTTGCTCCGGGTGTAAATATAGATTATAAATCAGTGGCGACTGATACGGCTATTTATCCTAATAC
This sequence comes from uncultured Candidatus Saccharibacteria bacterium, assembly GCA_964430135.1. Taxonomy (GTDB): domain Bacteria; phylum Patescibacteriota; class Minisyncoccia; order JAHIHE01; family DAOWLE01; genus CAYSEG01. The sequence continues at coordinate 29,479 of CAYSEG010000002.1, read as the reverse complement.
CGGCTCGGCACAAGCTTCATTTTCAGTGATCAATTACAATATCCCCCCGACTGTTTCAGTGGATCCCAATTCGGAGATTCATCCGGATTATTGTAAATGCGGTCCGGGAATAACCGTTGTTTGGAATTTTGATGATGAAGATTCAGGAGACTCTCAAAGCGCTTATCAGATTCAGATAGATGATAACTCAGATTTTTCCACACCAGAAATTGATACAGAAAAAATCATCAGTTCTTCTAATTCTTATTCAACTATTTCTGGCAGTCTTGCTTATGCTAAAACATATTATTGGCGAGTTAAAGTTTGGGATACTAAAGACGACCAATCTGATTGGCAAGATAAAGATACTGAAGGGAATATCCTGCAGTTTAGCACCCCTCTTCATTATTGGCCAACAATAGATTTTACTTTTTCTCCAGAGAATCCCGAAAGAGGTATTCCAGTCCAATTCACTAACTTATCATTTTATTATAAAACCGACGAATCAAGCACGGTAACCGGAACATTTGTTCAAGGTAGTTACAATGTTTCCTTAGAAGGGGCACCTCAAGAGGTTTTAGATTCTACTTTTGCTTGGGATTTTGATTATTGTGATTATGAGGGATTTACTACTGAAAGTACTGAAAAAGATCCAACTTATTATTTTCTAAAACCAAACTCCTGCCTTTATTCAAATACTTTTACTGTTGCTCTTAAGGTTACTGATCAAGATGGATATACTTGTATGGCTACTAAAAATGTTATCATTGGATCAGGAGAGTCTAAATATCCTCGCTGGAAAGAGATAGCTCCGGAATAAGATAAATTAGATAACTCAAAGCTCAAATTTCAACTCAAAACTACCCGCCCATCTGCCTTTCCCTTATTTAAATCTTCTTTCTTTTTTATTTAATAAACTTTTTAGAAAATTCACGAGAACAACCTAACGACGGGAGAGCGGACAGGCAGCTCAAAGTTCAAAACTGGTAAATAATTTCGAATTTCTAATTTTGAATTTCGAACCAATTTTAAATGATCGAATTTTGAATGTTTTTAAAATTAGAATTTAAAAATTCAAAATTCAAAATTAGAAATTTTTATCTACTTTTTGAGTTTTAAGCTGTGGCTTTGAACTTTGATTTTTGAGTTTTGAGCTATCAATGTTATTTTATGTCTTTTGAAAATTTACTAAGGTTTAGTAATAAATCATTCCGCGGTTTTACTCTAATAGAAGCCATAATTGTTATTTTTATTGTTAGTTTCTTCTCTGCGGTTGGCGCCCTTGGTTATACTGGATACAGACAAAAAGCAAATCTCCGTATAGCCGTCCAACAGATTTATTCTGATATTAGGAATACCCAAAATTTGGCTTTGGCTACAGTAAGGCACAATGGAGATATTCCAAGTGGAGGATATGGCTTGCGGTTTACTACTACTGATTCTGCAAGTTATATTATTTTCGCTGATGATGATGGTGATTATAAATATGATGCTCCGGGCGAAAAAATAGAAGAGAAAGATTTGCCTTCTGGGATTGAAATTTCTGAGATCAAGATTTCTGGCACACCTATCTCTTTAGTTGAAATTGTTTTTTTCCCGCCTAAACCAACTGTTTATATTAATCAGAACAACGCCAGTTCACCTTCTGCGATTACTTTAAAGATTGAAGGCAAGTCATGTCCCGAAGGATGCAAGAATGTGATTGTAAACAATGTTGGATTGATTGAGACTAATTAACATAAGAATAGAATCTAGAATTTTGAATCTAGAATCTAGCTAAATTCTAAATTCCAGATTCTAAATTCCAAATTTAATTCAGAGAATTAAAAGTAAAAATGATAAAGAGAAGTTCAAAAAGAAAGAAAGAAAATGATTTAGAAAAGAATGGTTTTTCTCTTATTGAAATTCTTGTCACCGCAAGTCTTATTAGTATAAGCCTAATAGCTATTCTTGGCTCTTTCGTTCAGCTTGTCAAAGCCGATGCAATGGCGAATAATAAAGCGATCGCCCTTTATTTGTCTCAAGAGGGAATTGAGGCAGTTCGAAATATTAGAGACAGTAACTGGCTTGATGAGACACTTGATTGGAATGAAGGAATCGGCAATGAAAATTTCATTCTTCTTTTGAATTTAACCACAGGCGAATGGACATTAGAAAAAGTGGGATTGGGAAATAAATGGAAAACTCAAGTTTATTACGATCCAGATGATAATCTTTTTCTTCAGTCAAAATATAAAAACCCCCCAAAACTTCCGGCTACTTGGCGGAAAACAAATTTTTTTAGAGAAATTATTGTAGATAAATATGAACCTGAAGGACTTGATATCGAGAGTTTTATAGTTCAAAGTAAGGTTTGGTTTGGAGATAATGAAGGAAATGCAGTAATCTCAGAGGAATATTTTTGTAATTGGAGGTAGTATTTTACTTTGATAAGATTGATACACATAACGTAAAAGAGTATGTTATCATGTTTCTTACTAAATAACAAACTCAATTTTACTCCGTTTGTTATTCCATTTTTTTATGAATATAAACAAAGATTTTACACCCTTAGAGGGTAAAAGTTATAGAATAAAAGACGTTGTTCATAATAAATATTTAGTGGGGAGAAAATTAAAAAGCAATACAGATTTTCTAACAGGTTTCACTCTTATAGAACTGCTTATTGTCATTAGTGTTTTTTCAATTCTTATTATTGCTCTTGTTAATATTTTTTTAACGGGTGTTTATATTCAAAGAAAAATTTCAACCTCGCAAGATCTGAGAGCCGGTACCCAGTTTATTCTTGAGGTAATGAGCCGGGAGATGAGAATGATGAAAGAAATAGAAGAAAGCCAGAGAGGAAACAATGATTCAGATATAACTTTTACAAATAACCAAGGAGAAAAAATAACCTATTGCCTTTCAGATTCAGGTGGAAACTGTGATTCATCCGGGAATTATTTAGCAAGGAATAATCAAGTGATGACTTCCTCTAATATTGAGATTGAAGAGTTAAAATTTAAAGTAAGTGATTTTAGCTTTACTGCTCTTCCTTATCTTCAACCTTCAATCATAATATTTATCAAAGCAAAAAGCAATAATCCGAAATATCCGTCTCCTTTTTCTCTTCAAACAACAATTTCTCCCAGGATTTATAAATAGAGTTGAAAGTTGAGAATTATATTTAAATTAACCTAATTTCTAATTGATCTAATTAATGATCAATGACCAAGCTTAAATTTCTTATTTCTTATTTCCTGATTTTTTATTGAGATTAGATAAAAAATAGAAAAGCGATAAAGATTAAGAATTAAAAATTCAATCGGCGTTAGCGATCCCTTACGGGATAAGAATTAAGAAATAGAAATTAAGAATTTTGAATAGTCATCGGGATTTTATAAAGATAAATTTAATGCAGTATTGTCAAATTAAAAATTCTAAAAATTCCGAGCGGGGGGCTGTTTTGCTTTTTACGACTTTATTAGTTTTGGTAGTAATTTCAATTATTAGCTTAGGAGTGGCCGAGATATTAACGGAGGAATGGAAAACAAGAATTTTCGTTAATGATTCTCCTTTAGCTTATTGCGCCGCTGACAGCGGAGCCGAAAGAATACTTTATGAAATTTATAAAAAGGATTATCAGCCTTCTGTTGATGATCCAGACTTAACTTTTCATTTAGCAAATGGATCCTCTTGGACTATGAGCGTTGTTTCAAGTTCTCCTCTTATAATTAGAATAGTTGGCAGTATGGGAGAAGTAAGCCGGGCAATTAGATTGGATTTTTAATTTTGATTGTATAAAATAACAACAGAGTTATTAACCTTAAAATAAGTTATCTTTTATTCTATCTTAATTATTAGTATATGCTCCAAATCCTTAAACATAAACAAACTCAAGCGATCTTTTTCATCACAATATTAGGTATAATAATTTCCCCTTTTCTTGCTTTTGCCGGCGAGTATGTGCTGCCGAATGTCCCAAATGGTGTGCCAAGTACTACATTCTTAACACTTATAGTAAATATTGTTGACTGGCTTTTGGGTTTTGTGGCCTTAATTGCTCTTTTAGCTTTAATTTGGGGAGGTATTTATTATTTAACATCAGCCGGAGATATCTCAAGAATTGAGCAGGGAAAAAAAATCCTTACTTATGCTATTTTAGGCCTTTTGGTGGCAGGCACTTCCTATGCCATTGTTGGTGTGGTATATTATAATTGGTTGGAAGGTTCCTCTGGGCCGAGAATTTCCAACGCTCAAGTTATTCCTACTTCAGGTCCTCCTGGAACGACATTTGTCATTACCGCCAGTATATCAGATTCAAATGGCGTAGATTCAACCACAACAAAAGCTCACATCCAAAATCCAGATGAAACAAATGTTGCCACAATTGACCTTTATGATGACGGTATCCATAGTGACGGAGCAGCAGGTGATGGAACTTACAGTAATACATGGACATCAGGTGCCATAGGAGCGTATTATGTTGATATAGTAGCTTGTGATTTAAAAGGGAATTGCGGAGAGGCGGAGAACATTTAATAATTAGTTCAAAATTCAAAGCTCAAAGTGTAAAACCACAACTCAAAACTTAAAACTGAATTAAAATACCGCTGCTATTATTTTTCAATAGATGTTATTAAGTTTATAGGAATTTTGCCGAGTCAAAAAATATATTGGGTTATTACTGATCAATTATTAAGATCATCTACCTCTATTGGAGCAAATATTATTGAAGCAAAATCATCTTCTTCAAAGAAAGATTTTATAAAGTTTTATGAAATTGCTTTAAAGTCAGCGAACGAGACAAAATATTGGCTAGGATTACTAAGAGATTCAACCGATGTTGATAAAAGTAAAGTTAATCAACTTTTAAAAGAAATTGAAGAAATGTCAAAAATGCTTGGTTCAAGCTTATTAACTTTTAAGAATAAGAGGTAGTTTTGAATTTTAAGTTTTGGCTTTGAGTTTTGAACTTTGAGTTAAAATGACTATGTCATCCATTATTTTCAAAACTAGAAAGATAACATTTATATTATTTATCGTAATTCTTTTCTCCGCGGCTTTTGCCTTTGCCCAGAAACCATCTTTTGAAATTGTTTCTTCTTCGGATCCGACTATCCAAAACACAACAATGCCGATTACTTCAGGTGCTCAAGGGACAAAATTTACTATTACTACTAAAGTCTCAGACATTTCTGGAGTTGCCTCAGTAATTGCCCATATCCAAAAGCCAGACGAAACAGATGTTGCCGTGATTACTCTTTATGATGACGGCTCGCATAACGATGGAGCAGCAGGTGACGGAATTTATGGCAATATTTTGGATTCTACTGGAAAATCCGCTGGAGTATATTTTATTGATATAATTGCCAAAGACAGGCTCGGATATTCTGCCCAAGAAGAAAATGGAGCAAGTTTTAATATAACTTCAGCTACAACCACAACTACGACTACAACAACCACAACCGTTCCTTCTACAACTACAACTACGATTCCTTCTACTACCACAACGACAACTGTTCCATGTATTCCTACTTGTTCCACTGGTCCTGGCTGTAGCACAGTTGCCATAACTAACGCTCATACAACCGCAGATGTTTGCTGCGGAGCCGGGGAAAGTTGTTATGACTGCAATGCTGGCTATTCTTGGGATGGCGCTAATTGTGTAGCCGCCTGTACTGATACTTGTGCTTCTTTAGGTTATGAATGCGGGACACAAATAGTTTGTGGGAGTCCTACTGATTGCGGAAGTTGTACTTTACCGGCAACCTGTAATATATTAGGGAAGTGCGTAACTGTTTCTACTCTTTCAGCAACCATCACAATGCCGGAAAATAACACAGAATACACTCAAGGTGATTGGGTTAGTTTTAATGGAATCGTTTTAGGCGGAGTTCCAGATTATACTTGGGAGTGGTCGTCTGATAAAGACGGGGTTTTTTCCAATAGTCAAGCGGGAAGTACAAATACTCTTTCAGTAAATACGCATACAATTACTTTAAAAATTACTGACGGTAATGGAAATACCGCCACTGATTCTATCAGTATTACTGTCAAGCCGGCTGGCACCTTAGCAACCCAAATTAATATGTGGAGGACAGAATTTGCAAATGGAGAGATAATTTGGTTTGGCGCTAATGTTTCAGGCGGCACCGCTCCTTACAGCTTTGTTTGGAATTCAAACCATGAAGGAGATTTTGCCACAGAACAATGGCCGTCAGTTGACACAGGCGCAACCCCATGGACGCTGGGAGCGCATACAATTACTGTTACTGCAACAGACAGTTTAGGCGCTACAGCCACAGACACTATTGACATTGATATTGTTGAAATGACAGTGGACATTATGCCGCGAGACGGCGATCATTTTATTTTCAGCGATTCTGTTTGGTTTAACGCTCACGTTTTGGGCGGCACAATGCCATATTCTTATTCATGGGTTTCGGATTTAGACGGAGAAATCGGAACAACCGATTGGTTTAATAGAGACGATCTCCAACAAGGAATGCATACAATAACTGTAAACATTACTGATTCCAGCGCAACTCCAATAACAATTATTAAAACATTTAGAATCCAAATTGATCCGCCTCCATTGCTTACTATTACCATTGACAATCCTCCAGACAATTCAACTTTTAATCAAGGCGATGATATTTCTTTTGAAGGAACCTATACTGGCGGGGTTTGGCCTCTTACTTTTACCTGGACATCAAATATAGATGGAAATATTTATACTCATAATGTTGATCCTGATTTTTCAAAAAACAATTTGTCAGTCGGAACGCATACGATTACTCTAACTGTTACCGATAATTCTGGGCAAACCGCGACAGATACTATCACAGTTATTATTAATCCTTCGATTCCTTTAACAGCTACAATCAATTCTCCAAATAACGGTGATGTGTTTTTAAGGATGGATGATGTTATTAATTTTGACGGTTCGGCAAGCGGAGGAGTAAGTCCTTATACATATCAATGGTTTTCAAATCAAGACGGAGATATTACTCCGACTGAAAATCCTAAAAACAAATTTTCCAAAAACGATTTGTCAGTAAACAGTCATACAATAACTTTAACTGTTACTGACAGCGTTGGTGCGACTTCTACTGATTCTGTAAATATTACTGTTAATGCTAACTGTTCATTTAATAATGTTAAAAACAATACAAAATATACTGCCCAAGAAACATTTTTAATCGCTGATACTAATTGGCGGGATGTTTTAAGTTTAGTTCCGATTGCCATTTGGAATGATAGCGGTACAATTCATAAATATCCGGCATTGATTTATCATTATGAAAGTAATACAAAGTTTGACGCTGATTCAACAATTCATTTTATGCAGATGTATGATCCGAGCCATTTGACAACTATTGGGAATATCCCGGGAGGTCTTAATAATCTCTTTACCGCCGCAGAACCAGTTGGAGCCGGAATGAATATCGGAGATATTTCCAATATTCAGTCGTCTGATTATTTCTCTTACTGGAGCACAATTGGCAGTTTAGTTGTTGTTGATTATGATAATTACAAAGCTGGATTGATGGCAAGCGTTTTTGCTTCCCACAAAAATTCCCCGATTATTTTTGTCAATTCAGCAAATTTGGCTACTTATCAGGCAATGATCAATGGAAAAGTGATTTACACGGTTGGCAGTTTAGACGGAGCAACGCAAGGATATATCAGTGCTAACGCCGGATGCGAAGTTAATTATACTTTAGAGGAAGTTCAAAAGTGGTATGCGACAGAGACTAATAGCGATAAATTGATTTTGGTTAATCCGAATGATCTGAACATTGAAGGTACTGTTTTTTCTATAAACACTGAAAAGAACGGAACTGTCTCTAAATTGTTTTCCAAAATGTCGCTTTCATCTCCATTTTTAGCATCAGTAAAAAAAGAAGTTATTTCATATACTGAATTATCCGACCCAGGACTTAATGATAAGTGCTCCTCCAATGCTGTTATTACTGGTAATATTTCTCAGGCTGATTCTGATGCAGCAAATGCCATTAGTAATCTTTTTTCTAATACTCCAGAATATTTTACTATAATTGCCGCGCCACCAGCCATTCCAGATTCTGAATATGATAGGTGTCCTGGTGCAGGAATCTGGCAGATGAGAATGGCTGCGGACTGGAAATATGGTTCTTTAGGTGATCTTCATTTAAAAACAGGCAGAATTTATGGAGTAAGTTCTGCTGATTCATCTACTTACGTTAATGAGGTGATTTTTTTCGACAAGTTAATTAGTTCTCTTTACGGGGGCAATTTCACAGGTGTTTCTATTGGACATTCATTTGATAGTGATGAAACAAATGCTCAATTAATTAAACAAAAAACTTCGTCCTCTGGTTATAATTCAAGTTGTTTTGTTGGTAGTGCTGGCTATCCTGATTGTATTCAAGATGCATCCCCTCCAACTTCTGTTTATCAAAATATGAGATTTATTACTTTTGCAGATCACGGCAGTCCTGGCGGTTGGTGCGGCACATTGGAGTGGAATCAAATTCCTTGGTTAGATCTTCCTTATTCAATAGGTCATGCCTGTCTAACAAACAATTACTGGCAAGGGTTTTCATCTGCTTTTGGAGCAAATATGATAAGAAAAGGAGCGATTGGCTATCTTGGTTCTGCTGGCGTAACATTTTTAGGTTCTTTATATTGCCCCGGAGAAATTAAAAGATTAACCGGTGATGATCATAATACTGTTACTTTAGGCTTTTTGCCTCCTTTAGGAAGTTTACGACAGTTGCACTATATTTTTCTTGGCGATCCAACCCTTCAGCTCAAACTAAAACAAGTTAATTGGGATTAAAATTTTAAAATAAATTTATTTAATCAAAAATCTATGCTTAAAAAAACATTTCTATTTACAATCATTTCTTTTCTTTTTATTCTGCCTTTATTCACTTCAGCTCAGCAGATAATCAGCATCTCTTTAAACCAGCAAACATTTAAACCAAACGAAGAAATTCAGGCAAAGGTATCTTTTACCAATCCGACCCAAAAACAATTAAAAGGGCAAATAATTTGCAATTTCACTGATTTGAGCCACAAGTTTCCTCCAATGCCGTTTATGAAAGAATTTGATTTGGCTCCGAATCAAAAAAGCAAGATATTCACATTCAAAATGAATATTTCAGAATGGATGCCGGAGGGATTATGGAAAGCAGATGTGGAAATACGAGACGAAAGAAATAATTTAGCCATCAAAAGCTATAAAGAATTCAGAGTAATCGGAACCAAAAAACCAATTGAAGCCGATGTTAATATTTGCCGAGACAAAGATTGTTCAGAAAGAAAGATTGTATTTATTAAGGGTGAAACCGTCTATATTAAATTAAATTCAAAAATTACTGACTTAGAAATTTCATCAACTATCAAGACTCCCAGTGGCGAGATTAAATATCTGACTTTTAAAAATAATCTTGCCTCTTTCAAATCAGATGAAATTGGCAGTTTTTCCCTTTGGGTAAACCTTTCTAAAGAAGGATATCTCAAACAAAAAATAGAAAAAGATTTTGCTTATATTGAAAAACCAGCTGAAATTCCTTCAGCTTCAATATGTAATGAAGACGGCAAATGTACCGGTCAAGAAAACGAACAGAATTGTCCGCAGGATTGTCTAAAGAAAAAAAGTAATGTTATTTTAGTATTATTAGTTGTTATAGTTATTTTGGCAGTTTTGGGGTTTGTTGGATGGAAGAAGATGAGGATTAAGAAAGTTATGAAATGAGTCATTATTTTAGAATTTCAATAATATCATTTATAAAAGAAGCCGTTCTGGTGTGAATAATGGAGTGACAAAGAAGTGAAGCGGAGTGTGTTATTATAGCAAAAGAATAAACAATTTGATTTACTGTTTTTAAAACCCCCCTTAATATTGAGAGGGATTTTTTGGTTGTCAGAAAAGGTGTTTGAAGATATAATATAGATAAACCAATTGGAATTTAAGTATAGTTAATTGGAATTCAGCCTTTAGGCTGTTGGGAATAAATGAAATCCTAAGGGGTTAATTCCAATTGGTTTATTTATAAGTGTAAAATAGAATTTTATATCGCATAAAATTATGGCAAAAACCGAAATAAAAAATCGCATTGAAAAATTAAAAAAAGAGATCAATTATCACCGATATCTTTATCATGTGCTTGACCGCCAGGAAATTTCTGATGCAGCTTTGGATTCTTTAAAGCATGAGCTGTATCTTTTAGAACAGAAATATCCAGAGTTTATCACCCCCGATTCGCCGACTCAAAGAGTTGGAGGTAAACCCTTAAAAGAATTTAAGAAAGTTCGGCATAAGGTTCCAATGCTTTCTTTAAACGACGCTTTTGATGAAGAAGAATTAAGAGAGTGGGAGAAGCGTCTCAAGAGGTTTATTCCCCGGGAAGATTTTGATTATTTTGCCGAACTGAAATTGGATGGTTTCGCCATTTCTTTAGTTTATAAAAATGGCCTCCTTTCTTATGGAGCTACCCGCGGCGATGGGAAAATCGGTGAAGATGTAACGCAAAATTTAAAAACCATTGATTCTATTCCTCTTCGTCTTGACTTGCACAAGAGACTTAAAGATGCAGGAATTCAGAAAACTTTGGAAAATTTAATTAAAAAAGGCACGATTGAAATTCGGGGAGAAGTTTTTATGACTAAAGCCGCTTTTGAAAAGGTAAACAAAGAGCGCAAGAAGAAGGGAGAAGAGATTTATGCCAATCCTCGAAATACAGCGGCCGGGTCTATCCGTCAACTTGATCCTAAAGTGGCCGCCTCAAGAAATTTAGATTTTTTGGCCTATGGATTGGTTAGTGATGTTAATCAAAAAACCCACCAGGACGAACATAAAATCCTGCCGCACTTAGGCTTTAAAACTGATCAAGGGCGATATTGTCAGACCTTGGACGAGGTGATGAAGTTTTTTCAAAAAATTCAAAAAGATAGAGAAAAACTTCCTTTTCAAATTGATGGAATAGTCATCAGTGTTAATAATAATTCTCTTTTTAAAAGATTAGGAACAGTTGGCAAAGCGCCTCGGGGTTCAATTGCCCTGAAATTTCCAGCCGAAGAAGCCACATCTATTGTGGAAGATATTCAGATTCAAGTTGGCAGGACCGGCGCTTTAACTCCGGTAGCCCATCTAAAGCCGGTAAAAATCGGAGGAGTAACTGTTAGTAGGGCTACTCTTCATAACGAAGATGAAATTAGAAGACTTGGAGTAAGGATTGGAGATACGGTTATTGTTCAGCGAGCGGGAGATGTTATTCCGGATATAGTTCGGGTTTTACCCGGGCTTCGCACAGGCAGAGAAAAAAAATTTGAAATGCCCTCAATTTGCCCTTTTTGCGGGAGCAAAACATTTCGTAAAGAGGGCGAGGCGGCTTATTATTGCTCAGGCAAAAATTGTTTTGCAAAACAGCTTAGAAAAATTACTCATTTCGTCGGTAAAGGAGCTTTTGATATTAAGGGAATGGGCAGGAAGATTATTGAACAATTAATGCAGGGAGGCTTTCTTTTTAGTCCGGCGGATATTTTTAAGCTAAAACAAAATGATTTAGAACCTCTGGAGCAATTCGCTGAAAAATCTGCTTCAAATCTTATAAAAGCAATTAATAAAAGCAAAAAAATTACCCTTCTCCGCTTTCTTTATGCCTTAGGAATTCGCTATGTCGGAGAAGAAACAGCCCAGCTTTTAGCTAGAGAATTAACGATTAAAGGGAAGAAAATACTAAAGGTTAGAGATTTAATAGATATTTTTAAAGAGATTTCTTTAGAGGATTTAGAAAGCATTCAAGATATCGGCCCGGTTGTTGCCAAAAGCATTTATAATTTTTTTCATACAGAGGAGAATTTAAAACTATTAAGAGAGCTTGATAAAGCAGGTATTCAATTTGAGGCCGTTCGTACTCAAGTAAAAGAGAAAATTCTTTCCGGGAAAACATTTGTTTTAACTGGACGTTTAGAGCAAATGACGCGTCAAGAGGTAAAAGACAAAATTAAAGCTTTGGGAGGCAGGGTATCCAGTTCTATAAGTAAAAAAACCGACTATCTCCTTCTTGGCAAAGAGCCGGGAATGAAGTATAATAGAGCCAGAGAGCTGGGAGTTAAGATTATAGATGAGGAAGAGTTTTTAGGGATGATTGAGGAAAAATAACTCAAAACGCAAAATTCAAAATTCAAAACCACAGTTCAAAACTTAAAACTTTTTCTTGTCTTATTTCAGTTTTAAGTTTTAAGTTGTGGTTTTGAACTTTGAGTTTTGAACTTTGAGCTTATAAATGTTTTCTTTTAAAAATTTCATCAAAAACTTACAAAGCAAGCCGGAATCAACCCGAATCAAAATCCTTTGGGCGTCAGTAGCTTTTTGTATGTTTATTGTTATGAGTATCTGCTTTTTATCTTTTAAAGGTTTTACCAATAAAAGTCAAGCGAATAATTCTAATTTATCAGAACCAAAGAAAAAATTTTTTCAATTGCCGGAAAAATTTAAAAAAGAAGCGGAGGGTGTTCCGTCTTGGGATGAGTTTGAGGAGATTTTGAAACAGACACCACTAAATAAATAATGGCTAAATTGTTAAATGGCTAAATTGTTGTATCGCTTAATAATCCGTTGGTTCGCAGTTGGACTGCGAATCAAATTGCACTAATGAAACGGATTGACACATGCAGCGAAGTAAAGTGTGTTATCTTTCACGAATAACAGACTCCGTTTCGCTTCGTTTGTCATTCCAGAATTTGTTCTTGTTGCCGTTAGCGCATCGTAGTTCCAAGTGCAATGCCACTAGGCATCCCTTGCGGGACTTGGAACCAGCGAGATTTAATAAGATAAGTAATTTAACAATTTAACAATGTAACAATTTAATCTATGGAAATCGGACACATAAAACCAAAAAGAATAACAGAAGAAATGGAAGAGTCGTATCTGGATTACGCGATGAGCGTAATTGTCGCGCGAGCGCTTCCGGATCTTCGAGATGGACTAAAGCCGGTTCACCGTCGTATCTTATATTCAATGTATGGTTTGGGTTTAAATTCTAAGGCAAAGTTTCGGAAATCTGCTACTGTTGTTGGAGAATGTTTGGGAAAATTTCATCCTCATGGGGACATAGCTGTTTACGACTCAATGGCGAGATTGGTTCAAGATTTTTCCCTTCGTTATCCTTTAATCAACGGACAGGGAAATTGGGGTTCGATTGACGGGGACGCACCGGCGGCAATGAGATATACTGAGGCAAAATTGACGCCAATAGCCGAAGAAATGCTTGTTGATATTAATAAGGAAACCGTTGATTTTGTTGACAATTATGATAGATCCAGAAAAGAGCCGGTGGTTCTTCCAGCAAAGATTCCTCAACTTCTTTTAAACGGGACAATGGGCATTGCCGTGGGAATGGCAACTAATATTCCGCCTCACAATCTTTCAGAGGTAATTGACGGTATAATATGTCTTATTGATTGTCCCGAGGCGACTATTGAGAAACTGATGGAATTTATTAAAGGTCCGGACTTTCCTACTGGAGGAATGATTTATAATACTCGAGAAATTACTCAAGCCTATGCTACTGGGCATGGAAAAATTCTAATGCGGGGAAAGGCTCAAGTTGAAGAGATTGAAGCCGGCCGCTTTCAAATAATTATTTCAGAGATTCCTTATCAAGTTAATAAAGCTTCTTTAGTAGAGACTATTGCCAATCTTGTTCGCGAGAAAAAAATAGAAGGAATTAAGAATATTAGAGACGAATCAGACAAAGATGGGGTGAGGATCGTGATTATCCTTAAGAATGACGCCCAGCCCAAGAGAATTTTAAATAAACTTTATAAGTTGACCGATCTTCAGAAGGTTTTTCATCTTAATATGCTTGCTTTGGTGGATGGAATTCAGCCAAAAGTTTTAACTTTAAAAATGATTTTAGAAGAATATATTAAGCATCGGCAGGAAGTCGTCAGAAGGAGAAGCAGGTTCCTCTTAAGGTTAGCAACCGAGCGGGCGCATATTTTGAAAGGGTTAAAAAAAGCATTAGAGCATATCGACGCGGTGATTAAAACTATTAAAAGCTCCCAGACTAAGGAAACTGCTCAAGCTAATTTAGTGGCAAAATTTAAATTAAGCCAGATTCAAGCGGCGGCTATTCTGGAGATAAAACTTCAGCATTTGACTCGACTTGAGAAGAAAAAAATTGAAGAAGAATTAACAGAAAAATTTAATCAGATTAAAGAGCTAAAAGCTATTTTAAAAAGCCCTCAGAAAATTTTAAGTGTTATTAAGAAAGAACTTTTAGAGATTAAAAGAAATTATCAAGACGAACGGCGAACTCAGGTTTTTAAAAATCCAGTTGAAAAATTTAGCGAAGAAGATTTAATCCCGGACAAAGAAACAGTAATTTCTTTAACAAAAGGAGGTTACATTAAAAGGATTTCTCCATCAGCTTTTCGCGCTCAAGAGCGCGGAGGCAGAGGAGTTATTGGGGCGGCTGTTGGAGAAGAAGACACAGTAGAACATTTCTTTGTTACTAATACTCACAGCAATATTTTGTTTTTCACTGACAAGGGACGGGTTTTTCAAATTAAGGCTTATGAGATTTCCGAGACTTCCCGCGTTTCCAAAGGGCAAAATATAGTTGGGCTTCTACAGATTTCCACTGAGGAAAAAATAACAGCGGTAATTAATTTGCCGAAAGTCGAAATTAAAGAAAATCTATCTATCCAAGGGGAGCATTTAGAGTTTTTTGTTATGGCGACGAAAAATGGTATAATAAAAAGGACAAAGATATCTGATTTTGCCAGTGTTCGCCGTTCAGGGCTTATTGCCATAAAATTACAAAAAAACGATGAGCTCCGGTGGGTTAAAACAAGTTCTGGTAAGGATGAAATTATTCTTGTTACATCTCAGGGACAAGCTATTCGATTTAAGGAGAAAGATGCGAGAGCAATAGGACGTTCAGCAGCCGGGGTAAGAGCGATTAATTTAAAAACAGGTGATTATGTAGTCGGCATGGACACCATAAAAAAATCAAAAATCAAAAATCAAAAATCAAAATTATTAATTATTACTGAAAATGGGTATGGGAAGAAAAGTGATTTGAAGCTTTATAAAGTTCAGAAGCGGGGAGGGAGCGGGTTAAAAACAGCCAATGTAACTAATAAGACTGGCAGACTTGTTGATGGAATGGTTATTGAAGACGAAGAAATCCAGAGAGATCTAATTATTATTTCTCAAAAAGGGCAGGTGATTAGGATAACTATTGAAAGTATTCCTTCTTTGGGGCGGGCTACTCAAGGGGTGAGGATTATGCGACTTAGGCAGGGAGATAAGGTAGCCTCAGTTAGTTGCCTGTAAATTGAACTCAGAAGTCAAAAGGCAAAGCTCAAAACCACAACGTAAAGTTTAAAACTAAGTTTAAAATTTTTAATTTCTAATTTCTATTAAATTTCTAATTCTTTAATTTTCAATCAAAAACCGACAACGAAAATATTAATTGAAAATTGATTCATTGAAAATTTAATAGAAACCTGTTCCTGACAGGTTCAGGAATTGAAAATTATAAATTAGAAATTGTTGATTTAGTTTTTAGTTTTAAGCTGTGATTTTAACTTTTGAGATTTGAGTTTTGAGCTTAATGATTAATATTAAATTATATTTTTTAAAAAGGAGGAAATTATGACAGAAGAATTAATAAACACTACTTTTCCTATTCAGGGCACTGGCGGTTTTATGAATCCAGAAAAAATTCTAAGAGAAATTGAAATTGAAGAAGGAATGACTGTGGCGGATTTTGGCTGCGGAGCGGGATATTTTGCTTTACCTTTAGCGAAAATGGTCGGTACAAAAGGAAAAATTTATGCCATTGATGTTCTGGCTTCTGCTTTAGAATCTATTACAAGTAAAATGAAGACGGAAGGAGTGCGTAATATTAAGACCAGTCGGGCTGATTTGGAACAAGAAAAAGGTTCAAAGCTTGAGGATTCTTCTATAGATTTAGTGATGATGGCTAATATTCTTTTTCAGTCTAAAAATCATTCGGCTATTCTTAAAGAAGCAAGACGTGTACTTAAAGATGGGGGAAAATTAGTTATTATTGATTGGATTCCAATTAAATCCTCTTCTTTTGGTCCGGATGGGCGTTTTAGAATTTCTCAAAACGAAATGCAAAATAAAGCAGTTTCCTTGGGATTTAAATTTGAGAGAGGGTTTGAGGTGGATAAGTATCATTACGGGTTATTGTTTAGCAAATGAGCTTTAATAAATTTATCAAAGATTAAAAAAACATTATAGATAACGTTAAAAATACTGAAGTTCAAAGTTCAAAAGTTAAAATTAAAAACCCAAAGATGATTTACGATTTATGAATTAAGACTTAAGAATGTATACTTGTTGGTTTAATTGTCTTGATTGAACCATAAGTTTAATTTTCTCGGCAATCAAAAGATTTAGGTTTAGTCTTGGAGGGCTGAACCAACGAAAGATAATGCTCTTAGAGTGGCAACCTTCAGTTATTAGTTTTAAGTTTTACGTTGCGGTTTTGAATTTTGCGTTTTGAACTTTAAGCTATTATTCTAAAATATGAATCTAAAAAAACCACTAATCATTTCCATCACTACACTTTTTATTCTCTCTATGACCGGTTTTAGCTGCCAGAATCCTAATGAAAAAACAGAAGAGATTACTTTGACTATTTGGGGTGTTTATGATAATTCAGCCGACCTTAAAGATATTATTAGCAGTTATGAAAAATTGCATCCCAACATTCATGTTCGGTACTATAAAAAAGTTTATGAAGATTATGAGAGAGAACTTCTTGGGACTTTAGCCGCTGGCAAAGGTCCGGATATTTTTTTCATTCATAATACCTGGCTTCCAAAATATTCAGATAAGATTATGGCGCTTACTGATGTTACTCCTCCGGTATTTAGCCCTTTAAGAGAAGAGCAAAGAAAAGGATGTATGAGGAGTTCTACTATTCCTCCTACCCAGCATTTTATAGGCGCAAAAGAGTATTGGCGGACTTATGTTGATGTGGTTAGCGAGAATTTTACCTCAAATGGTAAAATTTATGCCGTGCCGTTAGCTTGCGATACTTTGGCTCTTTATTATAATAAAGAATTGTTTAAAAGAGCTGAAATTACTGATCCGCCGGGCATTCCCAATCCTCCCAAAACATGGGAAGATTTTAAAGATGATGTGGAGAAACTGACCGTTTTAGATGAGAAGGGCAATATCAAAAGAGCCGGGGCGACTTTGGGAACGGCAAAAAATATTAATCGTTCAACTGACATTTTGACTCTTTTAATGCTTCAGAGCGGCACTCAAATGACTAATTCCGAACATACCAGAGCTACTTTTAATCAGATGGTAAGAAATTATTATCCAGGCCAGACCGCTCTCCAATTTTATACTGATTTTGCTAACCCGGCTAAAAGAGTTTACACATGGAATCCTAATATGGAATATTCAATTGATGCTTTCTATCAAGGCAAAGCAGCGATGATGTTTAATTATTCTTATCATATTCCGACTATTCGGGCAAAGGCGCCAAAGCTTGATTTTGGCGTTGCGCCAGTGCCTCAGATAAAGGGGTCTGGGGAAGATGTGAATTTCGCTAATTATTGGGGACTTACAGTGAGCAGAAAGAGTCCTAATAAGCCGATAGCTTGGGATTTTATTATGTTTGCCTCTCAAAAAGAGAATGTCAGGAAATATGTTAAAAAAACAAAAAGGCCTTCGGCTCGTCGGGATTTGATTGAAGAGCAAAAATCTGATGAAGATTTAGGAGTTTTTGCCGCCCAAGTTCTTTCAGCTAAAAGCTGGTATGTAGTTGATCAAAAATCGGTTGAGACTATTTTTGCTGAGATGATTGAGTCGGTAGTTTTACGGCGGGCTACTCCAAGGGAGGCCATCAATTTAGCCGCGGCTCAGGTTAGCCGGTTGATGAGGTAGAGATTTTTAAAAATATATTTAGTGGTACAATAATTTTAAGCGATGATAGTGATTTTGCCGCACCTTTAGATAGAACCGAGAAGAGAGAAAAAAGAGTAAAGGAATTTACCCTTTATGGTTTCATATTTTGGCTTAACAAAACGAGGTTAAGAACAATCTAAAGAGCTTGTGCTGAACTTATTTCAGCACTGAATTTCAGTTTTCGGACAGCCTAATTAAGAGGGATTTATTTTTTATTTTTTAAAATTATGAGAATTCTTGGCATTTGGGATGGGCACGATGCTGGAGCTTGTGTCGTGGAAAATGGAAAAATATTAGTGGCAATCAATGAAGAAAGATTGACCAAGAAAAAATTAGACATAGGGTTTCCAGAAAAGTCTATTAAAGCATGTTTGGAATATAAAAGATTAACCCCTTCTGATGTAGAAATTGTTGCTTGTTGTGGAACACAACTTTCAAGAATTTTAGCAAGGCAATTTCCATATTTTGATAAAGAATTTTATAAATTAAGGAGAAGACTTTCTAAAAAACCTGCATTTGAAAGAGAAAGAAGATTGATAAAATATTTTTCAATAAAGTATAACGTTGAGTATTTAAGAAATATTACCAAATGGCAGATAAAAAATAAATTAAGTAAATTAAATTTTAAAAATAAAAAAATCTATATTATTGATCATCATCTTTCTCATGCTGCCAGTGCGATTTTCACTTCTGGTTTTGAAAAATGCTTGTGTATAACTTTGGATGGAGTTGGTGATGGATTAAGTGGGACAATTAATGTTTTTAATAACGGCAAGATCAAAACTATATCCAAGATAAAAGAGAAAGACTCATTGGGTCTTTTTTTTGAAGAAGTTACCACTATTCTTGGTTTTAGAGAGCTTGAAGACGAAGGGAAAATAATGGCGATGGCGGATTATTCTTATCCAATTCCTGATTCAAAAAATCCCCTATTAGATTTTTTCAAAGTAGATGGATTACAAATTAAAGCAAAACACAGTACAATTAAAAGATTTCTTGAACTTGAAAAAATAAAGTGGAATACTCCAATGGAAAGGTTTGCTTATATGGCTCAGAAAACTTTAGAAAAGCATATTCTTGAGTTGTTTAAAAATGCAATTAAGAATACCGGGATAAAAGATGTTTGTTTTGCTGGAGGAGTTGCCTCAAACATTAAATTAAATAGAGTTCTGAGACTTTACTCTGAAGTAAAAAACTTGTTTATTTTTCCTCAGATGGGAGACGGGGGATTAGCAGTAGGCGCAGCGCTTTATACTGATTATAAGCTTAATAAAATAAAACCTTATAAGATAGAAAATGTTTATTTTGGGTTAGATTTTACTATAGAAGAGATAAAAGATACACTAAAAGATTTTTCGGAAAAAGTTGAATTTGAGGAGATTGAAGATCCAGTTGCAACCGCAGCTGAACTATTAATAAAAGAAAATTATTTGTTTTGGTTTCAGGGAAGAATGGAATATGGACCAAGGGCTTTAGGCACCAGAAGTATTTTATCTCGGGCCGATTCAAAAAATATTAAGGATAAACTTAATTTATTTGTAAAAAAACGAGAATGGTTTCAGCCATTTTGTCCTTCAATTTTAGAAGAAGACGCGCTAAAAATTTTAGAAAATTATGACGGCAAACCGGATAGATTTATGACAATGGGATATATGGTAAAGCCGGAATTAAGAGAAAAATTTTCCTCTATAATAAATGTTGACGGGTCAACAAGACCGCAGATAGTGGGAAATGAAAATCCAAAATATAAAAAATTACTTGAAATTATCAAGGAAAAAACCGGCTTTGGGATTTTACTGAATACAAGTTTTAATCTTCACGGCGAGCCCATTGTTTGCACGCCTCAAGATGCGGTGGAAACGATGCTTAAAACTAAAACAGAATATATGATTTTAGAAAATTTTCTTGTAAGGTTAAAGAAATGAAAAGATTGCTTCTTTTTTTAATAATTATTTTATATTTCTGGGGAATAAATAAGTTTTCTTTTTTTCTTCAACCAGAGAAGATAGAATCTTTTATAATAAGAGCCGAACCAATATCAATTTTAATTAGTGTTTTTTTGTTTATTTTACTTTTCTTTTTTCAGAGGAAAAAGATTTTCCAAATTTTTTCCCGAATAAACAAAAAAACTCTACTAATTTTACTTTTTATTTTTTTTATAGCTCTTTTTTTGAGAAATATTGCGCCGAATGGCCATCGTATTTTTTTTGACGAAGATATCTATTTAGATATGTCAAACCAAATTGCAACAAGTATGAATTCCTGTCTTTGTAATTATGGAGATAGTACAACTTGCTTTAAGTGTGAGATGATGAAATGGCCAGCCGGGCATCCATTTTTATTTGCTATTCTTTTCTTTTTATTTGGCACAAATGAAGGAATTACTTTTTCCTTTGCTTCATTTATCGGTTCTTTTTCTGTAATATTAATTTTCTTTCTTGTTTATTTATTAATCAATAACGAAAAAACTTCTCTGTACGCGTCGCTTTTACTTGCATTAGTTCCTATTCATATTCTTTGGTCCGGAACAATAATTTCGGATTTGACATTATCTTTCCTGATGATTTTTTCAATGCTCTTTATATTTTTACATACAAAAATCAAAAATGATAAAAGTTTTTTATTAGCCCTACTTAGTATCGCCTTTGTGGTTTCTGTTAAAATAGAAAGTTTAGTTTTTATTCTTGTTGCGCTGGTTGCATTTTTATTTTATGATAAAGATATTTGGCAAAGGATAAAAAAACCAAAAAATATCGCCATAGTTATTTTTGTTTTAATTTTACTCGTTCCATTTTTTCTGCATTTTTTGTATTCATCAAAAGTAGACACATGGGGGGCGCCTAATGGAGAAAAATTTGGAATAGAGTATTTAAAGTCAAATATAGTTGATAACTCAAAATTTTGGCTGGATTATGTATTTTGGAATAAAACGTTGTGGCAGCAAAAACAACTATATCATCCGGTTGGTTTTACATTTTTGGCTGTAACCGGAATTATCTATTTATTTATAAAAAGAAAATTAAAAATTCTTACCTTATTGTCGTTTTGGTTTTTTTCTTTTTTCTTTCTCTATGCTTTTTTCTATGCTGGAAGCATTCTTTCTGGAGTTGATGTGAGATATATTATATCCCAACTTCCAAGTTTTTGCATATTTGGAGCAATCGGTCTTTCGGCTTTTGAATATTTAATTAGAAAATCTTTTAAAAAATTTAATCATTTGGCATTTCTAGTTGTTTTTGTTCTCCCTTTTATTCTTTTCGTACCGTATTTTGGCTTGATCCAAACGCCAATTGAAAAAATAGAAGAGGCGTATGAGGCGAGGGAATACCATAATTTCGCGACAAACTTTGCAAAAAATACAAAAGAAGATTGTTATTTTGTTTCTCATGTTTCAAGTATTTATTCTGTTGGCGAAAAAAAATATATGCAGATTTGGTATGTAAATCAGCCACAATTTAAAGAAGTTTTAAAAAATAATTGCGTAATTTTTGATGATGGTTATTGGTGTAAAATAGGCGTTAAGGAAAGTAGTACCTGCCTTATTTTTTTTAGGAATTATAATTTAGAATTACTTGAAGAATATAAAGGTAGAAATAAAACATATTCTTTCTATAAAGTTTTACCAGCTAATAAAGATTAAAAATGAAAATATCTATAGTTATTCCCACATTAAATGAGGAACAAAATTTACCCATCGTATTGGAAGAACTAAAGAGAGAACTAGATAAAAGAAACTTAGAGTATGAAATTATTATTGTTGATGGTTATTCTGAAGATAAGACTGTTGATATGGCAAGAAGTTTTAATACTAAAGTTATTTTTGACAAAAGAGGCAAGGGTTCATCTTTGAGAAAAGGGATGGATCTTGCAAAAGGAGATATCATTATAACTATAGATGCGGATTGTTCCAATATTAGCTCAGAAATGGGTTTGCTTATAGAAGGAATTAATTCAGGGTTTGATATTTGTATGGGGTCGAGATTTATTCAAGGAGGAGGTACAGATGATATGGAATGGTATAGGAAAATCGGAAATAAATTTTTTATATTTTTCGTTAATCTTTTTTGGAAGATGAATTATTCCGATCTATGTTATGGTTACAGAAGTTTTAATAAAAAAGCGGCAGAGAAACTTTTACCTCATCTTTCTTGTGATGGTTTTGGAATAGAAACTGAAATTGCCATCAAGGCAGTGAAATTACGACTCAATGTTTTAGAAGTTCCGAGTTATGAAAAAGCAAGAAAATACGGAAAGGGAAAGTTGAAAACTTTTAGAGACGGTTGGAGAGTTTTAATGACGATTATTAAAGAGTTATTCTAATAAAATGTTTCCATTGATAAATACCGGGATAAAGATATTTTCAACAGGTCTTGGATTTTTTAATCCCTACGAATTAAATTTTGCCATAACTTATAAATGCAATTCACGGTGCAAAACTTGTAATATTTGGAAAATTAAATCAGAAAACGAATTAACATTAAAAGAAATAGAAAAACTTACTGAGAATATTAAATTTATTTATTGGATTAGATTAACCGGCGGCGAACCATTTTTAAGAAATGATTATGTAGAAATAGTAAAAATTCTTGATAAAAATTTAAATCTTTATTTATTAACTACACCAACTAACAGCCTGTCGCCTGATTTGATTTATGAAAATATAAAAAATGTTTTAAAATTTTTTAGAAAAAGATATATTATTTCAGTAAGTTTAGATGGGACACAGAAAATTCACGAAAATATAAAAGGTATAAAAGGTTCTTGGGTAAAAGTAATAGAAACTTATAAAAGATTAAAAAAGTTTGAAAAACGATATAAAAATTTTAAGATATTTTTTGGCTATACAATTTCGCCTTTTAATGTTGGATTTTTTAAAGATACTTTAAACGAAGTAAAAAAAGTCATTCCAGAGATTACAATTAATGATTTTCATATAAACTTATTTCAAACATCTGATATTTATTATCATACTAAGGATTTAAAAACAGATAATAATTACTACAAAGACGCCCAGAAAGAAATTGATATGATTTTAAAATTAAGAAAAAAATCACTTAACCCAATTTCTTTAATTGAAGATAAGTATCTAATATTAGGGAAAAAATATTTAGAAACTAAAAAAACACCAATGAAGTGTAATATTTTTAATTTATCTTGTTTTATTGATCCTTATGGTAATGTTTATCCTTGCACAATTTTTAATAAAAAGTTAGGAAATTTGAGAGAAAATAATTATAATTTAAGAAATATTCTAACATCAAAAACTGCAAAGAGAATTAAAAAAGAAATTATTAAAAATAAATGTCCAGGATGCTGGACACCTTGCGAAGCGCACCAGATGATCATAAGTAATTGGCGGAAATTATGAACAAAAGCGATAAAATTAAAATTAAAAAAACGCAAAATTTTTATAATAAATATCCTTTGTCAAACGGAGAATTTAGAAGGGGGTTCTTCAGTATTGAAAACAGAAGATATCCAAATTAATCTAAAAGAATTAGAAAGAAAAAAAGTTCTGGATTGCGGTTGCGGGACTGGAAATATCTCAATTTATTTATTAAATAATGTTGAAAATTTAGAGCTTACATTATTTGATATAAGCGTGAATTCTCTCAAGGTATTTAAAGAAAGGTTACGAAAAAATAAAAATAATAACTTGCCTAATTTAGTATTAGGCGATGTATTGAATTTATCTTCAAAGTTTAAAAAAGAATATTTTGATTTTATTATAGTTGCTGGAGTTATCCATCACACTCCTCAGCCGTTTAAAGCGCTGGATAATTTGAATTATGTTTTTAAAAAAAACAGGAAAAATGTATATAAGCGCGTATAATAGAAATTCTTTTTATTTTCCGGAATTTTATACCTTTGGGCAATTTTTTAGATTTTTATATTATCACAAAATGCAAAAATTGCTAAATTTTTTATCTATTTATTTCGGTTTGTATTGAGTAAAGTAAGCGGGGAATGTGTATCTAAAATACACGCTGAGAAAATTTTTGCAGATAGATACTTGACGCCAGTTGTGTCATTCCATACAAAAAATCAAATAAAAAAAATGGTGCGAAAATAATTATTTTAAGATTTTAAAAAATGGAAAATGTAAATTTGGAACATTAATTTGGTTTTTAGTGGAAAAATGCAGCGAATAAAAATGAAAAATTTATTTAAGAAAATTAAAAATTTAAGGCCGGAAGTTTGGTTGATTCTTATAATAGTTTTTGCATTATTTTTAAGGATGTGGTTTTTTGTCGGCATAGGGTTTAATGATGATTCATATTATTTGGAATATGCTGATGAAATTTACAAAGGAAATAATTTTATACCTCCAGAGTTTGTTCATTGGGGAATTAGAATAGGCGTATATTTGCCCGTTGTCTTTTTTTGGAAATTATTAGGCATAAGCGAATTTTCCACATCTTTGTTTTTTTTATTAATATCTTTAGGAAGCATATTAATAACTTATTTAATAGGAAAAGAACTGTTTAATAAAAAAATAGGTTTAATATCAGCGTTTTTATTATCTATATTTCCTCTTGATGTAATATATTCTACTCAGGTAGGACCTGATGTTCCGTTTCAATTTTTATTTATTTTAAGCCTGTTTTTTCTTATAAACTCTGAAAAAAATACAAATGAAAAAAAAGCGAGGATTTATATTTTCTTATCAGGTTTGGTATTAGGACTCTCATACTTATTTAAAGAATTAATACCAATTTTATTGTTTGTATTAGCTTTTTATATTATTTGGAATGATAAATTAAATAAGAGAGAACTTATTTGTATTTTTAAAAAGGAAAGTTTAATAAAATACGGATTTTTTATACTTGGATTTTTTTTGATATTTTTTCTACAAAATCTATATTTTTATTCGATTACAGAAGAAATGTTTTATGGCGAGAAAGTTAGGCAATATGCATTTACCCATGATTTAAATAGTAATTCTGATTTATGGATGTATCCTTTATATATGTTGAATATGGATAAAGGAAGGTTTGAATGGGTGCATTCGAAGCCGCTTTTTGGATTTATGTATTATTTTGTTATTTTGAGCGTGATTTACCATTTATTTAAAAGAAAGTTGAAAAGTATTTTATTTCCAATAATTTGGTTGCTTGTTATTTTTCTGTTTTTAGAATACGGCTTACATTTTATTTGCACTGAGATTTTTGATTATTGCCTGCATCCGAGACATAATAGATTTTTAATTCCTTTATCAATTCCGGCTGTTATTATTATAAGCAGATTTTTAAATTTTGATAAAACATTTTTTAAAAAGGCAGTTTCAATAATTGGTATTATATTTCTTTTTTCAACATCAATTTACTACATACGCCAAAGCCATATATTTTTAAGGAATGGAATGGGGTATGTGAGAGAGACAGTAAATTATTTAGAGACCTTACCGCCAAAACCTATTTATGTACCGGATAGCTGGACAATTTCTAAATTTAAATTTTTTTCTAAATATGATGAAGATTTCGTAAATAGCTTAAAGGTTTACGCGGATTATGAAAATGAATTTTCTATTCACGACGCTTATGTTGTTGTTGAGTTAAATCCATACACATATATAAATAAGTATAATTATCCAGATTTTATGCTTCATCCTCCAAAAAATTGGATATTAATGAAGAATATAACATCGCAGACCATTGGTATTTTTTCAAAGTTTAATCCAAAAATTTATTATGTTCCATAGCTTTTAGAATGCCATTAGTGAAAAATTAAATGAATAATAGTTTTAAAAAAAATATCAAAACAAATTTTAAAAATAGATGTAAAATACTGGTTGCTTATTATAGTAATTTTCGCTCTTGTTTTAAGATTATTATTTTTTATTGGATATACATCCAATCCTGCTTATGAAGGTATACATTTATCAACCGCACGAATGATACATAACGGAGAATTTAATAATTATCTTTCAAGGTATAGGGAGATGCCAGAAAATTATATAGCAAGCACCGCAGAAACACATCCTGTTAGATTATTGATGAATTATCCTGTTGCTTTTTTTGGAATTTTGGGATAAATGATTTGACAACGGTTTTATGGCCACTTTTAACATCGTTAGGTCTTGTAATGACCACTTTTTTTATTGGGAAAGAATTGTGGAATGTTGAGATTGGTTTATTATCAGCATTTTTAGCTTCTTTTTCCCCAGTTGATGTAATAAACGCCACAAGATTAGATACAGATATTGTTTTAGCTTTTTTTATGGCTTTGTCAGTTTTATTTTTCTTAAGAAGTGTTAAAAATAAAAATTATAGAAGATTCAATTATTTGTCAGCTGGGATATGTATCGGATTTAGTTATTTAGTAAAACTATTTGTAGTGCTTTTACCATTCATTTTTTTTATTTATTTGCTTTATAAGAAGAAAATTAATAAAAAAATTTTATTTTTAATTTTAGGTTTTTAATGGTGTTTATTTTAGAAGGATTCTATTTTTATTTAACATCAGGACATTTTTTACTGCATTATAAAATATGTTCGGTCGCCCCAAGAGATTATGCGTTAAAGACATTAGCCAGAAATTTTTATATATCAGAGTGGTTAAATGTTCTATACTATTATCGCCCGCCGTTATATTATTTTCCCTATTTGTTTAATATTCATTCAATTGCTTCTGATACATCATTTCCAGAAATTTGGCATTTTAGTTATTTGTTAATTTTTTCTATAATAGTGTTGTTTTTAATAAAAAAGCATAAAAAGATTTTCTTTCCACTATTATGGTTTTCGGGTTTATTGTTATTTATGGAATTTGGATTTATAGGTATTGAATTTTTTCGTGATTCCTTTACTATAAACTATATTTTAATTTGTAAAGAAATAAGATATTTTTCTGTGCTTTCTACTCCCATTTGTTTAATTTTATCTTATTTTTTCATTACCTTATATAAAAAAGGATTAAAAATATTAATGATGATTTTTATATTTTTATTGTTTATTTTTTCAGTAACTACTTTACGATCTACATCTTTTATAATGACCGATTCTGTAAGTGATATGCGAGATGCATCTAAATATTTGGCAAATATACAAAATGAAAATATTTACTGCGATTCAGATTGTATATCATTGCTTGATTATTATTTTGGATTTAAAAAATACAAATTTATTAAAAAATATAGAAGATATTAAAAAACCAACTGATGTAAAACCTAATTCTTTTGTAATTATAGATGGCTCAATAACTATTCATGGTAGTGGTGAGTGGTTAGATAGTAAATATCCTGACTTTACAAAAAATCCAACCAAAAAACTGGGCACTAATAAAAGAATTTAATAAAGAAAAGACGCAGTATAGACATTCTAATTTAAAGATATATTATGTTGAAAACCAGATTTAATAAATTAAAGAATATAATAATAGATAAACGTAAAAAAGAAGTAATTATTTTATTTCTTAGGGTAAAGTTCGAAAATCGGACTAAAAGTGATATAATTTCTTTATGGAACGATTGCGAACTAAATGTCCCAAATGCTTTAAACTAAGGTTCTGGAAAACAGCTGATGGCCGTTTAAGATGTAGAAATTGTCGTCATATTTTTACTCCCAAATTGACTCCTTTTAATCTCCCGGCCAAACTATTAAGACAAATCATCTCCGAATTCCTGCTGGAACATTCTACTAAGATTATTCTTGAAAGAATTAATGTCTCTAAATACAAACTCTTAAAGACATTAACTCTGTTAAGAATAGTCATGACCAAAGATGTGCCGGCCGTATTTGAGGGTATTGTCGAGGTAGACGAAACCTATCTAGGTGGTCAGATGAAGAATAGAAAGCTTAAGGAACGGCTTAAAATCAAGAAAAATAGGCAACAGGAGACAACCAGAGGTTTTGGCACCCTTAAACAACCAGTTTTTGGTATTCTCTGTCGCAGCGGCCAGGTTTGGGCTAGATTAATTAACAAAACCAAGGCCGAAGATTTACAACCATTAATTGAAAAACAAGTTAAGAAAGGATCAATCATCTGTTCTGATACCCGGCGAGGATATACCGGTATTGCTCTTAAGGGGTATGTTCATCGATTGGTGAGGCACGCTGAAAATGAGTATACTGATCAGAAAGGCAATCACATTAACGGTCTCGAAGGATTCTGGGGATATCTGAAAAGAAAACTGGCGGCTAAGGGCGGAATCAGACGAGAAAGATTGCCAATTTACCTCGGAGAATATGTCTGGAGATACAATCACAGGAATCTATCCTTGAAAGAACAAGAAAACCTCTTATTTAAGCGATTAATTCAACATTATCAGAGTAATCATTGGTCCGAAAATTAGACTTTACCAATTTATATTATTATATTTTAGAATAATTAGCAAAATTTAAAACAATAAAGTAAAAACATGACCAACAACTTCCTCAAGTATACCATATTTTTCACCATCGGCGTAGTAATTCTTTTTTATCTTTTTTCAAACATCGGCTTTACAAGGGTTTATAATTTATTAAGCCAGATAAAGATAGGATATTTTTTTCTGGCCGGTTTTTTTTATTTTATAGCGGAAATTATTGCCGCAATTGCTATCAAAATAGCTCTGAAGGGTAAAATGAGATTAAAGGAAGTCTTTCTTTCTCATCTGGCTGGAATGTTGGTTTCTGGGGTTACTCCCGGCAGAGTAGGTTATTATTACACTGCCCTTTCTCTTTCAAAAAAATCACAAAATTCAGCCTTTGGTAATGCCGGAGTTTTAACTTTAATTCAGGGGATGAATTTTCTAGCAAAAGTTATTCTCTGCCTTTTTTCGTTAGTTTATTTTTCAAGCTTTATTATAGATTTAAGATTCTATAGTTGGCTCACTTTGGTGTCAATACTTCCGGTTATATTTGTTGTCGGGATAATCTTAGTGCTTTATACTGATTTTTTAAATAAAATTTTGGCGAAATTTAAAATTTTCCATAAAGCCGTCCAATATATTGAGGCGATGCAAAAAGCTTCAAAGGAAATAGAAAAAAAGAGAATGCTCAAGATAGTTTTATTAGGATTTATCGGATGGCCAGTTGCGAGTATGCAATGGTTTTTTATTGGGACTTCTTTAGGATTGGAGATTCCTTTTGTGAATGCCTTAATGCTTCAGCCGTTAGTAACTACTTTGATGTTTATTCCTTTGGCTCCTGCTGGTTTAGGTTTTGCAGAAGGCGGGAGTGTTTTACTCTTTAAAATTGTTGGATATACTACCGCCGCCGGGGCCGTTTTTTTAATTTTAGTGAGACTGAATTGTATTTTGGTTGATTCTCTTGGATTGATGGATGTGAAAAATTTTTCTCAAAAGTTGTCGTTGTGAGGAATAGAGCGGCGAAGCAATCCCGTTATTTAAAGTTTTTATGTATATTACTGCCGTGTTGCTTCGGGACTTGTGTCCTTCGCAATGACATATTTATTCCTGCCAAATCATTATAACTATGCAACCAAAGCAGCTTGGCGAGAAGGCTTGAGTTTTCTAATCAGATATTTTCTTTTCAGCTTTATCCTCTTTTCGGCTACATCCCGCGCCGGCGGTTCCAATGAAAATTTGGGCCTTTGTTTTTTTTAATTTAGTTTTTAGAT
>CAYSEG010000001.1:5958-59802 GCA_964430135.1 uncultured Candidatus Saccharibacteria bacterium | reverse complement strand
TTCTGATATATTTTCCAAAGTGTTACCTATGCACCCGTCAAGTACAAAGGGTTGACAGATTATTTTGGGGTGATATGCTAACTTATCAGGATAAATTGTTCTTTTAAAAATTCATCCTTATGGTTGGCTATTTTAGATTACTATAAGGATGTTTCTACGGCGATAGATTATTATCTATCAGATGTTAAAACATTAAAAATAGGAGGAATAAAAACGATAGAATTAGAAGATTTGTATAGAATAGCAAAGAAACTGGGATTTGAGAATCAGATGAGGAATACGCAGGTTTTAGCAATTGGACCTTTTAAGAAAGTGGAATTTGTATCAATGGGATTGCAGAATTTTAATAATGAGACATTGAAAAGAATAGCGGATATATGGATAAGGCATTGCAAAAAAGTTCCTGGCGCGTTTCCGGGAAATGTGGCAAGCTTAAATAGCTTTGAAACGATCGGAGAAACAATAATGATTCGCTACAACGAGGCGACTTTTGACCAATATATTGGAACAAAAAGAAATGGATTTTCGGTTCTTGATTTAGAAAATCCGTCATACAACAAAAAGGTTTGTCTTCCGATTTCGATGGGAGCGACTACTGTAACATCCGATGGAAAAATTCCAGTTGGCATTCGCGGAAAACAAAAAGTGTCTATAGCACAAGGAAAAGCAGTTAGTCTGCCGTCTGGATTTTTAGACCCAAAAGAACATATTGATCACAAGAAAAATCCCTCGATAGAAACGTTGGTCAAGGCTGAATTAAAAGAAGAACTTAAAGAAAAACAGTTGATCAAATTAGAAATTCTTGGGATAATTCAAGTACCAGATATCCGGCAACCAATGTTCGTTATAGAACTAAAAATTCCGTCCACAGGCGAAGAAATCAAACAAAGATTGCAAAAAGAAATAGAAATAGAAGAAATAGATGAGATAGTTTTTATCGAGGATAACATTGAAGCAGTCAGAGATGCCGGCTTAGATTGGACCATTGATAGTATGGTGAAATTTACTTTTCATTTCGCAAAACAATAAAAGTTTGGGGCAATACAACTAATTTATTTAGTTTGAGCCTCTTTTTTATTTTGACAGAATTTTGATTTGTGATAGTTTACCTTTAAAGTACACTAAAAATTAGGAGGGCTGAAAAAATGGGAGAAAAAAAATGAAGAAAATGAAACAATAAGAAAAGATGAACAAGAATTAGGTATCCGCAAAGAGATTGAAGAAATTTTGGTAGAAACGATAAATATATTAGATATAGACCTGAGAGATTTTCCATCTGTGTTGGAATATACACCAGAAAGAATAATGAGAGTTATAGAAAAATATACGACTAGTGAATATAGTGGCACACATATAGGATTATTTAAGAAAGAACATAAGCCCGTCGATAATTTTGTGCATCCAGGAGATATCTTAGAAGTAAAAGTAATGGAACCTTTTGAACGAGGGGAAATTATTTTGAAATACAGATTTGATTTAATGAAATTTCAAAAAAGCAAGAAATAGAAATTCCGAAATAAACTAAGTTGCATAAATACATCTTGGTTCTTTTTTATTGCTTTAAATAAAATAACCTGATAAGATAAAAATATAATTAGCTTTTATAAACTATACATTTAGATATTTATTATGGTGATCTTACCGACAAAATTTGTACAATTTTTGTAATTGTTAAATTACCAAATGGCTAAATTGTTTTTGATAATATAAATTTTAATAAAGTAAGATGAAATTTGTTACTAAATTTTTAAAAAATTCTCCAGAATTATTTTTCTTCTATCTTTTTATCTTATCCATCCCATTAGGAACTAAAATTACATTTTTGTCAAGGGATTCATATTTTACAAAACACTTTCTTTATTATACGACTTTTTTTGTTTATCTATCAGATATTTTGCTAATTACAACACTTATTTTATGGATTGTCAATATATTATACAACAAATATATTCAACAGTCAAGGGGAAAAAAGTTATCTACAGATAATTCACAACTAAAAATTAATTCTTTTTTTAATAGTAAATCGCTATTGATAATTTACAGTTTATTATTTTCTTTTATTTTTTGGTCCTTTTTTAGTTCATTTTGGGCTAAAAATAGCCAAATTGGGCTCTATCAAAGTTTAAAACTAATTGAATCCATACTTTTGCTCATTTTTGTTATCCACAGGATAAACACAGTTAAAATTCTCTTTTTTACAGTTGTTTGTCTTGTGTCCACAGGTTTTACACAGGCAGTTATAGGGATTTGGCAATATTTCATTCAACATTCAATAGGTTTTAAATGGCTTGGAGAGTCAATTTTAAATCCTGATTTAGCCGGAGTAGCTAAAATTGTAGTAAATGGTGAAAAAATAATCCGTATTTACGGCACTTTTCCGCATCCGAATGTGCTGGCCGGTTTTCTATTTTTGTCTATAATCTGTAGTTTTTGGCTATTATTCTTAATTAAAACAAATTACTTCAGAAATTTTTTATTCAACGAAATAAAGAAAAAATGGCTATTTTTAGCCATTTTTGTTGTTATTTATGTTCAAATTTTTGCCTTTATTCTTACTTTTTCCCGAATCGCTTGGACGGGAATGGTTTTACTGAGTGTTTTCTCTTTGTTAATTTTTCATAAGAATGTTTCACGTGAAACATTTGCGAATTTTCGTTTTAATAAGCCAAAAATCGCACTTTTGTTTATTATTTTATTCTTTATTCTTTATTCTTTATTCTTTATCTATCCCCAAATCAGCGGGAGAATCGCTTTAGATATCAAAGAGCAGGCATTTTCAGATAGATTGCTGTTTAATAATATCGCTTTTTCTATGATAAAAGAAAATTTTTTTCAAGGCGTGGGAATAGGCAATTTTACGCTAAATATGGCTGATTTTAGCCCAGTTAAACTTGAATTTTGGCAATATCAACCGGTCCATAATATTTATTTATTAATTTTTTCTGAATTGGGAATAATTGGTTTTATTTTGTTTGTTTTTATAATTCTAAATATTCTAAAAATGGCTTATTTAAGCCAAAAATCATTGAGTAATTTTTCTTTTAATAAAATTTTAAATGAGCCGATAAATAATCAATCAAAAATGTTTCACGTGAAACATTTGGCGAATAATAGCTTAAATAAAGCAAAAAATGGTGAGTTGAAACAAGAAAAAATTGATGAAATAGAAGCTTGCTGCAATATATCTCTGCCTTTTTTTCTAATTTTTATCGGATTTTTATTTATTGGCTTATTTGACCATTATTTTTGGACTATTCAGTCAGGACAATTGGTTTTTTGGCTTGTTGCTGGGTTAATTTTAGAGGCAGGTTTAAAATCAATCCAATAAAAATAAATACGCAGAATAATAGGGAGAACAGGAACAGTATATTAAATGAATATAACCCAAAAATCCATCAAATCCATCATCGCCAATCAATCCGATTAAAGGATTATGATTATTCAACAGACGGTTGTTATTTTGTAACGATTTGTATAAAAGACAAAATTAAATGTTTTGGCGAAATCATAGACAGTGAGATGATTTTAAATGAATATAGGAAAATCGTAAATCAATATTAGTTAGAAATTCCAGAATATTTTCCAAATGCAAAATTAGATGAATGTATTATAATGCCGAATCATTTGCACGAAATTTTGATTGTCGAAGATGATATTGTTGTAGGGAACAGGCATGCCTGTTCCCTACATAATATGGGAAATAAACGACAATATCAGAAATTGCCTGTTATTACCGGTTTATTTAAATCCGCCGTAACAAAACAGATAAATCAAATACGAAATGAAATATTTTTTTGCTTGGCAAAATTGGCAAAAATTATTTTACGACCATATAATCCGGGATGAAAAATCTTTGAATAACATTCGTGAATATGTCAGAAATAATCCGCTGCGATGGGAATTTAGACAGGAATAATCCGGAAAATTTATTTATATGAATGCAGAACGAAAATTTTTATTCCCTACAGCCAAATTTGATATTATTTTCTATTTGTGTTTTTATATAACAAAATCCAGGAAAAGTTTGTATGTGTAAATTTATGTAGAGACTGTCCATAGTGTGCTTAATTCGCTATTTTTTTATTATACCATAAATTAAGAAATTAGTCAAGAAGAATGTGTCAGTAAGAGTTGAGGCATGCGGTAATACACTTTCTCAATAGCGACAATGAATGGTTATGGAGTTATCCACTTGTCAAAATTAAAAAAATGTTTTATTATAAAACTATTAATAAGTGTGAATATTATTATGAGTACCCCGAGGAGAAAATTAGGAGATTTAGGGGAAAAGATTGCCCGAGAGTATTTAGAAAAACAAAACTATAAAATTATTGATTTAAATTGGCAGAAGCAATGGGGCGAGATCGATATTATTGCCCGGGAAAATAATCGAAAAGGAAATAAAAATTTGGTTTTTATTGAAGTGAAGACAAGAAATAAATTGAAAAATAGGAGTTATGGCTTACCTGAAGACGCTGTGAATTTTTTTAAACGAAAAAAAATAATCCAGACAGCCAGAAATTATCTTTTTAAAAAACATTATCCCGAGGATACAAATTGGAGGATTGATGTTATTGCGATAGAAATAAACGAAGAAAATCATAGAGCAAATTTAAGGCATATGAAAAGTGCGGTGGATTATAATTAGATATTGTTTTAGTTAAGTTTTTTCGGCTTTATATTCTTTAAGAGACTCAATTTCTTAAACGCGCGAGCAATTTATTATTTATTTAATTTGAATTTTGAAAAAATGGAATTAAATTTCAAAGAAACAAAAACATTAAAAAACAAAAAACTAATTTTATTGTTTTTTGGGCTGATTATCATTTTAATGATTTTGTTTGTTTTTTTTGTTTTTAAGCGGATTTATCAATGGCAACAAGAAGAACCTTCAATAACTCGGCCGGAAAAATTTAAAGATTGCCGGATTTTATCAGAGAATTGCAAAGATTCTTCCTGTGAATATTTGGCGCAGTGCCAGAGTGAAGGAGAATACGAAACTTGCCAGACATACGACTGCGGAGAATATTTCGGGGTTGTGATAAATAAAAAAGAGAATGAAAAACCAAACAAATTTGTAAAATCTTTCCAAAAGCAGACGGGAATAATAACCAAAGAAAAAAGAGAAGAAATCCGTGAAAACTGCAAGGGCAGTTTGGAAATCATTGAGCAAAAATGCGAAGGAGAAAATAATTTTACTATAAAGGCAAAAGTAAATACGCAGGGAAAATGCGAAATATACAGATTTGTGGCAAAGACAGGAGAAAACGCTTACGAAACTTTTAAAATGGAAAAAGCGGAAAATAACGTTTACAACTTAACTTTAGAAAAGTGCCTTGACGAATTTGAACTCTTTGCCGTCGGAGAAATGGGATTGCCGATTAAAATAGGAGGAAATTGAGGAAATAACCAAAAAAACAAAGAATAAAAACAAAATATACAATAACCAAGATGTAATAACCAAAAGAGCAATCAAACATCAATAACCAATAACTAAATTTCAGTAAACAAAAATATGCATAAGTTTGATTTAGAAGAAAGAACAACGGAGTTTATCAAAAGAGTTGTGTGTTTATGCAAAGTTTTGCCAAAAAATTCAATAAATAATTGTTTTACAAGATAAGCTGTTGGCTCAGCAGGTTCAATCGGAGCAAATTATTGAGAGGCAAATTAGATAGAAAGTAAAAATGATTTTCAACATAAAATTAGCATTGCCAAGAAAAAATTAAAGGAAGTAAGCATTGGTTACGATTCTTAGCAAAAGTAAATCCTGAGCTCAGAAAAGAATTTAGAAGCTTATGGCAGGAAGTCCAAGAATTACTTTTAATGTTTTCAAATATTATAAAATCCAGCAAAAATAAGGTTTGAAAATTGAGATTTGGAATTTTGTTGGTGCTTGAAAATTGTAAATTGAAAATTATTATGCATAATCTAAAACTAAAAATTATTTTAAGTGGATTAGTTATTTTATTTAGTCTGTCTTTATCAAATTTATGCCCTGATGGATTCAACAAGCTTACCACAGGGTTTATCAAGGGGTTATCGGTTCAAGCTCAAGCTCCTACTAATACGGGCGATTTAGCTGGTGCAGTAACTGTCTACTCTCCTTTTGAATCTGGCGGAGCAATTTATGCCGCGACAGGACTTGCTGGAAGCGTTTTGGCATCGTCTTCAGATACCAAGCCTCCGGCAATTACTCGACTTGAGATTAGGGATTCGGACGGAGATACTTATAAGGGGGGGGTTACGACTTTTGACACACTTGGAAATATTAATATTGAGGTAGACGCTATAGACAACGCTGACGGAACTGTCGGTTCCGGAATTCATAATATTACAATTTACTGGGAGGTTAGTGGAGTCCAGCATTCAAATACCTGCAGTTTTGCTTCGGGTACTAAAAATGCGACTTGCGCGGAATCTTTTAACCTTTCTTTATATACAAACAAGACAATCAAATACTGGGCGTCAACTTCGGACTGGGAAGGGAATAATGTTTATTTGCCTGTTTGGGGTTGTGTTGATCCTGACAAATGGTGCATAAATGTGAAAGCAGAACCTGCCGGAGCTTTTAGTTATAAGAATAATTGTGGGTCGCAATCAGTACACTCAGCATCCTCGTGTTATAGAAATCATACTTTTATCTTTCCGTCTAAAAGTGGTGCTCACTATCATATTACAAATGTAAGTTTTGAGTACGTCGAAAAGAGTGCTTGTGGTTCTGGAGCAGCGTGTATAATACCAGGTATTGATTATAGGTTTGATGGAACAAATGGGAGCATAGAATTGTGTAATAGTAAATGGTATTGTACTAGTGGTCCTGATGTTCAAAGCTATACAACTGATATTGTATCTGGGACTAACCAAAAATTAGTAATAAGCTTTAGTAGTCGTTCTGGTTTGGCTTTTGAAGAATATAATCAAACTGTCACTGGTTCTATCATTACTTGCGTCTCCAACGGCGGAGCCTGTATTGTGGACGGAGATTGTTGTTCTGGCAATTGCCAAAATGGAATTTGCTGTGATGCAGGACATACTTGTTGCTCAAACGATGCTGATTGTCCTGCGGATAGCTGTTCGGGCGATTGCCAATTAACTGACAACTATTGCGATAATACAACCGACCATTATTGTAAAAGTTCTTTAGTTAATTGTCCGGCAAATACCGCTTGCTCGGGAGGCGTTTGCGGGGCTGGTGATTTCTGCGACACAAATCTTTGCCGCGATGGAGGAGGGGGCTGGCATCATATATGCGACAAACAATGTGATGGCTCTGGGAACTGTAATGTTTGGGCCAATTGTGCGGACCATTGTATTAATGGAATTCAAGATTGTGATGAAACCGGGACTGATTGCGGAGGAAGCTGCCCTAATGTTTGTTGCGCATGGCAGGATGACGGATGCGGAGCTCATGGATGTGATCCAGCTTCAGAAAGAGGCGAATCTTGCGGGCCCGCTGGCTGTTCTGGCGGAGTGTGCGATCCTGCGGTTACTCCTTTTCGATGCGTAGCTGATGCAGACTGCGACTGCGATTCAAATAAAAATTTCTGCGAAACAGGAGCTACTTGTCCCGGGTTTACCTGTAATGGAGGAACCTGCTGGGGAAAGGGCGGAGAATCTTCTCCTACAACTTGTTGTGGAGATTCAGGAGATCCCGGAGAAACATACGGATATAGAAAAGATGCAAGCAGTTCTTGTGATGATATTGCCGATGAAGGTTGTGCTTTTGGAGGAGATGATGCAAGCGATGAAGCTTGCTGTGGTCCTAATGCTTGTGCTGGTGCACCAAAATGCGTGTATAATAATACATGCTATGATTGTTTTACAACGATTAATTTAGGAGGTACTGGTCCGGGAGCAGTTTGTACCAGCGGTCCAATGCCGCCAGCAGGCACATGGGTTGATTGTGATAGGACTCAGTCTGTTTGCGAAGGTGGCGCTCTCGTTACTTGTAATATTACCGGAGCATGGGTTGCCGGCGGAGAAACCGCCCAATTCGGCGAATATGATACGGGAAGCGAAATAGAATGCTGCGGCGACGATCCTGATGAATTTCTTGCTACAGAAGGTCCGGGCATAACAGCACATGGTTCAAAATGCTGTAATAGTTCTTTAGGCCATACTTTGGTAGCGGCAGATGGAAGCTGTACAGATTGTATTCCAAATGGGCAAAGCGATGGCGGGGATTCAAGTTGGTGCTGTTCAAATTACAGCCAAGGCGGTATTTGTTGCGCAAGCGGCACATGCTGCACAACAGATTCTCAGTGCCCTTCAGATTCCTGTGTGGAATGTTCGCTAGTAGATCACTATTGCGATGATTCGTCGGGTGATTATAATTGTAAAACTGAAAGTAAATCCTGTGATGCCGGCACTCATTGCAGTGGAAATTCTTGCGCCCCCGCAACTGAAGTCTGTGGCAATGGAATAGATGAAGATTGCGACGGCATTGCCCAGGAATGTTGCCATTGGAAGGATGACGGTTGCGGCGCTCACGGATGCAAGGTTGATACGCAAAGAGGGCAAATCTGTGTCCCTCCCGGATGTTCTGGTGGAGTAGGGTGTAGTCCGGGAGAAACTCAATGTGTATTTGATGTTGATTGTTCCGGCAGTTTTGGCCTTGCCAATAGACCTCTTCTTGATATTTTACTTAATGTGGTTGATTGGGTTCTGGGCATAATTGCGTTGCTTGCTCTTTTTGTGCTTATTATTGGAGGTTTAATGTATATGACAGCTACCGGGCAGGAAATAAAATTAGAAAAAGCCAAGAAAATTATCATCTACGCGATAGTTGGTTTATTTGTTTCAGGTATTTCTTATATGATCGTTAAGGCGGTTTTTGATATACTGAGCAAATAACAATCATTTTTTTTGATTGATGGTATAAATTTCTTAAATAAAACGAAAAAAATAAAAGGTTCAAATCAGAAAACTTGAACCAACTTTAAGAGATACTGAATAAATAATAAATTCAAAATCCAAAATCGCAAATTCCAAATAAATTACAATTCAAAATTTAAAATTGACAATAAAGAACGAAGTTATATTTATACACTGGAAATTATAAAACTTATTGAATCTTTGCCCAAAAATTAATCCTGTAGAA
Organism: uncultured Candidatus Saccharibacteria bacterium; assembly: GCA_964430135.1. Classification (GTDB taxonomy): domain Bacteria; phylum Patescibacteriota; class Minisyncoccia; order JAHIHE01; family DAOWLE01; genus CAYSEG01. The sequence goes on along the minus strand of CAYSEG010000001.1, from coordinate 50,699 downwards.
TTATTGCTGATCAATTACTGCGAAGTGCAATCAGTGCAGGAGCGAATTTAATTGAAGCTCAAGCATGTGGTACTAAAAAGAATTTTGCAAATTTTTTAAACTATTCCCTTAAATCTGCTAATGAAAGTAAATTTTGGTTAGGACTATTAAGAGGTTTTGTTCAAGCAGGTAAAAATATAATAGAGCCACTATTTAAAGAAACTAATGAAATTGCGAATATTCTTGCTTCAAGCATTTTAACTATTAGAGGAAAGAAAAAATTTTAAATTTTGCACTGTAACTTTTTATTTTTCATTTTGAATTTTTTATTTTATTATTATGACTATTCAAGAATTGGCAATACAGCCAGAAAGATTGGTTTCTGGCCATCGTCTTTGCGCCGGATGCGGGGCGGCTATTTGCGTTAGAATTGTTTTAAGCGCCATAAAGGAACCGGTAGTTGTGGCAACGGCTACCGGATGTTTGGAAGTAGCCACAACTATTTATCCATATACAGCTTGGAATGTGCCTTGGATTCATAATGCTTTTGAAAATGTTGCGGCAACTATAAGCGGAATAGAGAGAGCGCACAAAGCGTTGCTAAAAAAAAAGAAATTAAATAGGAAATATTCATCTAAGTTTATTTCAGATTGGAATAAATTTACAAAAACAAAGTTTGTTGCTTTTGGCGGCGACGGAGGCTCCTATGATATTGGACTTCAGTCGCTTTCAGGCGCCTTAGAACGGCGCCATAAATTTTTATATATTTGCTATGATAATGAAGCTTATGCAAATACCGGAGTTCAACGTTCAAGCGCAACGCCAAGAGGGGCGTCATCGACAACAACTCCGGCCGGTAAAGTTCTTCAAGGAAAAGAAATTTTTAGGAAAAATTTAACTGCTATTGTTGCCGCTCACAACATAGGCTACGTGGCTCAAGCTTCTATCTCTCATTGGGCTGATTTAGTCAAAAAAACAGAAAAAGCTATTAAGGTTAACGGCCCATCTTTTATAAATATTATTTCTCCCTGCCCCCGCGGCTGGCGATTTCCAACGAACCAGACTGTTAGAATGGCCCAATTGGCAGTTGAGACTAATTTTTGGCCGCTTTATGAAGTGGAAGATGGTGTTTGGAAGTTAAATTACCAGCCCAAAAAAAGAAAACCGATTATTGAATGGCTGGCTTCTCAAGGCAGGTATAAGCATTTATTAAAACCGGCAAACAAAGGTCTTATTAAAGAAATTCAGGAAGAGGTGGATAGCCAGTGGGAAAAGCTACAAGCTAAAGTTTAAAAATTGCTTTCCGCGGGAACTGGTTTGTAATCCGTTCCCTATTGTTGCAGACTGTTCAAGAACTACAAAGTTTAAGAAATTTACCCTTTAGGGTTTCATAAATTTGGCTTAATAAGCTAAAATTCAAAAAATTCAAAACATCCTAAAGGTTAAATTTCGATTCTTAGACGATCTGTGAAAAGCTTATTTTCATAAGATCTGTTGCAAATTAACTTTTCTCGTTAGTTCAGGCCTCTGATCTGAACCCCCCTTTTTTTGGGGTTTCTTTCCATAAAGGATAAACAAAAAATAAATAAATGGTTTAAGCTAGAGACTTGAATCAACGGCATTAGCCCTTGCAATGACACTCTCTTTTTAAATGAAAGAAAACAAGAAAAAAATATTAATTGTTGATGATGATGAAGCGACTCGTGAGATATACCTGAATGCTTTTAAAGAAAGAAATTTTGAAGTTTTAGAAGCGAGAGACGGACTGGAGGGTTTAGAAATTGCTCTTAAAGAAATTCCAGATATCGTTTTTACTGGAATTGTTATGCCGAGAATGGATGGCTGGGAATTAATGAAGTCTCTTAAGGAACATACAAAGACAGCTAAAATTCCAGTTGTTATTTCCTCTCACTTAGGGCGAGAGGAAGATCGCAGGAATGCTGAAGCTCTTGGAGCAAAAGATTTTATTATCAAAGCTTTGGTTAGGCCTAGTGAGGTTGTTGACCGCATCAAGGTTCATTTAGGCGAACGTATAACCTATCTTTTGGCAATCGATGAAAAGTTATATGATGCGCCTAAGATGATTAAAGATTTTTATCAGGGCGCTTCCTTTAAGTGTAAAAAATGCGGAGGGCATCTCATTTTATCTTTGACTTTAGAATCTTCAAAAGAAGGTTATTTTAAAGTGAGTTTTGTTTGTCCGAAGTGCAGCCGAATTTAAATTAATATCGTTTAATTTTTCTGGTAATAATTTACTCTTTAAATTTCTGTAAGAATCTAAATGTTATTAAAAACTTAAAACTTAAAACGCAGAGCTTAAGGCCACAGAAGAAAACTCAAAACTGATTTACGATTTAATATTTACGAATTATGAATCGCAAATATTATTTTTATTCTCAAATCTTAATTCATAAATCGTAAATTATCTTTAGGCTTTTAGTTTTTAGTTTTGAACTTTTAGTTTTGAACTGATAGAATTTTATGCAAAAGAGATGGCAAATAAATTCAAAAGCCCCTAATGATTTTATAAAGCGATTCCCCGAATACCCTGCTTTGGTTTTACAACTGCTTTTTAATCGAAATATAAGAGACAAAAACGCCATTGACGAATTCTTTAACCCGGACTATGAAGAGGGTCTTTGTGATCCTTTTTTAATGAAGGGGATGGAAAAAGCAGTGGAGCGAATTTTTAAGGCTGTCCGCAGTAAAGAAAAAATTATTATTTTTGGTGATTATGACGCAGATGGGCTTACATCAACGGCTGTCTTAGTAAAAATTCTTGAAGCTTTAGGCGCCAGGCCTGATGTCTATATTCCAGATAGAGCGAAAGAAGGTTATGGATTGAATTTAGAGGCAATAAGAAGGTTTAAAGAATTAGGGGTAAAATTAATTATTACGGTTGACTGCGGAGTTTCTGATTTTGAAGAAGTGGAACTTGCCCGCCAGTTAGGAGTTGAGGTTATTATCACTGATCATCATTGGGTTGGTGAGAAGTTACCTCGAGCTTTTGCTATTCTTAATCCGAAACAAGATGATTGCCGATATCCTTTTAAAGAATTAGCCGGTGTTGGGGTAGCGTATAAATTAGCTCAAGGGTTAGTTTATAAATTAAAAATTAAAAATGAAAAATTAAAAATTAATGAAGGATTTGAAAAATGGCTTTTAGATTTAGTAGCTATCGGAACGGTTGCTGATTGCGTTCCTTTGGTCGGCGAAAATCGAACATTAGTAAAATACGGACTTATTGTTTTAGGAAAGACTCAACGGATAGGGCTTAAAACATTAATGAAGAATACCGGAATTATTAATAATAATCATGCCCCTTTAACTACTTATGAAATTAATTTTGTGATTGCTCCGCGGCTTAATGCAGCCGGACGAATAGATCATGCAAATCACGCCTACAAACTTCTTATAAGCGAATCTTTAGAGGAAGCAAAGCAACTTTCAGAAAAATTAGAAGAAAAAAATTATCAAAGACAAAAAATTACTGAAAAAATTGTTAGGGAGGTAAAATCAAGATTGTCCGGCAAAGAAAAAATTATTTTTGAAGGCAGTGAAAATTGGCCGGTTGGAGTGGTTGGCTTAGTTGCTTCAAAATTAGTTGATGAAGCCAACTGTCCTACTTTAATTTTCTCTAAGGGTAAAAAACAAAGCATCGGCTCGGGCAGAAGCATCCATTCTTTTAATTTAATTGAGGCGATTAGTCGGTGCAGTCAGCATCTTTGTGAGTTCGGCGGACATAGAGGCGCGGCTGGCTTTACTTTAGATAATAGCAAATTGGCTGATTTTAAAGACCAGCTTGAAGCCATTGCTGGCGAAGAAATACAAAGCGAAAATTTAGTTCCGGTTGTTAATATTGATGCCGAAATTAATTCAGAGGATATCAATTGGAATATTTATGACCAGATTGCTAAATTTTCCCCTTTTGGCGAAGGTAATCCAAAACCATTATTTTTAGTAAGGAATTTAAAAATAAGCCAGATGCGAATTGTCGGCAACGGCGGCAAACATTTGAAATTAAAACTTACAACTCAGCGAGGCGGAAACGGCAATATTGTCGTTTCTTCCCGAGATAGTCTTCAGAAGACATTTGATGCGATTGGATTTTCTTTTGGTGGTTGTATAAAAAAAATAAACCAGGGTGATTTAGTTGATGTTGTTTTTGAACTTATCGCTGATGAGTGGAACGGCATGCGGCAGCTGCAATTAAAAATTATTGATTTAAAGAAATCAAAAAATGAATAAGTTATATATCTATACTGATGGCGGGGCTCGCGGCAATCCAGGGCCTGCAGGAATCGGGATTATTATCAGCGAGAAAAAATTAGAAGAGAAAAAACCTTCCGACTATTTGATAAATTCAGAGCAGGCTAAGCTCGGAGCGGCAAGGATGATAAAAAAATATTCTGAATATATCGGCGAGGCGACAAATAACGAGGCAGAATATCAAGCACTTATTTTTGCTCTTAGGAAAGCAAAGGGAATTTTTAAAAAAGCGGATCTTGCCGGCAAGGGCCAAGCGGAGTGTTTTTTGGACAGCGAACTGGTTGTTCGGCAATTAAATCATCAATATAAAATTAAAGATAAGAATTTAATAGAACTTTTTATTAAAGTTTGGAACTTGATGTTGGATTTTGGTAAGGTAACTTTTAAATATATTCCCCGCGAAAAAAACCGTGAGGCGGATCGTTTAGTTAACAAAGCGTTAAATGCAAAAGAAAAAAGAAGAAGTTTGCCGGGAATATAAGATTTTCTAGAGTCTAATTACGGAATACTCTCTTTTGTCACTTTGAACGGGCGCGATAGCAGAATGGGAAATTTATTAAATTTTTTTTGCGTTAAACACGGCTAAGAGGATTCTAGTCGAAACAACAAAGAAAAAATCTATTTTGTAATTCAAAGCAGGATAAAGCCCCCAGAAGGCGAGATTATATAATCTCGCCTTCTGTATTTGATATTTTTTACGAAAAATTAGAATAAAAATTTTCTACGCAGAGTTTTTATTTATCTTTATATAAATAATCGTCTTTGTCGGTTCAGTTGAGTCGCTTTGTCTATTTTCTTGGTTATTTTTTACCAAAATTTACATCCATTGCATCAATACTTGTGTGTATTATCTTTTGGCGGCGCCATAGAAATTTTAATTCGAAAAATTTCTTTAATTTTTCTTGGGTATTCCGTTGTTTCAGGCTATAATTTTATTTTTCATTTCGCCTCAAATAAAAATAGGAAAATTAATTCAGTATGATAATATGTAGATAAATGATGATTTGGTATAAGTAATTTACAAAATAAAAATTTCTGCTAAAATTAAAGTATTCATCCCGTTAGACATTTATTTGTTCTAATGGGGGGTGAAAAAATATGATTAGTGAAATCAATAAAATGTCTAACGGAATAAAAATCAATACATCAGAAGAAAAAATAAAAGAGCTTTTGGAACGGAGAGTGGAGAAGGTTATTGTCCAGAAAGATTTAGAAAAAAAACTTTTTTCAGGAAAAAGACTAAGGATAAAATTTGGCGTTGATCCCTCAAGACCAGATATTCATTTAGGACATACTGTCCCCTTGAGAAAACTTAAAGAATTTCAAAAATTAGGACATCAGGTTGTTTTTATTATTGGTGATTTTACCGGCCAGATTGGTGACCCTTCTGGCAAATCAAAAACGCGAGTTCAGCTTTCGGCTAAAGAAGTTGAAAAAAATGCTGAGACTTACCTTAAGCAAGTGGGGAAAATAATAGATACGAGCAAGATAGAAATCAGGAGAAACAGCCAATGGTATAAAAAGATGAAATTAGATGATGTTATTAAACTGGCTGGGCTTGTTACGGTTGCCCGTATTTTAGAGAGGGATGATTTTACTAAAAGAATGAAAAGAAATATTGATATTCGTATTCACGAGATGCTTTATCCTATTCTTCAAGCTTACGATTCAATTATCATAAAAGCAGACGTTGAGATAGGGGGGACTGATCAAACTTTTAATATGCTGATGGGAAGGACTCTTCAAAAAAAATTAGACAAATCATTGCAAGATGTGATGACAGTTCCACTTCTAATTGGTCTAGACGGGAAAGAAAAGATGAGTAAAAGTATGAATAATTATATTGGGGTTATTGAAAATTCCCAAGAGCAATACGGAAAGATAATGTCCATTCCGGATGAATTAATTATTCACTATTTTAAATTAACTACCGATGTTTCTCTCAATAAAGTTAGAGAAATAGAGAGAGATTTGAAATCCAAAAAACTTAATCCTCGTGATGCCAAGGCGCTCTTGGCTTGGGAGATCGTTAAACTTTATCATTCTGAAGAGGAAGCAACTCGCGCCGAAAAAGAATTTAATAAAATTTTTAAAGAGCATAAAGTACCGGAGAAAATTCCAGAGATAAAAATTAAAAATAAAGAAATAACGATTTTAGATTTATTAGTTCAAACAAAATTAGCTAAAAGCAAAGGTGAAGCCAGAAGATTGATTCAGCAAGGCGGGGTAAAGATTGATGATAAAATAATTGGTGATTGGAGGAAAAAGATTTCTATTAGAGAAGGGATGGTTGTTCAGGTGGGGAGGAGAAAGTTTATTAGAGTAAAAAGTTAATTCAAAATGCAAAAAGTAAAAATCAAAATGACAAATCAAAATTGACTCCATAAGGGGGGTCATTTTGTATTTTAATATTTAATTTTTGATTTATTGTGCCAAATTTTCTTGAAAAATCAATTATTGCCACTGTATGTTATTATGATGTTTTAAATTATCCGTTGACTGGTTTTGAAATTTATAAATATCTTATAAATGTTGATTTTATTAAAAGACATAATGACAAGGCTTTGAAACAATTTCAGAACGACAGAGCAGATATTTCTTTCTATGATGTTATAGAGACGTTAGAAAACAGCTTAGAACTAAGAAAAATAATCTTCCAGAGAAATGGATTTTATTTTTTAAAAGGGCGGGATGAAATTATAAAAAAACATATTTGGCGGAAAAAGATTGCTGACGAGAAATGGAAAAAAGCGAGAAGAATTATTTGGTTTTTTGAGGGCATTCCATTTATAAGAATGATTACTGTTAGTGGCTCTTTAGCTTTGGGCAATACCTGCAGGGAGTCTGATTTAGACCTTTTAATTGTCACTAAAACCGGTCGAATTTGGACTTGTCGGACACTTGTTACTTTTCTGACTATTCTCTTGGGCGTCCACCGTCACGGCAATGTCACCCGTGATAAAATTTGTCTTAATCATTATATCATTGATAAATCTTTAGAAATTCCATTTAAAAGCCTTTATAATGCCCAAAGTTATGCGCGGTTAGTGCCGATAATAGACAAAAACGGTTTTGTTTTTAGGCAATTTCAAAAAGCAAATTCTTGGATAAAAGATTATCTGATTTTTTGGCCAGAGTCTAGAAAAGGAAATTTAAGAATCGTTAGGAGAAATAAAGGATTAAGTATTTTTGCCGAATGTTTAGAAATGATTTTGAATAATCGAATAGGAAACAGTATTGAGAAAATTTTGGCAAAATATGAAAAAGAACGCATTGAAAAAAATCCCCTAAAAGGGAAACCAGGAGGCCGGATTGTTGCCGATGATACTCAGTTAGAATTTCATCCAAATTCTCCAGAAGTGAGAATTATTCAGGGGTTTAACGCACGAATGAAAAAACTTGGCTTTTTAGAACTGGCTTGCCAAAAAGATTCTGGCTTGGTAAAGTGACCTCTTGACAGACTTTCTATACTTTAATATAATAATATAATAAAATTATTCAGAAAAACACTGTTGGTCGAGCAGTGCTAAGTCAGTTAACAATTATCAGTTAACAATTATCAGTTAACAAATTATAAAATTTGTTAACTGTTTAATGTTTACTGATTATTAATAGTATGAATATTAAACCTTTAAGAGATCAAATACTTCTCAAACCAATCGAGGAAAAAACTAAGTCTGGAATTGTTATCCCTGATACAGTGGAGAAAGAAAAACCAGAACAGGGAGAAGTGATTGCTGTCGGGTCGGGAAAGATAACAGAAGACGGGAAAATTATTCCTCTAAGCGTTAAAGTCGGTGATAAGGTTTTATTTACCAAATATGGGCCAACAGAAGTCAAAATTGACGAAGAGGAATATTTAGTTGTTAAGGAAGAAGATATACTGGCGATACTGGAGGAATAAATTTTATTTATGGATTTATCCTTGCGAGGTACGATAGCGCCGTGGCGACTTCACATCTAGTTGTACTTGGAACCACAATGCACTAATAGCAATAGGAATAAATTCTGGAATGGCAAGCGGAGCGAAATGGGGTTTATGATAAGTTGACAAATGCGATAACGCATTCCCCTCAGTTGTGTGTCAGTTTATTTCATTAGTGCAATTTGGTTCGGAGTATAACTCCGAACCAGCAGTTTAATAGCAGGCTAATATTTTACCATTTTGTTTTGTAATTTAAAATAAATTAATAGTAATTTAATAATTTTCAATCAGTCATTTTAAATTTTTCATTTCGAATTTTTAATTTGACTGAGCGAAGCGAAAGAATATGGCAAAACAAATTAAATTTGATGAACAGGCTCGTCAAGGGCTTAAAAAGGGCATTGATAAATTAGCTGACACAGTCAAGGTTACCCTGGGGCCAAAAGGATGTAATATCGTTTTAGATAAAGGTTTTGGGGCGCCGACAATTACCAATGATGGGGTGACCATTGCCAAGGAAATTGATCTTGAAGACAAATTTGAAAACATTGGCGCTGAAATAGTAAAAGAAGTGGCTAATAAAACGAATGACGTTGCCGGAGATGGAACAACTACCGCAGTAATTTTAACTCAAGCGATTGTTAAAGAAGGATTGAAATATATTGTTATGGGAGTAAGCCCCATTGGAGTAAGACATGGTATTGAAGAAGCAACAAAAAATGTGGTTAGATATCTAAAGAAAAAGGCAAAAAAAATAGAAAGTAAAGAAGAAATTGCTCAGGTAGCAAGTATTTCGGCCGAAGATAAAGAAGTGGGAAAATTAATCGCAGAAGTGATAGAAAAAGTAGGTCCCGAAGCTCCGGTTACGGTAGAAGAATCAAAAACTTTTGGCTTGGATAAGGAAATTGTTGAAGGTATGCAATTCGATAAAGGTTATATTTCTCCTTATATGGTGACTAATGCTGAAAAAATGGAAGCAGAATTTAAAGATCCTTATATATTAATTACCGACAAAAAGATTTCTTCAATTAATGAAATTTTGCCAATCTTAGAAAAAATTACCCAGTCCGGCAAAAAAGACATTGTCATTATTGCTGACGAAGTAGAAGGAGAAGCTTTAGCAACATTAGTTATTAATAAACTTAGAGGAACTTTTAATGCTTTAGCAATTAAAGCTCCTGGATTCGGTGATAGAAGGAAAGAAATGCTGGAAGACATTGCTATTTTGACTGGAGGTAAGGTAATCTCCGAAGATGTTGGATTAAAGTTGGAAAAAGTGGAAATGGATATGTTGGGTCAGGCGAGAAAAGTCATTTCTACTAAAGAAACATCAACAATTGTTGAGGGTAAAGGTTCGCCCGAGAAAATAAAGGCTCGGATTGAACAGATTAGAACAGAATTAAAACAAAGTGAATCAGAATTTGACAAAGAAAAATTAGAAGAACGGTTAGCTAAGCTCTCCGGAGGTGTGGCAGTAATAAAGGTGGGAGCGGCCACCGAAACAGAATTGACTTATAAAAAACATAAAGTAGAAGATGCTGTTGCCGCCACAAAAGCGGCAGTTGAGGAAGGAATAATTCCAGGAGGCGGAACAATGCTTGTTAAAGCCAATGTTGCTGTAGAGAAATTATTTCGAGAAGGGAAAATAGATGTTTCTAATTTGGTAGAGAAAGACGAATTTAACGCCGGATTTAAAATTTTGCTTAGAGCATTAGAAGAACCGCTTCGTCAGATTGTTCAGAATACCGGTAAAGAAGATGGAGCTGTTGTAGTGGAAGCTATTAAAAAGAGAGAGGATTTAGACAATATCGGCTATGATGCAAATGAAAATAGAATAGTTGATGATATGGTTGCTGTTGGAATAATTGATCCGGTTAAGGTAACCCGAAGCGCTCTTGAAAACGCCACTTCTGCCGCGGCTATTCTTCTGACTACTGAAGCAGTAGTAACTGATATTCCTGAAAAGAAAGAAACATCCTCCTGCCCAATGCCGCCGCAGGGAGGAATGGGCGGAATGGATATGGGAATGTAGAAAACGTATTAATGTATTAACGAATTCATTGGCTCCGGTCTCTTGACCGGAGCTTTTCTGTGAAAACTTACATTATGGTTCCATTCAAGGAAATGAAGCCAATATTGTAAATATGTAGGCGACATTCGCGAATGTCGCCTGCTTTTTACTTTCCTCTTGAAAGTTCCTTCTTTAATTAACTCTTTTTTAAAATTATAGTATACTTAAAGTATGATCATTCCTACTTTTAGACGAGAAAAACAATTATATAAGAAAGGTTATAGATTTGTTGCTGGAATAGACGAAGTTGGTCGAGGTCCTCTTGCCGGACCGGTAATTGCTTGCGCAGTTGTGATTTCGTTGAGTAGATTAAAAGATAAATATTGTACTGCAAATCTTCCTGATTCCTTTTACAAAAAAAATAATAATGTCAGGGATTCTAAATGTTTAACTCCGCTTCAACGGGAAAGATTATATAAAGTTTTGACTAATGATAAGAATATAAACTATGCGGTTGGAATTGTTTCGGAAAAAATAATAGATAAAATAAATATTTTAAAAGCTTCTTTATTGGCAATGAAAAAAGCAGTGGAAAATTTAGAAATTAAACCTGATTTTTTGCTGCTTGACGGCCGCTGGACAATAAAAAATTATCCTGTCTCACAGACAGCCATTCCCAATGGAGATAAGTACGTTTTTTCTATAGCCGTTGCTTCAATAATTGCCAAGGTAACCCGCGACAGACTGCTTGTCCGCTATGATAAAAAATATCCTAATTATGGCTTCGCTAAACACAAAGGATATGGCACAAAACTGCATTTGGAAATGTTAAAAAAATATGGACCCTGTCGGTTGCACAGGAAATCATTTAGGCCGGTTAAGGAAATGGTCTAAGGATCTTGCTATTTTTTTTGGTATATGATATATTTTAAATAGCTTAAAATTAAAAATAAAGTTTAAAAATTTTTAATTTACAGTTTTTAATTTTCAATCAAATTCCAATTTTCAGTTTTCAAACCATTTAAGATTTAATTGAAAATTCATTGAAAATTGGTTGTTGAAAATTGAAAATTATATCAGTTTTAACTTTTGACATTTTACTTTTGAGTTAATTTCTATGGGTACTCCTAAACAAAGACAAACAAAATCGAGAAGAGATAAACGTCGGGCTAATTTTTCTTTAAAAAAAATAAATCTTTCAAAATGTCCTAAATGCGGAAAAGCGGTTTTGCCGCATCACTATTGTTCTAGTTGCGGCACTTATGCTGGAAGAGAGGTAGTTGATGTTTTGGCAAAACTTTCAAAAAGAGAGAAAAAAATAAGAGCGAAAGAAGAACAGGCAAAAGAGAAACAAGAGGCAATAGCGAGGAAGAAAGAGGGAAAGAAACCGTTAAGTATGGAAGAGCTGTCTAAAAAATGAAAAATTAAAAAATCAAAATGAAAAATAATAATGTAGAATTAAAAACCGGGAAAAGTTTCCGGGATTCAAAGGAATTAATATAGGTATTGATTTAATAACAGACGTTAATAAAATTCACTTGAAACAAGATAAATATTCTTGGGGCGAGAAAGAAAATACCCACAAGTACAGATGCGGTTAAAAATATTTCAATTTGTAAATATTTTAGAGGTATAGAATCATTAGATACTGCGGTTTGAATTTATTCTAAAGATAAATAATAATTTTACATTTTTAATCGTAATTTTTAATTTTTCACTTTTCGCTTTCCACTTTTAATTATGTCTAGTAGACATCTATCTCGTTCAATCGCTATGCAAAGTCTCTACGAATGGGATTTTAACGGCAAAAATAATGCTATGTTAGGTAAAATTATTGAACATAGTATTAAGGAATTTGGACCTGGATTGAATAAAACTCTTTTTGTTTATGAGTTAGCTGAAGGGGTGGTAAAAAATTTAGAAAAAATTGATTCGATTATCGAGAAAGCGGCTCCAGAATGGCCAATTGAACAAATTACAATTATTGATAGAAATATTCTTAGGATTGGGGTTTATGAGCTTAAATTTGGAGATCGAGATCAGGTTCCTCCGAAGGTGGCTATTAATGAAGCTATAGAACTGGCTAAGGCTTTTGGCGGAGAAGCGAGCGGAAAATTTGTCAATGGCGTGTTAGGGACGATTTATCGCGAAATATCAGGCAAAAAGGACAAATGAAATTACTTTTAGAATAATGAAACATGAAAAATCTCGGCGAATTAGAGAAAAAGATAAATATAAAATTTAATGATATTGATTTGTTGCATCAGGCAATGATCCATCGTTCATATCTTAATGAACATCCAAATTTTAGACTTGGCCACAATGAAAGGCTGGAATTTTTGGGTGATGCTGTGCTTGAGTTAGTCACCACTGAATACCTTTATAAAAATTACCCCAATCCGGAAGGGGAACTGACTAATTTTAGAGCCGCTTTAGTTAACAGCGAGATGCTTTCTAAGGTTGCTGCCGGTCTCGCCTTGGATCAATTTCTTTTTATGAGTCGAGGAGAAGCTAAGGATAATGGCCGAGCTCGCCAATATATTTTAGCTAATACTTTTGAGGCCGTTATTGGAGCCATTTATCTTGATCAGGGTTATGCCGCTTCTCAAAGTTTTATTAAGAAAAATTTATTAGGCGAACTTGACAGAATATTAAAAGAAAAACTTTACCAAGATCCAAAAAGTCAATTTCAAGAAAAAGCTCAAGGGAAAATGGGCATTACTCCCACTTATGAAGTTTTAAAAGAATGGGGTCCGGATCACGATAAACATTTTGTTGTTGGAGTCTATTTGGAAAAAAAGATTGTTGGAAAGGGCAAGGGCCCAAGCAAACAGGAAGCTCAACGTCAGGCAGCAGCGGATGCTTTGAAAAATAAAGGATGGTAGTTTGGGCGTTAAAATATACTCAGCGCATTATTTAAGGAATACGCCGGATAAATACAATGCTGACTAGATATTTGTAAAGTCAGTTTTTTATTAGACGATCAGAATGAGAACTTATCCACAATTCAACCCTTGACAGAATTTTAAGAAATTATAAACTGTTAGTAAAATACTTACTGACTGGTAAGTAAGTATAGTAAGTACGGGAGGGATTTGTTCTCTATAAAATAAAAAATAAATGGAGGTGAAAAGAAAAAAATGGAAATTGTTTTGACGGGAATGCTTGTAGCGTTGATAGGCGGAATATTATATTACGCCTACAAGAAAGAAAAAATTGACAGAACAGCGACAGTGGCAACAGTGATGATTGGAGTTATTTTTCTGGTTGCAGGGGGTAGTAAGTGGATAATTGCGCCGTTTATATTTTTCGTCGGGGGGAGTCTTGAGACGTATTATAAAAGACAAAAGAAGAATCGATTAGGCGTGGAACAATCTATTCGGACATGGAAAAATATAGGAGCTAATGGCGGTGCGGCAATGATATTTGCTTTATCTTATATTTGTACCGGCGATTCTATATTTTTTATTGGATCGATTGGCGCTATAGCTACAGCGATGGCTGATACTTCAGCGACAGAAATGGGACAAGTTTGGGGAAAGCATCCGAGATTTATACACAATTTGAAGAGAGTTTCAGTTGGCACTGCCGGAGCAGTAACTAAAGAAGGATTTTTATTTGCTTTGTTTGGTTCGACGATAATCAGCGCGCTTTTGATTTTCTATGGATACGGGACGGGGATATTTGCAGTTTGTCTTTTGTCGGGTTTTGCTGGCTGCATGGCAGATTCCTTATTAGGAAGCACTCTTGAGCAAAAGAAAAAAATTAATACCCATGAGATTAATCTAATAACGACCTTATTAGGGGGATTTATAGCAATGATAGCGAGTATTTTTCTTTTTTGATTCAGTGCTGTTGCCGGCAAAACAAAAATTAAAAGATAGTCTTACAGAAATAGAATTTTTTCTGTAAGACTTTTTTATTGAAGCTTGGTTCTGTTAAACTAACGGGGTTGACATAAAATCAGTTCTCATCTATCTTTTAAATAGATTTTGGATGAATTGTTCTTTCCAATAAGGTGATAAAAATGGTCAAAACAATGAATAAAGGAAATGGGAAGAAGAGAGTTGTCCAGGATGTTGATGGTAGGCTTATATCAAAGCCCCGAAAATGCCCTGAGTGCAATAGTTCTAATTTAGTAAATAATGGCGATGGTCTTTTCTGCGCTGATTGCGGATTAGTAATAGACGAACAAGTAATTGACCTTGGTCCTGAATGGCGGGCTTTTGATTCTAAACAAAAATTAAAGAAGGTAAGAGTTGGGCCGCCAACGACTTTGAGAATGAGTAATTTAGGATTAAAAACATTTTCTCTTTGGAAAAGCTCTTTTTTCCTCGAAGATAGATTAAAAAATGCTCAGCGGCGAACAGGCAGTAAATGGATTCAAAATACAAGTTTTGATTATGCTCTTTCGGAGATAGACCGGATGTCTTGTCTGCTTGGATTGCCGATGGATATTAGAGAGGAAATAGCTGGATTATACCGCAGAGCAATGAAAAAAAATTTGATTAAGGGTAAAAGGGTGGAATCAATAGTCGCCGCGCTTTTACATATTATCTGTAGACAACGTGGAATACCATTAATGCTTAAGGAAATCACAGAAGTATCAAGAGCGGCCAGCCAGAAAGAAATTCTTCGGAGAGTTCATTTTCTTTCAAAAGAACTTAACCTGAAAGTTCCGCCTGCGCCCGCCGTCAGTTATGTGCCTCGTTTTTGTTCGGAGCTTGGCTTAGAAGGAAAGATAAGCGCAGAGGCAATACAAATAATAAGCTTGGCGATAAAGAAAGGGCTGTTGGTTAAAAGTCAAGACCCCAAAGGAATAGCAGCCGCGGCTATTTATATCTCGGCGATTTTTAATGGGAGACATCGGACACAAAAAGAAATAGCTGAAGTTGCGGATACAACTGAGCCTACTATACGAGGCAGATTTAAAGAGTTGTCAGAGGGATTAAATCTTGGGATAGATTTAAACGTTTCCAGTTATGCAGGTAGGCCAAAGAATAATAATATTCTGGACAAAAAATAAAAAAGAAGGAAAAGATTCAAGGGATCGTTTTCCTTCTATTTTTTTTATCTTGTTCAAAATTTATAAAAATGATAATATAAAGAGGTTGAAAGAAAATCGGAATGACAAACGCAATGCATATAAATTACGGAATGACAAATGTAATGAAAGGAAGTTTGTTATCGTAGCAAAGCAAACGAATAACACACTCCGCTCCGCTACGCGTGTCAGTCCGTTTGGAATAATTTAATTTCTTTATGTATTTAAAACGACTTGAAATTTCCGGCTTTAAGTCTTTTGCCCACAAGACTGTTTTAGAATTTGACCGGAGCATTACTGCTATCGTTGGTCCAAACGGCTCTGGAAAATCAAACATAGCAGACGCTGTCCGCTGGGCATTAGGAGAACAAAGCCCAAAACTTATTAGAATAAAAAGATCCGAGGATGTTATTTTTGCCGGTTCGGCAAAAAAGTCCCGTCAAGGCGGAGCGTCAGTTTCTTTGTATTTAGACAACAGCGAAGGCCGTATTCCTATAGATTTTGAAGAAACGGTTATTTCTCGCCGCGCCTATAGAAATGGTGAAGGCGAATATTTGATTAACAATAAAAAGGTCAGGCTTGCTGATATTGTTGAGCTTTTAGCCGCTTCGGGTGTGAGCCAAAGGGGGTATTCAGTAATTAGCCAGGGAATGATTGACAATATTCTTTCCTCATCGCCCCAGGAGAGGAAGGATATATTTGATCAAGCGACCGGAGTGAAACAATATCAGCTTAAAGCTCGCGAGACTTTTCGCCGCCTTGAGGCAAGCCAGCGGAATTTAACGCGAGTGTCAGACTTGCTTAATGAAATTGCCCCTCGTCTTAGATCGCTTAGGCGTTTGGCAAACAAAGCAAGGCGCCGCGGGGAGATAGAAAAAAGATTAACCGAACTTCAAAGAAAATGGTACTCTCATTCTGTTTTTAAATTAAAAAGCGCTCTCTATCAGCTTAAGAAAGAAAAAGAGAATTTAGACAAGCGAATTTTTGCAGTTCAAGATAGGATAGAAGAGATTAAAAGGAAACTAAATAGCGCAGAGATAACGAATCAAACCCGCACAGAAGTTCAAAAAAAATTAACCGAGAAATTATCAGTTTTCCAAAATAAAAGAAATGAACTGCAGAAAGAATTAGCCATAATAGAAGGCCGTCTCCAGACAGAACAAGAGAAGGAATTCCATTTTTCAAAAACAATTCCAGTAGACCTTTCTTACATTAATAAAGAATTGGAAGAAATTTCCAAAATTTATAAAATAATAAAAAAAGGATGGAGTGAAGCAGAAAAGAAGAATGATTTTTCCAACATTGAAAAACATTTTGAAAATTTAGGAAAAAAATTAGATCAGATTCTAAACCAAGTTAAATCTGGTTGCGCCGGCAATTCCGATAAAATTTCTTCGTCAAAGCTGAAAGAAAAAAATAAAGCGATAATTCAGAAATTTCAAGAAGACAGGGAAAAAATTAAGAAACAACTTCAAAAATTTGAAAAATTAATTTCTAAGGCAAGAGCTGATATTGAGGAGGATTTTAGAAAAAATCAAACGAGATCTAAAGAATTTTTTATTTTTCAAGATCAGTTAAGGAGGGCGCTTGAAGAAATCAACAAAAAAAAAGATGCCAGAAGAACCATTGAGATTGAAGAGGCAAGAATTGAGACGCGATTGGAAGATTTAACTCGCGAAATAGAAAGTGAGTTAGGCTCTTGTGGATCTGAGCTTCAAAAGCCGAAAGAGCAAATTGACGAAGAGGAAATAAAAAACCAAATTGAAAAAATGAAAGGTCAGTTAGCTCAAATTGGAGGAATTGATCCTAATGTTTTAGATGAGTGTAGCGAGACCGAAGAACGCTATAATTTTTTAAGCGGTCAGTTCGAGGATTTAAGAAAAGCCGAAGCTTCTCTTATAAAAACAATAACTTGGCTTAGGAAAAAAATAGAAAGTCAATTTCAGGCGTCTTTTAAAAATATCAATAAAGATTTTAACAGATATTTTCGGCTGATATTCGGTGGAGGTCATGCTGAGTTAAAAATTCAAGCTCCATCAGGGACGGTTCCGAATTATTCTTCGACAAAAAAAGAAAAAATTGAAAATTCTGAGGATATCCATGATTCTAGATTTATAAATTCGGAAATTACAAACAGTTTTTCTAGCAAGGGAATTGAAATAAAAGTAAGCCTGCCGGACAAAAGAATCAAAGGGATCGCTATGTTTTCAGGAGGAGAAAGAGCTTTAATTTCTGTTGCTATTCTATTTGCTATTATTAGCAATAATCCTCCGCCGTTTTCAATTTTAGATGAAATAGATGCTGCTTTAGACGAAGCTAATTCCCAAAAACTTGGGAAAATTTTGAAGGAACTTGCTCCCGTTACCCAGTTTATTTTAATTACCCATAACCGGCAGATTATGCAGCAAGCGAACACTCTTTACGGGGTAACTATGGGAGAAGATGGGGTATCAAAATTGGTGTCAGTAAAATTAGATGATAAAGAATGATGTTGTGAGAAGAAAATGAAGATTGTTGTTTAGAGGATTTAATGCAAAATGCAAAATGCAAAAATTGAAATTGACCCCCAAGAAGGAAGTTGACTCCTCCAAGGGGTTGACCTCGCAAGGGATCACTTTACATTGTCATTTTGCATTTTGATATTTGTTATCTTGACACTATCTAAATATACCTATATTATACAATCATAGTTAACTTAAATAAAAATTATGTTAAAAATACGTTTAACCCGGACAGGTAAAAGGAACAAAAGTCAATTTAGAATAGTTGTTGCTGAGGGGGCTCGCGCGGTCAAAGGAAAATTTATTGAAGTTTTGGGGTTTTTTGATCCGCATACCAAAGAAAAGTCGTTTAAAAAGGAGAGGATTTTGTATTGGATTTCAAATGGCGCAAAACTGTCTGACACAGTTCATAATATGTTAATTTCTGCCGGGATTATTAAAGGAAAGAAAATTAGAATTAAAGTAAAGCCGAGAAAGAAAGAAGAAAAAGAAGGTAAAGAGGAGAAACGGGAAGATAAAAAAACAGAATCTGCTGAAGATAAAGAATCTGTATCTTCGGCAGGAGCGGAAAAGTCAGAAGAGGAAAAAGATAAGCCAAAAGTTGAAGAAGAAACTAAAAAAACAGAGGAAGTACAAGAAAAAATAAACTCTTGACAAACTTTTTTAATAATATATACTTGTAAATAATAGCGGTATCTGAATTATTGAAAGGTCGACTGAACTGCTGTTTTCATTCCCTCAGAAATAAAATTACTGAGCGGATTATTTTACAAATTTAAGAATAGATAAGGAGCAACTAAAATGGAGAAAGATCAAGAGTTTGCTGAATACGTAATTAAGGCAATTGTTGACCATCCCAACGATGTTAAATCTGAGCGTACGATTGATGAAAGAGGAGTGCTTATTTCTTTAAAAGTTAATCCTGAAGATATGGGCCAAGTTATTGGACACAATGGTTCAACAGTTTCCTCGCTTCGGACGCTTCTCCGGGTAATTGGTTCCAAGAATAACGCTCGAGTGAATCTGAAGATTCTTGAACCAGAAGGAGGTCGTTCCCCAGAAAGGAATACTGGCGAAGCCAAAGAAAACGCATCTAAGAAAGTTGAGGATGTAGTTAACGATTTAAAACTGTAAACTATTCTGTTAGTTAGTTTACATTATTACAAAAGCCGCGCTATCTGTTATTTATTGGTAGGCGGTTTTTGGTATAGTAGGTGGTCATTGCGATGAGCGAATGGAATCCTGTAAAGGGCGAGATAAACAACGAAGCAATCCCATAGAAAAATGGTAAACCTTTCAGTAAGGGTTATTCTGGCATTTACGGGATTGCTTCGTTGCCGCTTCATTTTCCCTGCTCGTAATGACAGTTTATTAATATGCAATTTGATATTATAACTATTTTCCCTAAGATATTTGAAAGCTATTTTTCAGAAAGTATCATTAAACGTGCCCAAGAAAAAAAGATAGTCAAGATTAATATCCATAATTTGCGTGATTATACGACTGATAAACATAAAACGGTTGACGATACTCCTTACGGCGGAGGAGCGGGGATGGTTTTGAAAGTTGAGCCGATATATGCCGCTACGCGGCGAGTCAAAAGTTCTGCCTTCGTTCCTAAGAGGACTTCGGCGGGCAAGCAAAAGTCTCGTCTTCGTCAAACAAGAGTAATTTTATTATCGGCTAAAGGGAAAAAGTTTGACCAAAAAATGGCGCGGAAGTTTTCAAAGTTGGATCAAATAGTTTTAATTTGCGGAAGATATGAAGGGGTAGATGAGCGAGTAGCAAAATATATTGCTGATGAGGAAATTTCAATTGGTGATTATGTCTTGACAGGAGGAGAATTACCAGCTATGATAATAGTAGATGTAGTTGCAAGATTAGTTCCTGGGGTAATTGCCGAAGATTCCTTAAAGGAGGAAAGTTTTTCCATAAGAAAAGAGAGAGTAAAAAGTGATTTCAAAATTCTCCCTCAAGGGACAAAATTCAAAATTAGCAGAGAGTATCCGCAGTATACAAGGCCAGCAGTTTTTAAAGACTGGCGAGTGCCGAAAGTTTTGCTTTCTGGAAACCATAAAAAGATTGAAGAGTGGCGGAATAAGCATATGAAGTAAAGTTTTATTAATAGATTAAATTTTAAGCATTAAATTTTTAACAATTTGTTGCAAGCTTCAAATTTTCAATTTTTCAATGAATTTTCAATTAGGGTGTAGTTTTAAGGAAAGGGTTTTAGCCTCGACCAAAGAATCTCGCGGATATTCTACGGGATCCTTTATTTTATTCAAGATGACGCCAAAGTGTCAATTTGAGAATTGAAAATTAAAAATTAAACTATGCCCTTGACATCTATTTTAATAGCGCTATTATTTAATAAAGTTAAAATTTGTTCTTTAACAATTAAATAATAATCCTCCGCACTTTTTTGTGGAACATTAGATTATACGTTGAAATTTTATATTAAGTTTCAGTGTATAAAAACGAATTGTGAATTATTAAAAAGTGGGAGGATAAAATTACAATCTTGTGTGGTTGTCCTGAACTATTCTGGCTTTCAGCCCCATAGGGGATTGAAAGCTAAACAAACTTTATTGAGAGTTTGATCCTGGCTCAGGATGAACGCTGGCGGCGTGGATAAGGCATGCAAGTCGTGCGGTCGTGCCTCACTATCGTTCGGCACTCCCTAAATTCAAAATTCAAAAATCAAAATGCAAAATGACAATGTAAAATGTAAAAAGATTTTTTAAATTTAGATAATTTTAAATTTTGACTTGTATTTTTGATATTTGATATTTGATTTTTGGATTTGAGTGGCGAGCGACAGCGAGGCACGATAGCGGCAAACGGGTTAGTAACACGTTGGTACATACCGTCAACTCAGGCATAACTACTCGAAAGGGTAGCTAATTCCTGATAGTCTGGAAGTTGATTATTTAGCGCGAGAGAAAATTAAAAAATCAAAAATCAAAATGCAAAATGACAATGTAAAATGTAAAATTTTGAATTTTGAATTTAAGCCCGTAGATTTTCAAAATATCTCGTGATAAATAATCAGCTTCCAGTAAAGGTATCTGCAAAGATTTCCGGTTGGCGAATGGCCTACGCACTATCAGCTTGTTGGTGGGATAATGGCCTACCAAGGCGATGACGGTTAGGGGGTGTGAGAGCATGGCCCCCAACACTGGGACTGAGACACTGCCCAGACTCCTACGGGAGGCTGCAGTCGAGAATCTTCCGCAATGGGCGAAAGCCTGACGGAGCGACGCCGCGTGAGCGAAGAAGCCCTTCGGGGTGTAAAGCTCTTTTCTTAGAGAACAAGATTAGTGGCTGTTTTGTGGTTGCTAAAATCACAAAAAATGAAAAAAGAAAGAAAAGAAAAAATGGATGTGGTAATCCGTGTAAGAATAAGAGAGTTAAGCGATAGAAGAAGATTTGAAGTAAGCAGCAGAGGCGTTTCTTTTACAGTGCCAAGAAATATTGAGATAAGCTGGATAGTTGATACTATCAAAAAACTACAGGAGGAAATATTTGAAATAAGTAAAAAGGGGAGATAAATAAATTTTCTTTTATCTCCCGCCTATTTTTTCTTTTTCTTGGAGTTCACCCTTTAGGGTGTAAAATTTGCAGGCTAAAGCTTGAATTCAGTCAATAAAAATATTTAACAACTACAAATCAGCTGCTAATTTGAGCGTATCTAAGGAATAAGGGGTTGCTAACTCTGTGCCAGCAGCAGCGGTAATACAGAGACCCCGAGCGTTATCCGGAATCACTGGGCGTAAAGCGTCTGTAGACGGTCTAAATAGTCAGATGTTAAATCCTAAAGCTCAACTTTAGGACCGCATTTGAAACGTTTAGACTAGAGCTTGCTAGAGGCTGATGGAACTTGCGGTGTAGTAGTGAAATGCGTTGATATCGCAAGGAACACCAAAGGCGAAGGCATTCAGCTGGGGCAAAGCTGACGTTGAGAGACGAAAGCGTGGGTAGCGAATGGGATTAGATACCCCAGTAGTCCACGCCGTAAACGATGGATATTAGGCATTAGGAGTGTCGACCCTTTTAGTGCCGAAGCTAACGCATTAAATATCCCGCCTGGGAAGTACGAGCGCAAGCTTAAAACTCAAAGGAATAGACGGGGACCTGCACAAGCGGTGGAGCATGTGGTTTAATTCGAAGATAAGCGAGGAACCTTACCAGGGCTTGAAATCCCGGGAATCCTCCTGAAAGGGAGGAGTGTCCTTTTAGGAAACCCGGTGACAGGTGCTGCATGGTTATTGAAAGATGACCCACTAAGGAGTAATCCTTAGTGAAAAAACCAGCTCATAACGGTGAAACCCAAGCCATTGCTTCGCAATGGAAGCACCAAATTCAAAATCCGAAATCCGAAACAAATCTAAAATTCAGAATTCAAATGATTAAGACAAAATGAAAAGAAAATTTGTTTTGAATTTTTCAAAATTTGAATTTGAAATTTGTTTGAAATTTGGAAATTGGGATTTGGAATTTCCACTGCGGAGCAGTGGATGGGTGATACCGTGGGAAGTCAGCGGTTGTTTAAAACAACCTAAATTCAAAATGCAAAAATCAAAATACCTACCTGCCGGCAGGCAGGCAAAATGATAATGTAAAATATAAAATTTTTAATTTTTCATTTGTATTTTTGATTTTTGAGATTTGATTTTTGAGTTTAGCACCAAGCAGTAGCGAGGTGCGCTTGACCCCGTAGAGACTTAACTCTCGCTAGGGCTAAGAGAGTTTAATGGTAGCTTTTAACCTATCATTACACGCTGGTTCCCAAAAATTGGTGGCTGGGAAAAGGAGATGAAAAATGAGAGAAATAAAAAAAATAGAGATGGTAGCAGACGGAGCTTTAATAGTTATAGCATTTTTGATTTACTTAAAGGTAATTTCGTTTTTGATAGGCATTTGGATTGCAGGAGTAGTAAGTATTAGTGCAATATCTCTTGTTACGTTTTTAGTAGTACAAAGACAAAGAACCAAAAACGAATGAAGAAGATGAGGTAATGAATCATATAGCCGCTTGTCTTAAATACGAACAAAAAGCATATAAGCAGGAATAAATCGTCAGAGAGTGGGTAATAAAAGCGAGCGATTCAGAAATAAAAGAAGTATGGAAAAAATGTTATACAGAAGATCCAGAAAGAGCCATGATTTTGGCAGAAATTTTACATAGATACGCGGCAAGATATTCTAAAAATCAGAGAAGCGTTTTACCAAGAATTAAAAACATAAAAAAAGAAGAGAATAATAAAATAAATTTATTTTCTTCTCTCTTTTTTCCAGCTACCAAATGGGAAATGGTATAGTCCGTGCCATAAGTAATTATGGAATAACATGGTCGTCAGCTTGTGGTGTGAATCGCTCGGTTAAGTCCGGAAACAAGCGCAACCCCTATTGTCTGTTACAAGTGTCAGACAAGACTGCCTTGGTTAACAGGGAGGAAGGCGGGGATGACGCCAAATCAGCATGGCCCTTGATGCCCTGGGCCACACACATGCTACAATGGCCGGTACAAAGGGTTTTGCCAAGCCGCGAGGCGGAGCTAATCCCATCAAAGCCGGTCTCAGTTCGGATTGGAGTCTGCAATTCGACTCCATGAAGTCGGAATCGCTAGTAATCGTGAATCAGCCATGTCACGGTGAATACGTTCTCAGGTTTTGTACTCACCGCCCGTCACACCAAGAGAGTCGGTAATACCCGAAGTGCCCGTTAGGGTCCGAAGGTAAGATCGGCAATAAGGGTGAAGTCGTAACAAGGCATCGGTAGGAGAACCTGTCGATGGATCACCTCCTTTCTATAGATTGCCCAATTAAAGTGTGTGAATTCAGACTTTAATAGGCGGTCTTAGGTCGTCTTTCCTTTTATTTAAAAGGAAAAAACAGGTTTGATTAAAACCTTTAATTTAATCGCTCGGTTCGGGACAACCACACAGGATTGTAAGAAAATAAGAAGAATGAAAAAATAAAAAAGCGGAAGTAATTCATCTTCATATAATTTTATATAAAGAAAGATGTTTTTATAAAAAACGGAATCGCAGATGATTCTTATTTTTAGAGAGTATAATATTTTAGAAATTAAACCAAAGCCATATTTATAGATTCAAGGAAGAGCATGAACGAACAGTGTTTGTTTTAACTAAAGAAAAGAGCCGCGTAATACTATAAGAAAGAGTCGATAATGCAACACATTAGCCTTATCTTTTAAATCAAGGGATAAGGTATTTTTTTTGTATAAATTTTTATAACACATATAATGCGGCCGTCCTATATGTGTTATATTAATAATTGAGATAAGTTTTATTTTTATGCTTATTTTGTTATTTCAGGGGAACGAGAAATTTCTTAAACTTCATACAAGGGATTTTTCTTATTCACTTTTACTTTGTAAAATTTCATTAACGATGTAGGGGATCGATAAATTATACGGATCAGGATTTCATTTAGTGAATGATTTGGTCCCGCTCTATCATATGGCATCATATCTACACTTAATTATGAAACGCCAATTAACTTTAATAATTTTGTTAAAGTGTTACCTATGTACCCGTCAAGTACAGGGGTTTGACAAATAAAAATATATTTGCTACAATATCCTATCTTTAAGTTTGGATTTTAGGTTCTCTAAATTTCAGATTGTCCAAGAACTGAAATTCAGCCCCGTTCTGGATTTTGTCCCTGATTTAATCAGGGGCAAATTATGAAACCCTAAATGGTAAATTCCATTGATTTTTTGAGTTTTTGGACGGTCTGATTAAAGGGGATTTAAAATCCGAACTTAAAGTTCGGATTTCTGATATTTCAGAAGAATGTTCTTTGACATCGTCCCTCTGCTCTTTATAGGGCAATGCGGACAGGGCTGATTGTGAAATTAGCCAAAATAAAATATAGGAGAGTGATTGAGATGGAGGAGAGATATTCAGTTGGAGAGAAAACTTGGCGAAAAGTTGATTTTGAGGATTTATTTCCGGACAGAAAAAGAAATAGAATTATCGGTCTATCATTTCCAGCCAATGATTTGAACTTGGGATTAGAACCTTCGGTGCTGACAGTTCTTCCAGAGGGCAGTAATGTTGAGTATTCTCCGCAAAATATTGATTTCAATGACAAAGATGTTAAATGGTATGTATGTTCAGTTTATATTGCTGGTTACGACGAATTTGTACGGTGGGCATCGCGGCACGATAAAAATAAAATTATTGTTGGCGGCTATCACCCGACGACTTTTCCAGAGGATTTCGAGCGATATGCTTTTAAAATTGTTCAGGGGCCGTGCGATGACCTTTTTGCAACAATTGCACAATTTGGACAGATAGTAACTGGGATTACCAGCTATAAAAAAGTCCCGCGCTATGATCTTTATGATGTTCGGTGGAACCAACAAATTATTCCTGATAAGAAACCGAGAGATATCGTTACTTCAATTAATACTTCTCAAGGTTGTCCATTCCGCTGCGATTTCTGCTGTACGCCGATACTGTGTCCGAAGCTTATTTCCAAGCCGCTTGAACTTGTCCAGAAGGAAGTGGATTACCTAAAAACCCTGCATCCCAAATTTTTGTTTATCAGGGATGAAAATTTTCCATTGCAAAAAGATTGGCAGAGAAGGTTAGAAATCATTGAACAAACCGAAGCAAAAGTTTATCTGTTTGCCAGTGCTAATTTACTGAACGAAGAGAAAATAGAATTTATGGCTGAACATAATGTCTATATGATTTGTCTGGGATTGGAAGATATTACTGTTGAATACAAGAAAAACATAAATTTAGATAAAGTAGTAAAACTTCTAAAAAAATACGGTATCTATACATATCTTTCATTTATCGTTGATCCGTTAAAAATTATTGGCAGAGAAGCGGGAAAAAAATTCTATGAAAAACTGATGGCAAGATTTTATGCACTTGCTCCAGAAATGATTTGCGGAAATTTTCTGATGCCTTTCAGAGGAACGAAGATTTGGGACAATTATTATGCTTATGTCAGCCCAGAAGATTACAAGTATTATAACTCTAAGACGGCCTTTCTAATTCGAAATCCAGTTGTCAGAGAAAAAATGCATTTTTTTATGTTTTGGTACCAGTGGTTGTATTTCACTTCTGATTTTTACAACAATAATGTTCGGGAATTCGCTGTTCACGATACGCTTCACTTGAGGTTTTTAGAGTTATACAGAAAGTTCAGGCCAATGTATGAAAAATTGTGGGATGTGAGACCATAAGATATGGAGGTGAAAAAATGGAAAGAAAATTAGTAGTGATAAATGGAAGTTATCGCAGAAACGGTTATATGAAGAAATGTTTAGATAAAGAAGCCGAGCGATTAAGAAAAAAATACAAAATACAAGAAATCAGATATTTCTTTTTAGATAATCAGCTAGTCGGTTGTCTTCATCATCAGAAATGTCAGATTGGATGTGTTATTCGGGATCAATTTCAAGAGATTGCCACAGAGATAGAGGGAGCCGAGAGAGTGTTGTTTGGCAGTCCGGTATATTTGGATTTTCCTTCGCCAAAACTATTAGCGTTTCTTTCACGGTTGAGTTGTTATTCAGAGAATACCCAACGGGAATTTTTCCGCGACAAAAAAGCGCACTTTCTGGCTACGGCTTATTGCAGCGGCACAAAAACAGTAATTCATACTTTGATGGGTGCTTGCGAAATGTTAGGATTTACTATTGAAGGAAGAAGTTCTAAAGAATATATTCAGTTATGGCAAGATAGAAAAATCCGCGGCGGAATGAAACCGGAAGATGCCTGCTATTTAGAAAGAGAAGAGATAAAATGAAAGAAAGATTGGGATTGATTTTAGGGAGATTTCAGCCATTACATCCGGGGCATCTATATCTGTTCAATTTAGCATTCAGAGAAAACAATAAAATAATTATCTGTATTGGCTCTGCTCAATCATCAGAACCTTTTTCCATAAAAGAAAGACATCAAAGGATTCAGAAACAGTTAGAGATTCTTGGTTATGACAGAGAAAGATATAGAATCGTTGATCTTGTAGATCCAAAGCCGATGGATATTTGGCCGAGTTATGTAAAAGAAATTTGCGGAATTACAAATGAGACGAAGAACTTTTTTTACAGATCTGATAAATTACCAAAAAGGTATGAGCAAGAACTTGCAAGGCTTGGTTTCAGAATTAGATATGTAAAGCGAAAACCATTTTACTACAGAGGCCCAGATGGATTTTACTACCAAATATCTTCTGCTTCAGAGATAAAAGAGATACATAGAAAATTAGGAAAGGAAATTGGATAAAATAATGGAGGCATAAAATGAAAGAAATGAAAAGAATCGCTATGATATATGATGGAGAAAAGTTTGAAGCAAAGAAAATGGCTGAGAAAATCAGGGGTCGAATTTCGTTGGAGCCAGGATACAGAGTTTATCAGACGCTTTCGCGAAATACATTAGAAAAGGGATTAGATGCTGTATTAATTTTTGGCGGAGATGGCTTGCTTCTGTATATCGCTGATAGGATTTCTCAAAGCGGCAAAGAAATTCCGATAGTCGGGATTAATTATGGTTTCAGGGGATATCTTTGCTGGATTCAGCCAGACGAAGCGAAAGAAAAAATAGAACAAATACTTCAGGGAGATTTTGAGATTGAAAAAAGAACAAGAATTCAGGCGGAAATTTTTAGAAAGACAGAAGCAGACAGCAAACCGATTAAGACGATTGATGCATTGAACGAAATAGTGATTGGCGGGATTTTTAAAATGGTTTCGTTAGATATAAAAATCAATAACGGAGACAAAACCATTGGAAGTTTTATCAGAGGAGATGGAGTAATTATTTCAACGAAAACAGGAAGTACCGGCTACAATAGAAATGCTGGAGGGAAAGTGATAGGCACAGACAATTTTGTCATAACTGCTAATAATCCAGTGCTTGATGACAGCTTTCGCTCGTGGTTGACCAGAGAAAAATCAGTTGTGTTCTCTACAGAAACTATATTTGAAATCCATAGTCGGACAAAGAAAAAAGCAAATTTGCCTTTTATAGTGGGAGACGGACAAAGATATCATAGATTGAAAGTTGACGAGTATATTACACTCAAAAAATCGCCAAGAGAAACATTGTTCATTAAATTTTAAAGATTGGGAAGCGTTTCCTTTTCCGCGCTTCCGCCCTTTTTTCAAGTTGATAAACTTTACTTCTGTTATTCTAAGGACAAAATCCGAAGAATCTCTCGCGCCTGCCTGTCCGGTAGGCAGGTTCAGAGATCCTTCACTGCGTTCAGGATGACGATATTTTGTCAATTTGAAAAAGGGGATAAAAATTTGTTCTTTGAAAATTAAAATAAGAATGAAATACTTCAGGTGGCTGAGAATTATTTATTGAGGTTTTTCTTGATGAATAATTTTCGGCCATCTGGAGAGATACGATTAAGTGATTGCAAGTGATGGGCAAAAAGTTAGGCCGAACCAAAAAGGAGGCAAGAAAAGAAAGAAAATGAAAGGGAAAAAAGAGAGAGAAGAAATAAAAAATAGGGGAGAGGAGGTGAAGCCTGAAGCATTGGAAGCGTTTAGAGTTTTGTTTGCGGCAATGGGAGCAAAAAAAGAGAAAATAGAAGGAATTTTAGGGGTAGCGAGAAAGAATTTAGAGAGAGGACAAGCTGTAGCTACTGGCATTGGAATATTTGCGGCGGTGTACACAGAGAACGGAAAAGTTTTATTGCGAGTAAGGACAGAAAAAGATTCTTTATACGGGAAAGATCTTTCAGGAAGACCAGAGTTACCAGGTGGAGGGGTAGATATAGAAGATTTCGAACTTTTGATACCAGGGGAAAGTTTGAAATACACCAGCGTAGTATTTAATACGTTAAGAAGAGAATTACAAGAAGAAACAGGGTTATTGTTACAACAAGTGCCAGAGCTGAAGATGTATCCGGCGTGGCTTTTAAAAGAGCCGCTCATTGATTTGGCTTTTGTAATTCCAGTGGAACTTGATTGCATTAAAGAAACAGAGAAATATTGGAAACTCAGGAAGAAAGGTTTGCTTCGGTTTTTTTCAAAAGAAGAACTGCGGGACGCAAATATTATATCTCCGAGAATGCGATTTCTTATAGAAAGTGCATTTTTTGCAATACAGGAATAAAACAAGCAAACCAAGACCTTGGAGAGCGAAATGATCTAAAAACTCATTTCGTTCTCCTGAAATTTTTTAGGAGGTGATTGAAAATGGAAGAAAAAATAGAGAAACCAGTTTTTTACCAATATGGAGGGATGGTAAACAATTAGTGAGATGCACGCGTTGCTTAGAAATTTTTTCAAAAGAAACGTTGATACGGTTAGGAAAATGTCCGCATTGCGGAAAGCCGCTGAGACTCCCGGAGTAAAAATAAAAAATACCGAGTTTTTAATTTTTAAAATCTCGGTTCTTTTTTTGAAAAAAGATACTGGATTCCCATTTTCACGGGAATGACAGAGAAAGAATTTGCTTTTGGGTTTTTAAAAAGGTAGAATTAAAAAGTAATCCAAATTATTCCAAAACTCAAATTATTCCAAAATAAATTCAAAGTTCAGATGTCAAAAATCCCCCTCACAGACTGTCTAACAACTGGAGTTCAGGCTTTAGCCTGTAAAACAGGAAGGCTTAAACAAGCCATAATTTATACAGCCTAAAGGCTGAACTCCAAGTTTTCGGACAATCTAAGAATTTGAATTTTGGATTTTGATATTGATTTGGAAAATTTGAAATGGTTTGGATTTTGGGTTTAGAGATTATGTTTACCCTTCCTAAAATCGAAAAAATTACTTTTGACGCGAGTTTGTCTCATTTCCTTTTGATGTTTGGCTATAAACTTTTTTCTTTATATTTTCCTTTGTTTTTGGTCGCACGGGGCTTATCTTTGCCCGAGGTTGGCTATACTTATCTTTTGATTTATTTGCCAATTGCTGTTTTTGCGCCAGTAGTTGGTTTTTTAAATCATAAAATTAATCCAGTAATTTTAGCCGCATTTGGAATCTTTGGTTATGGGTTTTATTGTTTGGGAATGATTTTAATTCATCCTGTCCAGATGCCGATTTCGTTCTTTGCTTTTCAGGTTTTGTTGGGGATTTCCGCTGCAATGTTCTTTGTCAGTATGAGATGGATTTTAATAGTGTCTAAATTGGAAAGTCCTAATCGGGCTTTTGCCTGGTTTTATTCGTCTCCTTATTATGCTGACGCCATTGCTCCGGCAATTGGAGCATTAATAATCTGGCAATTTAATTTTATTGGAGTTTTTGTTTTCAGTTTGATTTTGCAATTTTTGAATGCTGGTTTTTGTTTAAGTCGATTAAATAAATTTGAAAGGCGACATTGGCGAATGTCGCCTTCGATTACGGGAAAGAATTATTTTAAAAATTACCAAAAAGTTTTCAATATATTAAAGCAAAAAAACATTTTTATTTTACTCGCTGTTTCTTTTTCAGTTTTAATTTTATCTGGATTTTATCGAGCATTTTTTATTTTATTTTTAAAAGACTTAGGTTGGACGCAAAACTTAATTTTACTCTTTGTTGCTTTGCTTTCTATAATATTTGTGCCGATTTCGTTTTTTGCCGTCAAGAGAATAGGAGAGTTGAAAAGCAAGAAAAATATTTTTGAGGGAGCAGCGATCACTGGGACGCTTTCAATTGCCTTAGGAGTTTTAGGTATAATTTCAAACTTTTGGACTATTTTTCTAATAAAGTTTGGTCAGTCCGTTGGCGGATTAATGTCTGGTTCAGGAAGAAGCGGGTTTTTGTCTCAAAAATTAAAAAAGTATCCGGAAGAAGTAAGCGTTTTGGATACAATTTTTTCACCGTTAGGAGTTGCCATTGGTTCTTTGATTTCTGGGTTGATTATTGGTTTTCTGGGCTTTAATAATTTGTTTATTCTTGGCGGAGCGTTTATTGTTATTGTGACAGTTATAGGGAGCCGATGTCCATGATGAGATACATAGGTAACACCTTGAAAATCAAGAAATATCGTGTCAAGCAATTTAACTATCTAACCAAAATAGGCTCTGGTTGAGCAATTAAAAATCTAACCGAAACTTTCTTTTGATAGGCGACCTTTTGAGATTGTGTTTTCTTTTGATAAGCTTGGTAGAGAAGATCTAATTTCTTGTCAATCACTCTTTTCAATTGAGCCGGATTTAAAGATTGGTAGATTTTCTTTAATTCTTGTTTTGTTTTTTCTGACACTTCTTTTGATTCCATTACTCTCTGATAAGGAGTTTTAGGAGTATCATATCTACGATAGATTTTACCTCCGATTCTTTCTTTAGCAACTAACTTAATCACTGGCTGAAAGAAGTTTTTGTATAATCTTAATTCATGATGATACAAATCATTTAAGACTTCTTGTTCTTTTAAAGTATCATATCTTAAATAGCCAACAAACTTTTTCACATGGGTCCAGTTCTTCTGTTCGACAAAGCAATTGTCATTCTTTTTGTTGAGTCTTGATCTGGAAAAGCCCAACCCTTCTTTCTGGGTATAGTTGAATAAATGAGCATTAATATATTCTGCGCCATTATCTGAGTGGACTTCTTGCCGAGCAAAAGGAAATCTTTTTCTGGCTCTGTCTAATCCTTCACAGGTTGGTATTTGCCCTCTACTCATAATTGCTTCACCCTCCCACCAGCCAGTGGCAATATCAGTGTTGGAAACAGTATTGATATATTCTCCTCTAGCTGATTGTCCACAATGCTCAACCAAATCTGTCTGGATATTGCCTAATTGAGACCGATCCCATTCATCCGAGAGTTTAACTGGTATCTTTTGATACAAAAGAGGATGAACCTTTTTCTGATATTTCTTCCTTATTCTCTCTACTTCTTTCTGATGTTTGAGTTTTTCATCAATTGTCCGGAAACTAATTTTCTTTAGTTTCTTAGCTACTTCATCAGAACAATTCAATTCGCCTAATTTCCTTAATCTATCTACCTCAGTTTTAAGTAAAGGTTCTAATCTCTGACCACAAGGATAATCAAAGATTCGCCAGATTTGAACCAAAGCTGCTTTAACATAGCCATCATAATATACTTTTCTTCTCTTTCTCGCTTCTTTTCTTTTATCCAGATTACTTTTTGGTCTTAATTTAACCATGAGATGTTTTCTGCAAAGACCAGTTCTTTTTTCTGCCTCATCTAATAACTTAGATTTCTCTTTCTTTGATTTTTGTTTTAAATATTCTTTCTTTAGTTCTTTTAGGTATTGGTTTCGAGAATACATATCCATAGTAGAGTGGTCTGACTTTTGAGAATATCTTTCTTTCAAAACCATAAAGAATATTCCTTCAAGGCCAGACAATTATTTTCACCCTACATTCTATAAAATTTCGGTGTCATTTTATATTGCAGAACCAATACCTTTTCGGTGTCATTTTAGAATGTTGAATACACGGGATTGACAAATTTGGATTTATAAAATATTCTAAAAATAGGAGGTTAAAAATGACAAAATATGAGATGTATGCGAGTTGGGCGATAGATTCTTTGAAGTGGATAGTAATATTCGTAGCGGTAGTTTTAGTTTTCAGCTACAACTTCAGTGGAACACTCCTTGAGCCATTACACGGTCGTTACGGAGTTTGGTTAAACTTTTCAATACTAATGATTACTGTGGGGATTTTTGTGATAGTGGCAGAATTTTATGGTTATATAAAGTCATACAGAGAATACAGTAAAGACCCGGAAGCCAGTTACTTAATAGGGAGAATGACTTGTGGAATAGACCATAGAGGCAGACCTACTAGACGGGTAAAAATTAAGTTCTTTCCAAGAAAACCAAAAAATAAAAAATTATAGGGGCGTTTATTTTCGCCCTTCTTTTTTTAAGAAAAATTTTAAGAAATTGCTTAAAAAATACTAGACTTGCAAAGAATTTGATTCGTAAATATATGAAAATATTATGTGCTCGGTTTTCACTACATACTTGGCTGACGGCCGTCAATCGTTTATGTAATGCTATGCTAAGGTGATAATAAAAAGTGATGATAAAATACTAAAATTGAAAGTACAAATAATTACCTTCTCGTTGGTTCAGGTCTTTGACCTGAACCCCCTTTTTTGGGGTTTCTTTCTGTAGAAGATGAAAAGGAAATAAAAGGTTCAAGTCAGAGACTTGAACCAACATTTATGATTTCTGGGTTGATTATTGGTTTTCTGGGCTTTAATAATTTGTTTATTCTTGGCGGAGCGTTTATTGTTATTGTAGCAGTTATAGGGAACCGATTGACAGTAAATAAAGCGGGTGATAATATCTATTTGACGACTAAAAAGAAAGTTGTCAAAAGCACATTAAATAAAAGGAGGCAGATAAAATGAAAGAGGAAAAAGTATATGATGTAATAATAGTGGGAGCAGGACCGGCTGGATCAGTTACAGCAAAGAGAACGGCTGAAAGCGGTTTAGACGTTTTAATGATAGAAAAAGATCCGGAAATAGGCGTTCCAGTCAGATGCGGAGAGGGAGTAAGCGAGAATGCGCTGAAAAGATTTCCAAGAATAGAAGAACGATGTCCTGAATGTATAGCTAAAAAAGTTAGAGGAATAAAGCTTTATTCCCCTGATGGAACTGAAATAGTCGCAGAGGGAAAGGTTTGCGGACATACGTTAAATAGAGATGTGTTTGATAAATTTGTAGCAAGAGAAGCAGAGAAAGCTGGAGTTGAGATAAGGAAGAACACTGAGGCGATAGGATTGACAAGAAATAGAGGTATTACTGAACTCCGGGTAAATTCGTTAGGCAGGAAATATACTTTGTTCGCCAAAGTAATAGTTGATGCTGGCGGCATAGGATCTCCGGTGGGCAGATTGGCAGGAATGGATACAAAATTGCACGATGGCAATATTATGATGTGTCGGGAATATCTTTTGAGAGGACCAGAACTTAGAGGTAAGAATTACGATGAATTTCATTTAGGAAACGAAATAGCCCCGCAGGGTTATGCATGGGTTTTCCCAAAGGGAGATAATATTGCAAATGTAGGAATAGGGTTTTCTTTAGAAACAACAAGAAGGAAAGGGATTTCTTTTCTAAATGACCTTTTGGATAAATTTGTCAGAAAAAGATTTCCTGACTGCAAAATAGAAAAAGCGATTTACGGAATGGTTCCAACGGGAAAAAGACTGAAAACAGGAAAAATACTGGATATTACAGCAGATGGATTAGTATTAGTAGGGGATGCCGCTGGAGGATATTCTGTTGATTCTTTAACCGGAGGAGGCATTAATAACGGAATGAGATCAGGAGAAATTGCCGGTGATGTAATAGCCAGAGCTATTTCAGAGGATGATACATCTAAAAAAAGATTAAATGAGTACAGAATAATGCTTCAGCAAGAAATTGGCGCAACTAATGATAAACTTAAAAAGGCGGCAGAATTTATAGGAGAGTTGTCAGACGATAAATTAAACAGATTAGCTCATTCTTTGAAAAGCGAGGATCTTTCAGAGATTAACAGTCGGATGCTAATATTAAAGCTGATAGCCAAAAATCCAAGAATACTTTGGAGAATTGCTAAAGTTTTTATATAGAACAAAAAATAAGCGCTCGCCCAAGAGCGTCTTTTTTTAAAAGTTCTGCAAAGATTGACAGAGGCTTTGGATTATATTATTATCTATTTAATAGGTGTCATTACAGGAAAGAGCGATAGTAACAGTAAAGCAACTCTATTATTCCCCCGTTTTGACTTTGCCGATGATGGGCATGTAGCTCAGTTGGTTAGAGCGCTTCTCTGATAAGGAAGAGGTCGATGGTTCGAGTCCATCCATGCCCACCCATAGTTTCGGAAACGGGTAATCAGAAGATATCAGAATTTTGTTCAATTAGACCTTGGTAGTTTTTGCGGCTAAACTTCCTATACTAAAATTTTAATTTATGGGGGTTAAATTTAGTAAAATAATAATGAAGGCATGCCCATAGGGTCGCGAAGCGACTCCTTTGTGGTTTAAATGAATTTAATTCGCGCACTAGATTTGTTTAGATTGTAGTAATGATAAATCAGTCTAGAACTTCAGGTTTTATTTATTTTCACGCCATAAAATAATTTAGATATAATGCCGCCATCGTCTAGTGGTTAGGACATCAGGTTTTCATCCTGGCAACCGGGGTTCGATTCCCCGTGGCGGTGCTATTTTAATTAACATTTGTAAAGATTTGCTGTAGTGGGGAGCAGACGCGGCAATACCGCTTCAAAATACGGTTAAGATTGCATGGGCCTATAGTTTAATGGTAGAATACCGCCTTTGCACGGCGGAGACGGCAGTCCGATTCTGCCTAGGTCCACTGAAAATACCGAAGAATTATTCTTCGGTATTTTTAATAAAGGACTGTGATTCTATCTATAGACGAAAGCAGACATCCATATATATTTCGGATGTAAAAATTAAGTTTATTTACTTTTAAAAAATAAAGAAATTAAAAAAATAAAAGTTTCCGATAAAATAATTAAAGGTCCGGCTGGCAACTCCGTAAATTCAAAAGCAAAAATTCCAAGAACAGCGGAAATTCCCCCTATAACCAATGCTCCCCAAGAATACAGGGAAAGGCTTTTACTAAAATTACTCGAAGCAGAAGCTGGAATGACTAAAAGAGCCACTGTAAAGAGAATCCCTACTATTTTAACTTCTAGAGCAACAATTAGAGTAATGCAAATTAAATAGATCAGGTTGTGCTTTTTTACATTTATTCCTTCTGTTCTGGCTAGATTCTCCGATATTCCCGAAAGAATCATCTTCTGGTAAATTTTCTTGATAATAAAAAAAACAATCAATCCTAAAGTTACTGCCAAAGCGGCGTCTATGGAATTTATTTGGGTGATATCTCCGATTAACGCTTCTTTTGCCCGGGAAAGGGGCAGAATTAAAAATCCTAAGGCGACACCGGCGGCGAAGACCACTCCGGTTAAGGCTTCTAAAGGCAGGTTGGTTTTAATTTCCAAAAGCCATATTATTATAGCTCCGATAGTTATGCTTAAAAGCGCGCCCAGAAAGATATTATGATGATATATTAAAGCCAATGCTACGCCCGGTAAAGCCAAATGGCCTAATGGTCCTCCCACTAATGCCATTCTTTTGGTAATCATTAAAGAGCCAAGGTATCCGGCTACCCCTCCTATAAAAATTGCTGTGATTAGGCTTAAGAAGAATTGAGAAAACATAACTTTTATTTTATAAAGGAAACTCGAATATCGAGATCCTAAACAATATCAAAATTATAAATTCAAATGACAAAAACTATAAATAATTCAAAAATCAAAAATCACAATTCAAAAAGGATTAAAAGAATTTTAAAATCCTCAGCTAAAACGTTAGAATTAGATAGGAGAATAAAAAATAATTCTTTTTACATTTTAAATTTCCATTTTGACTTTTGATTTTTATTAGTGTGTATGCTTATAAAATTTGATTTTGTTGCCGTATAAATCCTCTAAGAGCTGCGGGGTTAAGACTTTTCGGGGAGGACCGGAACAGATCCCATTTTTGTGAAGGCATAAAACATTAGTCGCGTAACCATAAACGATGTTCAGGTCATGGGTTATCAATAAAATAGTTAAATTTCTCTCCTGCCAAAATTTTCGCAAAAGGGAATAAATATTTTCTTCCCCTCCGATGTCAATGCCAGTGGTTGGTTCATCAAAAAATAAAACTTCAGGGTCTCCGAGCAGCGCCCAGCCGATCAACATTCTCTGAAATTGTCCAGATGATAAATTTCCCGGATTTTTTTCGAGGAATTTATCCCCTTTTAATCCTACGGCTTTTAATATTTTAGAAATTTTCTCTTCAGAATCTTCTTTAAATCTGTAAAATTCTCGAATTGAGATGGGAATCTTTTTGAATTCCGAACGAGACAGGCGTTCCGGCAGATAACCAAACTTAATATTCTTTCGGTTCCAGGCGATTTCTCCTTTATAGGGAATTAACCCAAGCAGTGCCTTAAAGAGCGTGGTCTTGCCGGCGCCGTTTGGTCCTAAAATTATAAAAAATTCCCCTCTTCCAACGTTGAAAGACAGATTTTTGATAATTTCTTCGCCATTTGCCTTCACTCTTAAATTTTTAACTTTTAAAATTAGCTCTTCTGCCATCTTATTTTTTAAAAAAATATTTTTTTATCCTATCCAGTTTTTTTGTTCTTTATTTAAAAAATTTTGCAATTCCTTTTGGTTCATTACTGTTATTTTTATTTTTATATCTAGGTTTAATTTGTTTAAAGGTCCTTTTACTAAAGCAATTAGCTGGTCTTTAATGGGAATATTCTCAAAAGGAAAAGCTAAAACAATAATCAACTTATTATTTTTCTTCTCTATGCTTTTAAAGAATCCAAGCTCAAAAAGAGTGCTGTCAATAAAAGGATGTCTTACTTCTTTAAGTAATTTTTTAATATTTGAAAGGCTATTATCTGCCATTTTTTTATTTTCTTTATTGTATTCTATTTGCTTGTCTAATG
Organism: uncultured Candidatus Saccharibacteria bacterium; assembly: GCA_964430135.1. Classification (GTDB taxonomy): domain Bacteria; phylum Patescibacteriota; class Minisyncoccia; order JAHIHE01; family DAOWLE01; genus CAYSEG01. The sequence goes on along the minus strand of CAYSEG010000001.1, from coordinate 13,531 downwards.
TCTCAATAGCAATCCGCGTTCTTCCTGTATACCAATTTTAAACACAAAAAGAAGCGAGCAAATTGCCGAACGATTTATTTTTATCTTCAAAGCTAATTGGTATAGGTATAAATTCGTTTTGAAATCATCTTCTTACTCCATAATTTCTTTCCTTTCTCATTCCACGAGCCATTCCACGACTTCCGAATAGATGCTTTCTTAATTCTGGATTTTCGGAGTTTGGCCGTATTGCTTCTTGCGGACAAACATTCAAACATTTACCACACTTGATACATTTTTCTTGATCAATAACCGCCTTGCCGTTTTTTATAGAAATGGCTCCAACCGGGCAAACCCTGACACAAGCTCCGCAACCAATACATTTATTTTGTTTTATCCATGGCATAGATTTAATTTTTTTTTAATTATTTTTATTTGCGACTTTTTGCTTAATAAAGGGACATTGTTCTTTTATTGCTTTTCCGTCTAAAACCGCTCTAATAAATTCATTACAAGATTTAAAACCGCATTTTCCGCAATTTAGTCCGGGAATTAAATTTTTTAATTCTTTCCCCGCCGAAGCTCTTTTTTGTTCTTCTTTTTCGTCAATTATTTTATTTCCGTAACAATAACCGCATAACGCTGAAGGCATAGAATGTTTTAGCGTTAATTTTTTATCTTTTTTAATACAAGATGACGCTTTTATGTATTCTACAATATCAATGGCTCCCTCTCCTGTAAGCCCATTTATCTCTACAATTTTTGCTTTAGGATTAACTTTTAAAACCTTTGCTCTAAAAATTTCCCTTTCTGCTTGAGAAATCAAATCGCCCTTACTGATAGCCGCAACATCTGCTTGGGTTAAAATGGGACCATAACGAGAAGGGTCTCCGGAGGTAATGTCTAAAACATTAATGCCCAGACCTTCTTTGATATAAGGAGAGCAACGGAGACATAAGCCGGCGGTTTCCAAAATAATAATATCCTTATCCTGATTTTCTCTGATTATTTTAGGAATTTCCAACGCCGTATAATGGTCAGGGCAAAGCTCTCCAGCTAATTTTTTAACGGTTGGAATTTTATATTCCTTGGCAATACGTTCATTATCTGATGTCTGTAAACAATCAAATTTAGCAAAAAATAGTTTAAAATCGTTTTTTAATTCCTGGATTATATATTTAATGATGCTTGTCTTGCCCGACCCGGGTGTTCCGGCAAAAATTATAAGTTTCTGCCTCATCTTCGGTTCTGCAGAGCCTTGATTCGTTAAAGTATGAGTATTTAATCTTGAGTTAAATTTCATATTTCCTTTTTAAATTTAGCCGGCTCGCAATATATTTCTATATTCTTAATTTCTTGTCCTTTTCTTATTTTTTCCCTTATCTCTAAGTTATAACTTTCTATCCAATTTAAATAATGGGCAATGCCTTTTTCTTTTAGAGAAGTATTTAAAATTTTGACAATTCCCCCGTCTTTAATAATAATTCTTTTGTCAGCATTTAGCGCCAAAGACGGATCGTGAGTAACAATTAAGACAATTTTTTCTTCTTCCACTAAAATTTTAATTGCTTGTTCTTTTTTAATGCCGGCATTTTCTATTTCATCAATTAAAATAATAGGTGAGACGCTGATATTGGCTACGTCAGAGACCATCAGCGCCCTGCTTTGCCCTCCTGACAAATTAAGCAAATTCATTTCAGGCAAAATCGCCTCGCCGGTAATTTTATTAGCTTCTTGTATTACTTCTTTAAGCAATCCAGGCCTTGCTTTTTTCCCGCGAGATTCCAGATGTAATTGCAAAAAATCCTTAACAGATATGTCTGTTAAGAAATTCATGCTTTGGGCCAGCGAAGCGATTAATTTTCTTTTAGGGTTGAATCTTAATTCTCTATTGGGAGTTTTGTTATTGACTAAAATTTCCCTTTTGCTTTTGGTGTCTTTTTGGGCTAACCTTTCAATATCGTAAAGAAGTTGACTTTTGCCCGCTCCGGTGCGGCCAACAATAGCTATTACTTCCCCTTTTTTGATATCAATTTTCTCGAAATTTTCTTTTCTGCCGAATTTATTTATCCCGGGCAAAATTGTGATTTTATTTATAGGCATAACTTTATAACCAATTTACAAATTTCCCCTGAGTTTTTCTGCCGTTAAAATTTTTCTGACGGCAATAATATATGCTGCTGTTCTCAAATCTATTTTTTTATTTTTTTCTTGATGTAAATTGATAACTTTTTGCCAAGAATTTATCATTTTTTGTTGCAGTAAATTTTCTAGATATTTTTTATCTAAAATATTGCCCGTTCTGTTTTGCGCCCATTCAAAATAGCTAACTATTACTCCCCCTGAATTTGCTAGTACATCAGGTACTATTGTTATGTTTTTGTTAAATAATATTTTATCTGCTTCATAATCGATAGGACCATTTGCTATTTCTATAATATACTTCGCTTTTATATTTTTAGCATTTTTTTTGGTAATTTGATTCTCAAGAGCAGCTAAAATTAAAATATCAACTGGCAATTCCAGCAGATTGCCGTTAGTAATAATTTTTGCTTTTGTATATTTTGACACCCTTCCTGTTTTTTGTTTTTTCTTTATTACTTCATTAATGTTTAATCCCTCTTTATTATAAATACCATTTTTGCTGTCACTGACAGCTATAATTCTGAAACTGTTATCTGTCAACATTTTTGAAATATATAAACCAGCATTGCCAAAACCCTGAACGGCAATTTCCGTATTTTTTTTATTTAACTTAAATTTTTTAACAAGCTCTTTGGCAATAATAAATCCTCCTTTAGCCGTTGCGTCGTTGCGTAGAGCGCTACCCTGCAATTCCAAAGGCTTGCCAGTAATCATTGCCGGTTCGTGATGGCAAACTTTCTTTTCATATTCATCAAGCATCCAGGCCATAATTTGAGAATTGGTATAAACATCCGGGGCGGGAATATCTTTATCCTGCCCTAAAACTTTGTAAAAAGCGTCTATAAATTTTCTGCTTACTGATTCTATCGTTTTAAGAGACGCATTTTGGGGATTAAATTTAACTCCGCCTTTAGCGCCGCCGTAAGGCAGTTCGGCTAATGAATTTTTGATCATCATCCAGAAAGCCAGAGACATAACTTCATCTTCGCTGGTTTCGGGATGAAATCTAATTCCTCCTTTGCCCGGACCCAGAGCGTCATTGAAAAGAATTCGCCAGGCGGGAAATTTTTTGTTGTTAATTTTAAGCTGGGTGTGATTTATTTTTTTGGGGGTAGAAAGCAATTGAATTTCTTTATTGGTCAGACCTTCAATTTTTTGAATTTCGTTTAATTTTTTGACTATATTGGAGAATATTTTATTTTTCATTGTTATAAATTATGCTGTTGTGAATTATATTATTTTAGTCTAATATTATCTTCATTATCTTCAGGCCAACATTAATTGCGTAAAATTGCTCTGATATTTTTTAACAGCTCTCTTTTTATAAGATTAGCTAGTCTGTTTAACAATGTTTAATTGTCGGGTTGTTGTGTTTTTTTCGTATTTGCTTTTTAATTATATAGTTTCATTATATTTCTCTATGGGGGGTTCGTCAAGCTGCTTAATTTGTCAATAAAATGAGTTTGTTAAAAATTAATGACTGTAAAAAATAGTTAAGAACGTTATTCAGTAAGAATTTTCAAAAGATAGATAATAACAAGAGTAAGATTGTTATAGGGAGGCGGAAATGCGGGTCGGGATTTAAAATTAGCTTGCGGATTTTTCTCTCTTCTTCGATGTAAAAGCTTGGATAGACAAACAGAATGAATTTGGATTTTCGAGGACTTGACAGTTTATTTTACAGGAGTATAATAAAATAAGTTTTCATTTTTTTTGTGGATAAAAATATAGGATTTAATTGTATGGGTATACACGATATTTCATTTTCTTCTGAAAAAATTTTTGAAGTTTTTAACTTTCAAGTTACTAATACGTTTATCTTAACTATAATAGTGGGATTGGTTATATTTATTTTACTTCATTTCGGGTTAAGAAAAGAAAAGATGATACCCAATTCATTCCAGAATTTTATAGAGTGGGCTTTAGAGAGTATTTTGCATTTTATAGATGGTATTACTGGCGACAGAAAAAAAACAGAAGATATATTTCCAGTAGCCTCAACTTTATTTATTTTAATTTTATTTGCTAATCTTTTGGAAATTTTGCCGGGGCTTGGCATTTTTCATTTTTTGCGTTCTCCAAGCTCTGATCTTAATTTTACTTTAGCTTTGGCTATTTCTTCGATGGCATTTGTTCATATATTAGCTATCCGAAGGCTAGGAATTAGTTGCCATCTTAAAAAATTTTTAAATTTTAAAAGTCCAATCCTATTTTTTGTCGGAATACTGGAAGGCTTTAGTGAAATTATTAAAGTCTTATCTTTAGCTGTAAGGCTTTTTGGAAATATTTTTGCCGGAGAGGTTCTGCTGTTGGCAACCTCTTTTTTATTTGTTTACTTTCTTCCCATACCCTTTTTACTTTTAGAAATTTTAGTTGGTTTTATTCAAGCTTTGATTTTTTCAAGCCTGATAGTCATTTTTTATACTACAGCAGTGAGTATCTCTCACTGAAGGAATAAATAAAAGGTCGGAACAATAAAAATTCTAATTAATTAAAGGTTAAAATCTATGTTAGAAGAATTAGATCCAGCAATGATTAAAAATATAGCCGCTGGTTTTACCATTGCTTTCGGAGTGATACTTCCAGCTTTTGCCATTGGGAAAATAGGATCTGAGGCAATGAAGGCAATTGGCAGAAATCCAGAAGCTTCTTCTAAGATTCAAACCTCAATGATTTTGGCTATTGCTTTTGCCGAAGCGATCGCTATCTATGTTTTAGTTATTGCGATTTTAATTAAGTTTGTATAATTATCTTTTGCTATTTAACCATTTCGGCAACATTTGTCACAGAAGCGCTTAGTAGTTATATAAGAAAAAAATAATAACACACTCCGCTTCGCTGCGTGTATCAGTCCGCATTAAACAATGGACTGACAAACGGAATGAAATGGAGTTTGTTATCATATCATGGGAATTTTAGAAAATTTAGGTATTGACTGGAAAATTTTGTTAGCACAAACCATTAATTTTTTGGTGATTTTGTATTTACTGAAAAGATTTGCTTATCGTCCGTTTTTGAAAGTTTTAAGAGAAAGGAAAGAAAAGATTGACAAGGGCATAAAAAGATCAGAAGAAATTGAAAAAAGAATTCAGGCGATAAAAAGTCAGAAAGAAAAAATTTTGGAAAATGCCCGGCAGAATGCTTTTCAGATATTAAAACAAATAGAGGAAAAAGGGAGAGGAAAAGCCGAACAGATTATTAAAGAAAGTCAAAAAGAAAAAGAAAAAATATTGGAAATGGCAAGGAAGCAGGGAGAGATGGAAATAGAAAAAATGCAGGAGATCCAACGAAAAGGAATAATTAATATAAGTTTAGGTCTGACTGAGAAAATTTTAAAGATGAAAATTGATGCCGAAAAAGACAAACAAATTATAGAAGAATTTTTATTAAATCTTCGACCCGTTAGAGACAATGCTTCTAATAGGGTCCACCAAAATAATGAGAGTTAAAGATCAGGCGCAGCTATTAGCTGAGGCTTTATTTTTAGCCGCGGAAAATAAAAAGGATGCGGAAAAGCAAAAAATAGTAAAAAACTTTCTGGAAATTTTAAAAAATAAAAGGAAAATTTATCTTCTCCCTCGGATTTTAAAAGAATTCAAAAAATATTCAAAAAGGGATGAAGTAGAATTAATCTTGTCAAGAAAAATTTATGAAGAAGAAATTGAGAAAATAAAAAGAGATTTAAGAAAAGTTTTAGGAGAAAAAAAGATGTTTAGGATCAAAATAGATGAAAGTATTATTAGTGGATTCATAGCGAAAAGTAATAATTATTTAATAGATGCTTCAATAAGGGGAGTTTTGAGAAGGATAAAGGCTTATTAAGAGTTTTTGATTTGCTATTTTGCATTTTGAATTTTAACTTTTTATTATGGATACTTTAGAATATCTAAAGCAAGAAATAGAAAATTTAGAGCTTAAGCCCCAGCAGGAAGAAATAGGAAGGGTGCTTCAGGTGAAGGATGGAACAGCTAAGATTTCCGGTCTTCAAAATGTAGAAAGTTTGGAGATAATAAAATTTGAACCGTCCGGTAAAAAGGATTCGGGACAGGATGAAACGCAGGAAGAAATATATGGCCTTGCTTCAGTTTTAGAAGAGTATGAAATAGGCAGTATTATTCTTGGTGATTTTTCAAAAATAAAGGAAGGGGATATTGTTAAAAGAACTAGAAAGGTCCTTTCTTGTCCAGTTGGAGAAGAATTAATAGGAAGAGTAATTAATCCCCTAGGAAAACCATTAGATGAAAGCGGGGAGATAAAAGCGAAACATTTTTATCCTTTGGAAAAAGTTGGTCCTTCGGTGATAGACAGAGAGCCGGTTAGTTTTCCCCTTCATACGGGCATCAAAATCGTTGATGCTTTAGTTCCTATTGGCAGAGGACAGAGAGAGTTAATTTTGGGCGATAGAATCACCCAAAAAACTTCTTTAGCCATTGATACCATTTTGAATCAGAAACAGGAGCCAAAAAGGCCGATTTGTATATATGTAGCCATAGGAAAAAGAGAAAGCGAAATTGCTAAGATTTTGGAAGTTTTCAAAAAATATGGAGCGATGGATTATACGGCGGTAGTTTTAGCTACTTCTAGCGACCCGGTATCTTTTTGGTATTTGGCTCCCTATGCCGGAACAGCTTTAGGAGAGTATTTTATGGATAGAGGAAAGGATGTCTTGATTGTTTTTGATAATTTAACAAAGCATGCTTGGGCTTGGCGCGAGATTTCTTTAGTTTTAAGAAGATCTCCGGGGAGGGAAGCATATCCTGGTGATATTTTTTATCTTCACTCAAGGCTTTTAGAAAGAGCAGGGAAATTGAATAAAAATAAAGGAGGAGGCTCTCTTACCGCTCTTCCTATTATTGAAACTCAAGCTGAAGATATTACCGCATATATTCCCACTAATGTAATTTCAATCTGTGATGGTCAGATATATATGGATACTTCATTGTATTTAAAAGGGCAAAGACCGGAGATGAATGTCGGGCTTTCAGTTTCCAGAGTTGGATCAGCTGCCCAGACTAAGGCAATTAAAAAAGTTGCCGCTACTTTAAAATTAGAATTGGCTCAGTTTCAGGAGTTGGAGAGCTTCTTGGAATTTGCCGAAGAGGTAGATCCAGAAACTAAAAGTAGGATCGATCGGGGAAGAAGAATGAGAGAAATTTTAAAACAGGATACTCTTTCTCCGCTTGGTTTTGAGCGGCAAGTGGCGATAATTTTTGCCGCCACTAGAGGATTTTTAGACGAAGTAAAAATTGAAGATATTAGAAAATTTGAGAAAGATTTGTTTGAAACACTGGAAATTCAAAAGCCAGAGATTTTTAGCAGGATAAGAGAAACAAAAGATTTAGATAAAGATATAGAAATAGAATTAGAAAAGATAATAAGGCAAGTTTTGAAAAAATATGTTTCTGAAAGAAATTAAGCAGAAAATAAATTCTACTCAAAGAATTTCCCA
>CAYSEG010000001.1:0-5858 GCA_964430135.1 uncultured Candidatus Saccharibacteria bacterium | reverse complement strand
ATATGTTTCTGAAAGAAATTAAGCAGAAAATAAATTCTACTCAAAGAATTTCCCAGGTAACTAGAGCTTTGGAGCTTATTTCGGCTGTAAAGATGAGAAAAGCCCAAAAGATAGCTCTGAGTTCCCGTCCATTTGCCCAAAAAGTTATTGAAATTTTAAATAGGCTAGCCCAATATCAAAAAGGATATTTAAAAGAAAATTCCTTTTATTTCCAACATCGAAAGCTTAAAAAAAATTTGGTAGTAGTAGTAAGTTCGGATAAAGGTTTTTGCGGTTCTTTTAATAAGAATATTTTAAAATTTACAGAAAAAGAAGCGAGGGAAATAGAAAAAACGGCTCCGGTGGAAGTAATGGCTATTGGCAAAAAGGCGGTTGCTTTTTTTAGGAAAAAGGATTTTAAAATAAAAGTAGAGTTTACTGGAATAGGAGATTACGGTGAGTTTGAGGAAGTGAAACCAATTGCCCGGCTTCTTCTTCGTTATTTTCAAGAAAACCAATTTCAGAAGATTTATCTTTTTTATGCTGATTTTATTTCGTCTTTTATCCAAAAACCAAAGAAAATTCAACTCTTGCCGTTAGCGCCGGAGGCTCTTCAGAAAATGTTGAGAAAGTCCGCCCTTGTGTCCTACGAGTCTGCAGAGGGCAGAAAAACAGGGAAATTTGCCGAAAAAGAAAGTGAACCCGAAGCGGGCGGATATGATTATATTTTTGAACCTTCGCGGGAAAAAATTTTTGAAAGTTTAACCCCTCAATTAATAGAGTTTGAAATTTATCACACTATTTTAGAAGCTAATGCTTCAGAACATTCAGCCAGGATGATGGCGATGAGAAACGCTTGCCAAAATGCAAAAGATATTATAGAAGAATTAACTTTGAATTATAATAAAGTGAGGCAAAATCAAATTACATCAGAGGTTTCTGAGATTAGTTCAGCTAAACAAGTAATAAAATAAGAATTTATTAAATTTATGGCAAAAATTACACAAATTACAGGTCCAGTAATAGATGTTGAATTTGAGGAAAATCTTCCGCCGGTTTATGAAGCTTTATTTGTGGAGAAAAATAATTTAGTATTGGAAGTTGAGCAGCATATTAGTGACAACAAAGTAAGATGTTTGGCTATGGATCCGACCGAAGGGTTAAAAAGAGGAGATGAAGTGAAGAGAACTTTTTCGCCGATTAAAGTACCAGTAGGGTCGGGATCACTCGGTCGAGTTTTAAATGTTTTAGGAAGGCCAATAGACGGAAAAGGAAAAATTGAAACAGATAAGTTTTTCCCTATTCACCGATCTTCCCCGACTCTTAAAGAACAAAAGACAAAAATTGAAATTTTAGAAACTGGAATAAAAGCTATAGATCTTTTGACTCCTATTTCCAAAGGAGGGAAAGTAGGGCTTTTTGGCGGAGCGGGAGTAGGAAAGACCGTTTTAATCCAGGAGTTGATCAGAAATATCGCTAAAGCTCACAAAGGAATTTCTGTTTTTACCGGGGTTGGTGAGCGGTCAAGAGAAGGGAATGATATTTTACATGAGATGGAAACGTCTGGAGTTATTAAAAATACTGTTTTAGTTTTTGGCCAAATGAATGAGACTCCCGGGGTGAGGTTTAGAGTCGGGCTTACCGGTTTGGCTGTAGCTGAATATTTTAGAGACGAAGAAAGAAAAGATGTTTTGCTTTTTATTGATAATATTTTCAGGTTTGTTCAAGCGGGTTCAGAGGTTTCAGCCCTTTTAGGCAGAATCCCCTCTCAAACCGGTTATCAGCCTACTTTATTTTCTGAAATGGGCGCGCTTCAGGAGAGAATTACCTCTACCCAAAAAGGTTCAATCACTTCTATTCAGGCGGTTTATGTTCCGGCTGACGATTTAACTGACCCGGCAGTCGTTGCTACCTTCTCTCATCTTGATGCTACAATTGTTTTATCTCGCCAAATAGCTGATCTCGGAATTTATCCGGCAATTGATCCTTTAGAGGGTTCTTCTAATATATTAGATCCAAAAGTTATTGGCGAGGAACATTATCAGGTGACAAGGGAGGTTATTCAGATTTTAAAAAGATACAAAGAACTTCAGGATATTATTTCAATTCTGGGAATAGAAGAATTGTCTGAAGAGGATAAAATTATTGTTTCAAGAGCCAGAAAGATTCAGAGATTTCTCTCACAGCCCTTTTATGTAGCAGCGGTATTTACCGGCAGAGAAGGGAAGTATGTTTCTCTTAAAGATACGATAAGAGGATTCAAAAAAATAGTTTCCGGCGAGCTTGATTCTAAAAAAGAAGAAGATTTTTATATGAAAGGGAACATAGATGAAGTCCTGAATCCTAAATCCTAAATTCGAAACAAATCTTAATGACCAAAATTGAAAATTCTAAGATAATTTTGAATGTTTAAATTTGAAATTTGTTTAGGATTTCGGCATTCGGACTCCGAATTTTAAAATGTTTATGGATCTTAACATCATTGCTCCCCATAAGATAATTTATCAAGGAAAAATTTTTTCAATAACCTTGCCGGGAACAGAAGGCGAGCTTACTATCTTGCCTAATCATATTCCTTTAATAACCTCTCTTGATAAGGGGAGAATAAAAGTTCGAGATAAAGATAAGAAAGAATTATTTTTTGAAATTGAAAATGGGGTTTTAGAAGTTAATCCCGTTGAAGTTAATGTTTTGGTCTCGGTGTAGAGGTTTGACAGGGTTATAAAATTTTTATAAGGTTTAATAAATGTTCTTTAACAATAGTTTCTGCAGTGTTGGGTGGTTATTAAAAATTTGTAGCTAACCAACACTGTGGAAGCGTTAAAAAATTAGAAGGGGAAATATGCCTGAAGAAAAAGAAGAAAAAGCTGTTTTTGAAATTAAGAAGGTGAGGATTACATATATAAATGCTATTTACGACGATAACGATCAAAAAAGGCATGACAGATGTCATATAGTGATAGACTTTGGATATTTTTCCGTAACGGATATAGGTATTAGTAGAGATGAAAAAGGAGAATTAACTTGGAGCTATGATTTCGGGTGGTCTAAGTTTAGATTCAACCGGCTCATACTTGATAACCTATATTATCCAGAAGTCGAGAAAGTATTGAAATTGATAGCCAATGAAATCAAAAAGAAGAAAGATAGAATCATTGAATTTCTTGATAGTAATGAAGGATGGACAGACATTAAAGAATAAACAAAACTAAAATTTAGGGGAATAAAAGTTTAATTTAATCCCCTTTTTTATTTGACTTGCATTTATGGAAATTTATATTATACTATAAATAGAAGTTAGTTATTTTAATTTTTGGGTGTCATTGCGAGGCGCTTTGGCGCCGAAACAGCTCCGAAGAAAAATGCGAGAAATTTAGCATTAAGAGGATCTTTTATCTGTGGGATTGCTTCGTCGCTCGCTTTGTTTGCTCTTCGCAATAACATTCCATAACAAAAAGAAAGGAGAAAATTATGGAACCACTTTTATGGCTTCTAATTATTGTTGTAGCGGCAGTTTTCCTTTGGATAATTGTTGTCTACAACGGTCTAATTAAACTTAAAAACCGAACTGACGAAGCATGGTCAGACATTGATGTTCAGCTCAAACGGAGGTATAATTTGATCCCTAATTTAGTTGAATCAGTCAAAGGATATGCCAAGCACGAAAGAGAACTTTTTGAAAAAGTGACGGAAGCGCGGACCCGAGCAATGTCTGCTAAAACAATAAAAGAACGTGGTCAGGCGGAAAATATGCTTGCCGGGGCATTGAAGACTCTTTTTGCAGTGGCTGAGAATTATCCGGATCTTAAAGCAAGTCAGAATTTTCTGGAGCTTCAAAGGGAGCTTTCTGATACAGAGAATAAGATTCAAGCGGCCAGAAGATTTTACAACGGCAATGTCAGAGATTTTAACATTAAAATTCAGACTTTCCCGAACAACATTATTGCCGGAATGCTTAAATTTAAAGAGAGAGAATTTTTTGAGATAGAAGAAGCGGCGAGGGAGCCGGTGAATGTTAAGTTTTGAAGATAATCCAAAATTCAAAGTTCAAAAGTTAAAGCCACGGCTTAAAACCCAAAACTAACAACAGAAAGTTGCCGTCCCGAGGCACTTTAGTGTCGAAAGGTTCCATTGTTCTGCAAGGGATTCTTAGGTTTGCTTTCATAGGTTTCTGAATCAGGCTGTCTAGGAACTGGAATTCAGCCTTTAGGCTGTTTATAAGTTTAGCTTGTTTAAACTTGATTATAAAACCCTAAAGGGTTAATTCTTTTGATTTTTTTAATTTTTGGACGGTTTGGTTTTTTAGCTTTTAGTTGCAGTTTTAAAATTTGAGTTTTGACTTTTGAGTTTAATTCTATGGCTACTCTATACACTTATGCAGATTCAAATACCAAAAAGACATGGCTGCTTATGACCGGCTTTTTGATATTTATTATCGTTCTTGGCTGGCTTTTTAGCTTTTTATTGAATTCAAGCATCATTTTAATTATCGCCGTGGTCTTAAGTATTTTGATGAGCTTTACCAGCTATTGGTATTCGGATAAAATTATTTTGAGAATGACCCAGGCGCAATTAATTGAAAAGAAGGACAATCCGGAGCTTTATCGCTTGGTTGAAAATTTATGCATTACTGCTGGCCTTCCTCTGCCGCGTATTTTTATAATTAATGAGTCCCAGCCAAACGCTTTTGCCACTGGCAGGGACGCGGATCATGCAGTAGTGGCAGTGACCCGCGGCCTTTTGGAAAAATTAGAAAGATCAGAATTAGAGGGAGTAATCGCGCACGAGCTTTCTCATATCGGGAATAAGGATATGCTTCTTCAGACGGTTGTGGTGGTTTTGGTTGGAGTGGTGGCGATGCTTTCAGATATGTTTTTAAGAATTAGTTTTTTTGGAGGGGGACGTCGCGATTCCCGGGATTCCAGCGGAGCGATTTTACTGGTTTTGGGAATTTTAGCCGCAATTTTGGCACCACTTGCCGCTTCTTTGATAAAACTTGCTATCTCCAGGAAAAGGGAATTCTTGGCTGATGCAACCGGCGCGCTTCTTACCCGCTATCCCGAAGGATTAGCTCGGGCTTTGGAAAAAATTTCTCAAGATCAAAATCCAATGCGGGTGGCAAATAACTCCATGGCGCATCTTTTTATTTCTTCTCCGTTCAGGGGGAAGCAATCCCAGAACTGGTTTACAAAACTATTTATGACACATCCGCCGGTAGAGGAGCGGATTAAAGCTTTACGAAGTATGTCTGTATAAAAGAGCAAGAAAAAAGGATCATATTTTATTGCTCTATAAAATAGTATAAAGTATGAAGTATTTAGCGTCTTATATAAAAAATACTAAATACAATATACTTAATATTAAATACTAAAACAGAAAGGGGGTGAGTAAAGTGCCTGAAGAAAAAAAAGAAACAAAAGAAAAAGAATTTGTTTCAGAAAAAAAAGATAAGGGAGAAAGCGCTATCCAAGATGAAAAAATCTGGGCTCTTTTGAGTTATCTTAGTATTCTTTGTTTTATTCCGCTTCTGATGAAAAGAGAAAACAAATTTGTTCAGTTTCATGCCAAACAAGGATTGGTTATGTTTATTGCTGAATTTTTAATTTGGATTCCTATTCTTGGGTGGCTTCTTGGAATTTTTATTTTTGTGGTTTGGATTATTGCTTTGATTAAAGTTCTTAATGGGGAATATTGGAAAATTCCAGTTATTGGAAATATTGCTGAGAGGATCAGACTGTAATTGCGATTAATAAAGTTGCGTTTTATCTGTCTTTATATAAAGGAAGGCGAAGATACATATTTTCGTTTGAAGCAAAATAAACTGTAGACCCCTTCCAAAATAACTTTTATATTTATAAAAATTCTAATAAAATAAAAAT